>NZ_JAXEWM010000196.1:0-11440 GCF_034113885.1 Intestinibacter sp.
TCTGCATTTCTGTCCCTCATAAAATCCATGATCATTTTGTGATCCTTCAAAGTAAGCTCTGTCGCCTTTTCGTACTGTTTAGACAATATTACGCTCTCATTTATAGCCTTACTTATAATAGGAACTAATTCCTTCATAAAGGAATTTCTGCTAGCCTTTGCTATTGCATTATGAAATAGCTGCTCTGCCTCTGTTCGGTCCTCATCGTTTTGTATTTTATTTTCTATTATTTGTCCATAATTTAGTATTTTTTCGATTTCGTTGTCACTAGCCCTCTTTGCGGCATAATAAGCTGCCATCGGCTCTATTATCAACCTCATTTCTAATAAATCTGCTAAATCAGAATTGCTTCCTTTTAAATTACCCAAAGTAAAATTGTCTACCTCATCGCTTTTTACAAAAGTACCCTTTCCTCTTTTTATTTCAACTATATCCTGTAAAACTAACATCTTTATAGCCTCTCTCAATGTCGTTCTGCTTACATTTAAGAGTGATGATAGTTCGTTTTCATTTGGTAATTTATCACCTACTTTAAACTTTTTCTGAACTGTTATCATATCTAAAATCTCGTCAGCAGCCTGATCTGACAGAGATTGTGATCTGTTGTATTCCATAATTTTAACTCCTTAGCTATATTATTGTCTTTATTTTTAATTTTATTCATTGTTTTCCAATTTTTATTTATTTTTTATTGACATCATATGTTAAATATATTAGTATGATGTTATATAATTTATAAAGAAATAATACATCATAATATTGCTAATATCAAGGGGTTTTAAAATAAAAACCTTCATTATAAGTTATATAAATTTGAATTAAAAAAATTTAACATTGAATGAATATTTTTCGATTATAGGGGGATAATAGAAATGAAAAGTGATGCAGTAAGAAAAGGGATGCAACAAGCACCTCATCGTTCATTATTTAATGCTTTAGGACACACAGAAGAAGAAATGAAAAAACCTTTAATAGGTATAGTAAGCTCTTACAACGAAATAGTTCCAGGTCATATGAACCTAGACAAAATAGTAGAAGCAGTTAAGCTTGGAGTAGCAATGGCAGGAGGAACTCCTGTAGTATTCCCAGCTATAGCGGTTTGCGACGGTATAGCAATGGGACATATAGGTATGAAATACTCATTAGTGACTAGAGACTTAATAGCTGACTCTACTGAATGTATGGCTATAGCTCACCAATTCGACGGATTAGTTATGGTTCCTAACTGTGACAAGAACGTTCCAGGACTTTTAATGGCAGCTGCTAGAGTTAACGTTCCAACAATATTTGTAAGTGGTGGACCAATGCTTGCTGGTCGTGTTAAAGGTGAAAAGAGAAGCTTATCTAGTATGTTTGAAGCAGTAGGTTCTTACGCTGCTGGAACTATGGATGAAGCAGATGTTTTAGAATTCGAAAACAAGGTTTGTCCAACTTGTGGTTCATGCTCAGGAATGTACACTGCAAACAGTATGAACTGCTTAACTGAAGCTCTAGGAATGGGTCTTCAAGGAAACGGAACTATTCCAGCTGTTTACTCAGAAAGAATAAAACTTGCTAAGCATGCAGGTATGAAAATAATGGAATTAGTTGAAAAAGACATAAAACCAAGAGATATAATGACTGAAAAAGCATTCCAAAATGCATTAACAGTAGATATGGCTTTAGGTTGCTCAACTAACTCAATGCTACATTTACCAGCTATAGCAAATGAAGCTGGTGTTGAATTAAACGTAGACATAGCTAACCAAATAAGTTCAAAAACTCCTAACCTTTGCCATCTAGCTCCAGCTGGATACACTTATATGGAAGACTTAAACGAAGCTGGTGGAGTTTACGCAGTTATGAACGAATTAACTAAGAAAAATTTACTTAACCTAGATATAATAACTGTTACAGGAAAAACTGTTGGCGAAAACATAGCTAACTGTGTAAATAGAAACCCTGAAACAATAAGACCAATAGACAATCCATACTCTGAAACTGGCGGTATAGCAGTTCTTAAAGGTAACCTAGCTCCAGATTCTGGTATAGTTAAACAATCTGCTGTAGTTCCTGAAATGCTAGTTCACGAAGGACCTGCTAGAGTATTCGATTGCGAAGAAGATGCAATAGCTGCTATAAAAGGTGGCAAAATAGTTGCTGGTGACGTTGTAGTTATCAGATACGAAGGACCTAAGGGTGGACCTGGTATGAGAGAAATGCTAAATCCAACTTCTGCAATAGCTGGTATGGGACTTGGATCAAGTGTCGCTCTTATAACTGACGGTCGTTTCTCTGGAGCATCTAGAGGGGCATCAATCGGACACGTTTCTCCAGAAGCAGCAGTAGGTGGACCTATAGCTCTAGTTGAAGAAGGAGATATAATCAAGATAAACATCAAAGAAAAAACTCTAGACTTCGTAGTTTCTGATGAAGAATTAGCTAGAAGAAAAGCTGCTTGGACTCCAAGAGAACCAAAAGTAACTACTGGTTACTTAGCAAGATATGCTTCTATGGTTACATCAGGAGACAAAGGTGCAGTTTTAAAGGTAAATAAATAAGTTTAATTTTCACATACAATTAAGGCTAGGTCTTTGACTTAGCCTTATTAATTATGTATTCTTATTATACAAATTTAATATACTACGAATTAAAATTATATATTATAATATTAAGTGAAATAGTTTTATTAAAACGTATATTTAATTTAAAATAACATACGATCGGAGGGCTTTATGGAAAATTTAATTTTATCATTTAATGTCGTAGCGCCGTTATTTTTCATGATGGTTCTAGGATATTTTCTAAAATACATAAAAATGTATGATCAACACACCTTGGATATTATGAACAAGGTTGTTTTCAAGGTATTTTTACCAGTACTATTATTCTACAACGTTTATACAACTGATTTAGGAGAAGCGTTTGATGTTAAATTAATTTTATATGCTGCATCAGGAGTAATTATTTTATTCCTTTTACTATTACTAATTGTTCCTCGTTTAGAAAAAGAAAACTCAAAACGTGGAGTTCTAATTCAAGGCGTGTTCCGTAGTAATTTCGTAATATTTGGTATACCAGTTGCGACTTCAATCTACGGCGAAGGAAACGTCGGTACTACTGCTATGCTTATCGCGACAATAGTCCCTTTATTCAATGTACTAGCCGTTATATCACTTGAAATATTCAGAGATTCTCAAATAAACGTCAAAAAAATAGCTAAAGGAGTAATAACTAATCCGCTTATAATAGGAGCTGTAATAGGGATAATTTTCCTTCTTATAGGGATCCAACTTCCAACTTCTGTACTATCAACAGTTAAGGATATCTCAAAAATAGCTACTCCTTTAGGGTTAATATTACTAGGTGCATCATTCTCCTTCTCTGATATTAAAAAATACCTAAACGAAACTATAATTATAGTCATAGTCAAATTAATTTTAGTTCCCTCAATTATGGTTCCACTTAGTGTTTACCTAGGATTCAGAGGAATTGCTCTACTTACTTTGACAATTATATACGGAGCTCCTACAGGTGTTTCTACATTCCAAATGGCTAAGCAAATGGACGGGGACAGTGATTTAGCCGCACAGCTTATAGTATTTACATCTTTCTTCTGTATAATCACTATGTTCATTTGGATTTATATATTGAAGAGTATGGCACTTATCTAAAGCAAAAAGTCTTCCAGGATTTTGTCCTAGAAGACTTTTTTTATTTTAAAAACTAAATTCAATCTTTAAATTTTTATTAAATGATGGCCAGTCATCTAATTTACTATTTGTTTATTACTACTAATGCTAATGCATTAAGGAAAAATAATACTGAGAATATTTTAGTTGATTTTAAAAGAAATGCTTGTTTTCCTTTTGGTTTAAAATAAGCTTGTGTTTCAACATCTTCTCCTGCTCCACTGAAATCAGAAGAGAAGTTTCCTTTTCCTTCTTGAGGCATTATAACTAATAGTAAAAGTACTGATAGTACTATTTGTACACCCATTAAAATATTATTAAGCATGAGTACCCTCCTATTATTTACTTGAATTATTCAACCTTTAGTTTATCATAATACGGCTTTTATTACAAGAAATCAGCTACTTCTTTCGAAAAAATTAACAATATAAATCTTAAATCATACGGATTACCTCATTAAATTAAAAATCTGCATAGCAGTCATCTTCAAGTTAAACTTAGCGACTTCAGGCTCCATAGCCTTTTCTAACGTCATCGGCTCATTTACTATAGAAAATACCGCATCTATACCATGTTGATTCGCCTTATAAGCGTCATTTGTCAGAGATCCTCCTAGACCTATGACCTTTTTAGAATATTTCTTAGCTAGCTTAGCGACACCTATAGGAGCCTTCCCCATTATAGTCTGAGCATCTAGTCTACCTTCTCCTGTAACAACTACATCAGCGTCCTTTATATCCTCTTCTAAATTGATCTCCTTCAAAATTATATCTATGCCTGATTCTAATTTTCCACCTAAAAAAGTCATAAATCCATATCCTAGTCCGCCGGCAGCCCCTGCTCCTGGGGTATTTTCATATGTATTATTTACAACTTTGCTTAAATTTATAAGCCCATCGTCTAAAATTTTCACTATTTCTTCTGTAGCTCCTTTTTGTGGACCGTAAATATAACTCGCCCCATTTTTACCATATAATGGGTTATCCACATCACACGCCACCTTGAAGCTACATTCTGATAGCTCTTTTAAAGCTTCTGTATCATCTATTCTGTGGATTTTACTTAAAATTTGACCTCCAAGTCCCAGTAAATTTCCATCAACATCATAAAATTTATACCCCAAAGCCTGCATCATTCCTACACCAGCGTCATTTGTAGCACTTCCACCAATTCCTACGATAAAGCTTCTACATCCCCTGTGTATAGCATCCTTTATTATTTCTCCAACTCCATATGTAGTTGTGTATAAAGGGTTTCTCTCTTGTTTCGAAACTAATGTAATCCCTGCTGCCTGAGCCATTTCTATTATCGCAGTTTTTTCGCCTTCTTCTATTATTCCATATGATGCCGTAACCTTTTTATCGAGCGGACCGTGCACTTCTATTTTGTATTTAGTTCCCTTCATACCTTCGACTAAAGCCTCTATAGTCCCCTCTCCTCCATCTGCAAGGGGCTTGACAAGTACCTCTGCATCTGGACAAGCCTTGAGAACACCCTCTTTTATAGCATTTCCTGCATCTACAGAGCTCAAGCTTCCTTTAAGTGAATCTATCGCTACTACAACCTTCATGTAATCTTCCCCCTTAACATTACTTTCATGCAAATATATCCTCCATCAATATAACTCTAATGCCAATACAGCTTCCATCTTCCACTCAAATATCTCCATTCAAATAAAATACCTCTGACTACCCAATCTATAACCATAGCAATCCAAACACCGAATAAACCAAATCCCATATATCTTCCTATAACATAGCTAAATCCAACTCTAAATATCCACATCGAAAATACGCTCACATACATACAGAATTTAACATCATTAGATGCTCTAAGTGTGCTAGGCAACAAAAATGAAAATGGCCAGCTTACTATACCCCAAATACATGTAAATACCAAAATCTGTCTCGCCATTGCCGCTGTTTCATCTGATAAATTATACAGCTCTAATATTTTTCCCATAGCTAAAAGTATAACTACACTTGTGACTATTATACTTGCATATGCGATCAAGGTCATTTTCTTAGTGTAATATCTAGTTTGATATTCATCATTTGCACCTACACATTGCGATATTACCGCCAAATTCGCCTGCACTATAGCCATCCCAGGTGCTACTTGGAACACACCTATTGCGTTACCAACAGCATTTGCAGCGATTGAAGCAGTCCCAAAGCTCGCCACTAAATTTAAAACTATAAGCTTTCCAAATTGGAACATTCCATTTTCAAGGCTGTTTGGAATACCTATATACAATATTTTCTTAATCATATTCTTATTAAAACGAGTGCATATTTTCTCTGATAAATGAATTTGCAATTCGCTGTTTCTTATGAGATAAACTGCTATTACAGCCGCTAAAACTCTAGATAAAGTCGTCGGAATCGCAGCCCCAGCTATACCTATCTTCAATCCATATATCAAAAGAGCATTTCCAACAAAATTGACTGTATTCATTAGTATAGATATTTTCATAGTTATCTTAGAATTTCCCATAGCTCTAAATAAAGCCGCCGCTCCATTGTAAATTCCTATAAATGGAATTGATAAGAAAACTATCATTAAATATGTACTAGCATTGCTCATAACATCTGGTTCAAGATGCCCAAATACCTTATGAAGAATAAAATACTTAAGTATATAGCAAACAGCCATCACAACAATTGAGCTAACTGTTATAAACAGTATCAACTGATCCGCGGCCTCACAGGATTTCTTTTCATTTTTCTGACCTAAATACTGACCTGCTACAACAGCTCCACCAGTCCCAAGCGCCACGAAAATCTGAGTTATTAATATAACAATATTATCTACTAACGAAACCGCCGAAACAGCAGCCTCTCCTACACTCGCTATCATAATCGAGTCGACCAATCCAACTGTAATCAAAAGCAATTGCTCCACCACAAGCGGCAATATCAGCTTCTTCAAGTCGGAATTTGAAAACATATATTTTATATCTCTTTGCTGTACCTCCACCAAATCACTCCCTATTTCAAATATTTCATATAATATAATAATACACTAAAAAGCTACTATAATACAATTTTTAAACATAATAAAAAGACTGCCTAAAATGATAGCTCACCTTAAGCAGTCTTCCTATTCATAAATAAATTACTTATTTAAATTGTAAAAAGATTTCATTCCACAGTATCTAGCTGGCTCACCAATTAACTCTTCTATTCTAAGTAATTGGTTGTACTTAGCAACTCTATCTGTTCTAGATGGAGCACCAGTTTTTATTTGTCCAGCATTTACAGCTACTGCTAAATCAGCAATAGTAGTATCTTCAGTTTCACCAGATCTGTGAGATATAACTGCAGTGTATCCTGCTCTCTTAGCCATTTCTATAGCGTCTAGAGTTTCAGTTATAGTTCCGATTTGGTTAACCTTTATTAGTATAGAGTTTGCAACACCTGCTTCTATACCTCTTTCAAGTCTCTCAGTATTTGTAACGAATAAGTCGTCACCAACTAATTGAACTTTTTTACCTAATCTATCAGTAAGTATTTTCCATCCGTCCCAATCTTCTTCATCTAGTCCGTCTTCTATAGTGATTATTGGGAAGTTAGTTGTCCAGTCCTCATATAGGTCAACCATTTGTTCAGCTGTTAATTCTTTGCCTTCTCCAGCTAAAACGTATTTTTTAGTTTCTTCGTTGTACATTTCTGAAGCCGCTACGTCAAGCCCTAACATAACGTCTTTGCCTGGTTCGTATCCAGCCTTAGATATCGCCTCAACTATTAATTCTAATGCTTCTCTGTTTGAACCTAGGTTTGGAGCAAATCCACCTTCATCACCTACACCGCATGCTAAACCTTTTTCAGCAAGAACCTTCTTTAATGCATGGAATACTTCTGCTCCCATTCTTAAGCCTTCTCTGAAGCAGCAAGCTCCAACTGGTAATATCATAAATTCTTGAACATCTACGTTATTATCAGCGTGTTCTCCACCGTTTAATATGTTCATCATAGGTACTGGTAATTGTTTTGCATTAACTCCACCTATATATTGGAATAACGGTAATCCTAATTCATCTGCAGATGCTCTAGCAACAGCCATAGAAACTCCAAGTATAGCATTTGCTCCTAGCTTACCTTTGTTTGGTGTACCGTCTAATTCTAATAATAATGCATCTATCCCTGGTTGATCTGTTGATTCTAAGCCTTCTAGCTCTGGTGCTATTATGTCGTTTACATTTTTAACAGCGTTTAGAGTACCCTTACCTAGGTATCTAGCTTTGTCTCCATCTCTTAACTCAACTGCTTCAAAAGCTCCTGTTGATGCTCCAGATGGAACTATTGCTCTACCTTCTGCTCCACTTTCTAAAACTACTTCTACCTCTACAGTAGGATTTCCTCTTGAGTCTAATACTTCTCTTGCGTATACTGATTCTATTACTGACATTTTTTTCTCCTTCCATGCTGTCTACTAATCGAGCCGTTTATTTGTAAAACAATAATATTTCACAAATGGGTTGATGGGTAAGTTTGTAAATTTTATATGTTTTATTCTTGTATATTTTCTTCTCGATTAGCTTTTCTCTATTGTCTTTTTATTTTTGTCATTTTTACAAATTTTATTTATTATTTTATTAGAGAATGACCAGTCATTTCTTCTGGTTTCTCTAAGTTCATCATGTCTAATAAAGTTGGAGCTATATCTGATAATCTACCATCAGTTAATAACCCTTTGCCTACGAAATCTTTTCCAGCTACTATAAATGGAACTGGGTTTACTGAATGTGCAGTTATAACCTTGTCTGTTTCTGGATCTACCATTAATTCAGCATTTCCGTGGTCAGCAGTTATTATAGCACTTCCACCGATTTCAACTATTTTGTCTACTAATTTACCTACGCAGCTGTCTACAGTTTCAACAGCCTTTACAGCAGCTTCCATTACACCTGTATGTCCAACCATGTCAGGGTTAGCGAAGTTTACAACTATGAAGTCGTATTTGTCTTCGTTTATTTTTTCTAGAACCTTTTCTAATAATTCTGGTGCAGACATTTCTGGTTTTAAGTCGTATGTTGCAACCTTTGGTGAAGGTATTAATTCTCTATCTTCACCTGCATTTGGTTCTTCAACTCCTCCATTGAAGAAGAAAGTTACGTGTGCATATTTTTCAGTTTCAGCAGCTCTTAATTGAGTTTTACCTAATTTTGATAAATATTCACCTAATGTATTGCTTAATGATTGTGGTCCAAATGCTATTTGAACATTTGGTAAAGTAACATCGTATTCTGTTAAGCAAACAAAGTAAGTGCTTATATCTGCTCTTTCGAATCCTGTAAATTCTGCATCAACTATAGATCTAGATATTTCTCTAGCTCTGTCTGGTCTAAAGTTGAAGAATATCACTGAATCCTTGTCAGATATTTTACCTACTGGTTCACCATTTTCAACTATTACAGTTGGAACGATAAATTCGTCTGTTGCACCTTTTTCGTAAGATGCTTTGATAGCTTCTGATGCTGAATTAGCAGTTTCACCTTCGCCATATACCATAGCTTTGTATGCTACTTCTACTCTTTCCCATCTCTTATCTCTATCCATTGCATAGTATCTACCATTTACAGTAGCGAATTTACCTACGCCTACTTCAGACATGTATTGTTCTATTTCTTGAGCGTAACCTAAACCACTTTGAGGGTCAGTATCTCTACCATCTGTAAATGCATGTACGTATACTTTTTCTACACCTTTTTCTTTAGCCATTTTGATTAAAGCCTTTAGGTGATCTATATGTGAATGAACTCCACCGTCAGATAATAATCCCATTATATGAACGGCATGTTCTTTTGCATTGTCCATAGCTTTGCATAAGATTTCGTTTGTGAAGAAATCTCCATCTTCTATAGCTTTTGTTATTCTAGTTAAATCTTGATATACTATTCTACCTGCTCCGATGTTTGTATGACCAACTTCTGAGTTACCCATTTGACCATCTGGAAGACCTACATCAAGACCACTTGCTTTTATTAATGTATTAGGATAAGTTGCTTGGATTCTATCTAGATTAGGAGTTTTAGCTTCTTTAACTGCATTTCCTACTGTATTATTACTTTCTCCAAAACCATCCATAATTATTAATGCTACTGGTTTTTTCATATGTCTTACTTCACTCCTATTTAAAATTTACAAGAGCAACATAATCATCAGCTTTAAGTGATGCTCCACCAACTAAAGCTCCATCTATGTCACTTTGTCCCATTATTTCTGCTACGTTAGCTGGTTTAACACTTCCACCGTATTGTATTCTAACTTCTTGAGCTAAATCTCCATAAACTGAAGCTACAACTTCTCTTATGTAAGATATAACATCGTTAGCTTGTTCTGCTGTAGCAGTTTTTCCTGTTCCTATAGCCCAGATTGGTTCATAAGCTATAACAACTTTTGCTAAATCTTCTTTAGCTACGTCTTTTAACCCTGCTAATATTTGAGTTTTAACGTGATCCTTAGTTACTCCAGCTTCTCTTTGTTCTAAAGTTTCACCACAGCATAATATTGGGTTTATACCTGTAGCTAAAGCTTTTAAAACTTTTTTGTTTACTGTTTCATCAGTTTCACCAAAGTATTCTCTTCTTTCAGAATGTCCTATTACAACGTAATCCATTCCTATTTCTTGTAGCATTTCAGCAGAAACTTCACCAGTGAAAGCACCTGAAGTTTCGAAGTGCATGTTTTGAGCACCAACTTTTATTTTAGTTCCTTTAGTTGCTTCTTTTAAGTCTTTTAATTGTAAAAATGGTGCGCATATTACTGCTTCTACATCATCTCTATCAGCTCTAGCTCCTACTTCTTTAACGAATTCTAAAGCTTCTTTTATATTTTTGTTCATTTTCCAGTTTCCAGCGATTATTGGTTTTCTCATTTGAATATCCTCCCTTTGAATATATCAATATATATTATTTATCAACTTCTATGTTATTATTTACTCTTATTTGTTATCTAAAGCAGCTATTCCTGGTAATTCTTTTCCTTCTAAGAATTCTAATGATGCTCCACCACCAGTTGAAACGTGAGTCATCTTATCTCCGAATCCTAATTGGTTAACAGCAGCAGCACTATCTCCACCACCTATTACAGTAGTTGCGTCTTCTAATGATGCCATAGCTTTTGCTATTGCTAAAGTACCACCTGCAAATGCTTCAAATTCGAATACACCCATTGGTCCATTCCATACTATTGTTTTTGAACCTTTAACAACGTCTACAAATTTTTCTACAGTTTTTGGTCCTATATCTAATCCTTCGTATCCGTCAGCTATGTTTTGATCTTCAGTTATTACAACTTCTGCATTTGGTGAAAATTCGTTAGCAGTTTTGAAGTCTACTGGTAAGTATAATTTAACACCTTTAGCTTCAGCTTTTGCTATCATTTCTTTAGCGTAATCTATTTTATCTTCTTCTAATAAAGAGTTTCCTATTTCATATCCTTGAGATTTTAAGAAAGTATATGCCATACCTCCACCTATTATTAGGTTATCAACTTTGTCTAATAATTGGTTTATAACATTTATTTTGTCAGAAACTTTAGCTCCACCTAATATAGCAGTAAAAGGTCTAACTGGGTTAGCAACTGCTTCACCTAAGAATTTTAATTCTTTTTGGATTAAGTATCCGCAAACTCTTTCTTCTAAGAATTCTCCAGCACCTACAGTTGAACAGTGAGCTCTATGAGCAGTTCCGAATGCATCATTTACGAATATTTCTGCTAATGAAGCTAATTCTTTAGAGTAGTTTTCTTCATTTTTAGTTTCTT
>NZ_JAXEWM010000197.1:0-8342 GCF_034113885.1 Intestinibacter sp.
AAATCTTTAGTATATAATTTTTATGAGGAAGTTAATATTTTTTCAAGTAAAATTGATGAAAATCTTACATTTAAAGAAAACTGCTATATATTATTTGATTTTTTTACAAATAGAATTATAACTATTTCTCCTTATTTTCAATTACTTTCTAGTAACTTTAAAATCAAAGATTTTTGCGATTATTTAAAAAATGACTCTATATTAGATAATCTAAAAAATGATCTTTATTCTATAACAACAAAAATTATATCTATAGGAGTAACTGAAGGTATAATAAAAGAAGATGACAATAAAGATTATCAGCGATTCGTAATGATAAGCGCCTGTAGTGGTATCGCAAATTCATTCTGTGAAAATAAATCTACAGACTTAGAAATTTGCAAATCCTATGCTTATGAATTTATAAAAAGAGCTTTAAAATAAGAAAAATTAAAACGGGGCTATGATAATTTCACATAGTCCCGTTTTTTGTTTATATTATATTATGTAAAAGCTTTAGAGGAAAGCTAATTTATAGTGATATTACTCTAGTCATCAATTCATTACTTCTCTTAATAAATAGGTCTAACTCATCTGCGCTTAATTCTTTATTAGCAAGTAATGCTAGGTCTACTATTTGATTACAGATTACTTCTACATCTTCCTTCTTACTTTCGTCATCCTTGATAGATAATACTTTTTGTATTAGAGGATTCTTGTCGTTTATAACTAATGTTTTTTCTTCATGTAAATCAAATCCATAGTTAAGGTCATTAAATCTCTTTTGCATTTCCATCATTCTTCTAGATTCTTCTGAAATCAATATAACTGCTGGAGTGTCTTCTTTCTTCAAGCTTTCAACTGTGTATTTTTGAATTCTATCTCCTACAATTTCTTCGAAGAATTTAGTTATTTCTTCATCTGCCTTTTCGTCTTTTTCAGCGTCTTCATCCTTTAATACATCAGATAAATCTGAGTCTATTCTCTTGAATCTTACTCCAGGTTGTGCATATTCAAGTAGTGATATGAAGTTATCATCTATTGCACAATCTAATACAAGTGCATTTAAGCCATATTCTTCAAATAATTTAATATATTGAGCTTGTTTTTCTTTATCTACAACGTAGAATACTTTGTTTTCGTGTTTATCTTTTGCTTCTTCTAGATATTCATTTAATGTTATGTACTTGTCATTAAGGTCTTTATATATGATATAATCTTTTACTCTATCATAGAAGCTTTGATCCTTTAAGCAACCAAATTTAATAAATAATTGGATATCATGCCAGAAGCCTTCGTATTTTTCTCTTTCATTTTTATATAATGATTTTAATTTATCTGCAACCTTCTTAACTATATTTTTAGAAATCTTGCCTACTTCTCTATCGTTTTGTAAGAAGCTTCTTGATACATTAAGTGGTAGATCTGGGCAATCTATAACACCTTTTAATAATAGTAAGAATTCTGGTATAACTTCTTTTATATTATCTGCAACGAATACTTGATTGTTGTATAATTTAACTTCACCTTCAACTAATTCAAATTCATTTTTTAGTTTAGGGAAGTATAAAATTCCTTTTAGGTTAAATGGATAATCAATATTTAAGTGAATCCAGAATAATGGTTCTTCGTAAACATTGAATACCTTTCTGTAGAAGTCTATATATTCTTCATCAGTACAATCCTTAGGTGATTTTAACCATAATGGATTTGTATCATTTAATGGAGTTGGTTTTACTGGTTCTGTTTCTTCTTCTGGTTCTTCTTCTACAGTTTCACCTTCTGCTTCAGCCTTTGCTCTTTCTTCTGCTTTTTTAGCTGCTTCTTCATCTTTTCTCTTAGCCTCTTCTTCTTCTCTGTCAGGATTTTCTACATATATTTCTACTGGTAAGAATGAGCAGTATTTTTTAATGATACGTCTTACATGGTATTCATCTAAAAATTCATCACTATCATCTGCTATAGTAAGAGTTATTGTTGTACCTCTTTCAGTTCTAGTTCCATCTTCAGTTATTTCAAATTGCATACCATCTTCTGATTGCCATCTTACAGGAGTTGCACCTTCTTGATATGAAAGTGTATCTATTTCAACATTGCTAGCTACCATAAATGCTGAATAGAAGCCTAGACCAAAGTGCCCTATTATATCATTTGATTCTTCCATTTTATCTTTGTATTTATTGAAGAAATCTTCTGCCCCTGAGAAAGCAACTTGATTTATGTATTTATCTATTTCATCTGCAGTCATACCTATACCATTATCGCTGAATGATAGAGTTTTGTTTTTCTTGCTAACTGAAACAGTTATTTTATAAGGTTGACCATCGTCATTAATTTCTCCTAGAGATACTAATCTTTTGTGTTTGCTAACTGCATCACAGCCATTACTTATTAATTCTCTTATAAATATATCCTTGTCTGAATATAACCATTTCTTAATTATTGGAAAAATATTTTCAGTATCTATTGAGATACTTCCTTGTTTTAATGCCATTTCGATAACCTCCTAAATTTAAAATTATTTATATATTAGTGTTATTTATTTTTCAAAAAAAATAACAAGGGATGCCTCCCTTGCTTATAAGGGTATTTGCTAAAAGTTCTATTTCTTTTCTATTTATTTCATAAAACTATTCTAATTAATTTTACTCATCGAACTTCCATATAAGAAATTTTATTATCACTCTTACCTTTCGAGTGCTAACTCTCAAGTAAAAAAATATACCGATATATTCAATCAGTATTTTTATTTCTATTTCTTATATATTTTATTATAGCACTTTTATTAGCACTGTCAAGTCTTGAGTGCTAAAAATTTTATAAATTTTATAACTTTAATTGATAAAACTTACTATTATTAATATAATGAATTTAATCGATTAAAATTTTGGAGGGTAATTAATATGAAGGCAGTATACTATATATGTAATAATACTAACTGGGGTCATGTAGCATCTAAAGTCTGGAACATCTTAGATGAAGAAGGATTTTTTCAAGAACACACAGGCATAATGTTTGCTGGACAAGAGGTAATGAAATACTCCGATGAAAAAAATGAATACTACTTCGTTCCAACAGATATTGCCTTATGTTTAGATTATGAACGTTTCTTACCTTATATGAATGCTAATTTCGCAGATTTTGATATGTCTGCTATGGTAACTTGGCATGAAGGTACACATGCTCCCGAAAACGTTCTAACTGTACACTCTCTAGGAGATGTAAATTCTGGCGTATTCACTAAAGCTCATCCTAGATTTATGAGAAATCTATTATTAGCTTACGAAAAAAACAGAATAGAATTAGGACTAGAACAATACCATGTTGCAACTGAAGCTACTCATTGGTCAGGAGTACACGATGGAGAAGGTAATCCTAATTTATTAATAGAATATCCAGTTCCTATGGTGGATATAGAGGTTGGAAGCAGCTTAGATAGCTGGAATGACGAAAAGGCTTGTAGAGCTTTAGCTCGTACACTTGTGCATGTATTCGATGATGATGGACTTAAGGTTCACAATATATTATGTGTAGGTGGTGTTCACTTCGAACCAAATTTTGCCGAAGCAGTATTTAAAACTTGGGGCGATGAAACATTTGGAGTTTCACATATAATAGCAAATCAATGGCTAGTAAGTGGAGATTATCAAGAAGATAGCGGTTTTGAACGCGCTTGCAAATGTGTAGATTCTATAGATGGAGGAATCGAAGCTATATTCTTCCACGACAAGCTAAAGGGCTGCTACAAGGATTTAGTTAGAAAATTAGGAAGCACATACAATGTTCCGATATATAAACATCAAAAGCTTAGAAAACCTGAAGAATTAGAATGGTAAATAATAAAAATACCCTATACAGCATTTATTCGTGTGCTATGTATAGGGTTTATTTTTTAATTATTTTACTTTGACATCGTAATCGCTTTCTTTGTCGCTGCTTACTTGAACTATAGTTTTATTTGGAAGGCAGACTATTTTTTCTCCATCAGAGCTTATCTCACCTTGTTTTATACAAAGCTTGTCTGGACAATCGGCATCCTCCATATGTACAATACCGTCTTTTATTACGACTGTATTATGATCGTCTACATTAATAGTCTGATCCTCGTCTATAGAATATTTCCCATAAACCTTGCCATCTACCGTTATAGTGGCTTCTCCTCCCTGCTTACTAAGCAAAAACTTCGCACCGAAAGCAATACATGCCACAAGTAATACCACAATTATTAATATTATATCCTTTTTTTTCATATCTATTCTCCAACTATAAAATTATGTTTATCAATAACTATTCTCAATTTTTATTTTAAGTTTTATTATTTTTATAGTCAAGTAAATAAGATTAATCTAGACAAGATCTTTGAAATCTAAACAAAACAAATTAGGTAGGCACTAAGCCTACCTAATCGTAATTAAATTAAAAAGGAAATATATGTATCTATTATTTATTATTGTATTTCTATAACTTGTCCACCTTCGATTTTCTTAACTTCTTTCTTAGGTACAAATACATTCAAAATACCTTTATCGTATTTTGCCTTGATATCTTCTTGTGTTATTTGATCACCTACATAAAAGCTTCTCTTAGAACTACCATAATAACGTTCTTGTCTTATTATATGTCCATTGTTGTCTTTTTGATCATTTGAAGTTTTGTGTTCAGCACTAATTGTTAGATATCCATCTTTTAACTCTAATTTTAAGTCTTCTTTGTTGAATCCTGGAACTTCCATATCAAGTTCATATCCATTGTCTTTTTCTTTGATATCTGTAGACATTACGTTTGCTGTATTTACATTAAACATTGGGTCTGTAAAAAAGTCATCAAATAAACTCTTATTAAAATTAAATCTTTCTGGGAATAACATAAAGCATCTATCCTTTCTATACATTAGTACTCTATGTCTGGAGTGCTAACTCAACCATTTTATTTGAGCATACCCTTTGCTCTGGTTGAAACCTTATTAATTATATTTATTATTAATTTATTTACTGGAAGGCTTATCATGAAGCCTCCCTTACTAGCCTTTTAATTTTTAACTTCTAATCTACAATAATTATTGTATTTCTATAGTTTGTTTATTTTCTATTTTCTTAAGATCTTTTTTAGGTACAAATACATTTAATATACCTTTATCGTATTTAGCTTTTATATCTTGTTTTTCTATTTGATCGCCTACATAGAAGCTTCTCTTAGAGCTACCGTAGTAACGTTCTTTTCTTATTACACGTCCTTCGTTGTCTTTTTGATCATTTGTTGTATTGTGTTCAGCAGTAATTGTTAGGTATCCTTCTTTTAATTCTATTTTTAAATCTTCTTTATTAAATCCTGGAACCTCCATAGCAAGTTCGTATCCATTTTCGTTTTCTTTAATATCTGTAGCCATTCTGTTTGTTGTATTTGTTGTATTTACATTAAAAACTGGATCACTGAAAAGATAATCAAATAAATTACTATTATTAACTAAACCAAATCTTCTTTCTGGAAATAACATAACACATCATCCTTTCTTTTCTTATTAGCACTCTATGTTGTCGAGTGCTAAGTCAACTGCTAAATTTAAGCATACTCTGTATGCTTTAGTTGAACCTCTATTATATTTTTAAAATCTTTAGCTTGTTTTAAAATCCAAGCTTTTATTCGTTTGCATATTGTTTTTATGTCTTATTTGTTATCCTTTATCCTTATGACTATATAATACAACTTTTTATTAGCACTGTCAACAGTTGAGTGCTAATTTTTTCCAAAAAATTTTTATATTTTTTGAAAGCCTGTATTTTCAAGCCTTACAGAGATTTTTTTATTAATATAATCATTAAATTTAAAAAGCTGGAGGGCTAATTTCCTCCAACTTTTTGATATTTTTATAATGCATAGGAAATTATATTCCTTTGAAATTTTAGATAAATATAATTTCCGTCATGCATTTCAAGAAAATCAACATTATGGATCTTTAGGATAAAGATTTTCTTACTTAAAATAATCTATAACTATATTTACCATAGCCTTAATTCCAGTTTTTATACAATCCTCATCACAATCAAATTTAGAATTATGTAATATACAAGTATCTTGATTTTTTTCAGATTTACATCCTAAAAACATAAAGCAAGAAGGAACCTCCCTAGCGAAGAAAGAGAAATCCTCTCCACCTGTATCCGGATTATCCATTTCAACTAAATTATCTTCACCTATACTATTTATCAATGACTTCTTCACTAGCTTAGTAAGCTTTGGATCATTAAATGTCACAGGATATCCATGATTAAATTCATACTCATAATCACAACCATGAATATGGCATACATCACTTATTATCTGTTCTATTCTATCTGGAAGAGATTCACAAGCTGCAACACTTGAACATCTAACAGTTCCTTCTATTGATACTTCATATGGAAGTACATTATATCTTATACCACCATTTATTTTAGATAATGTAAGCACTACTACATCGCTTGGATCTGTATTTCTACTTACTATAGTTTGAAGCTGAGTTATTAGATAGGCTGCACATACTATAGCATCGTGACCTTCATGTGGCTTTGATGCGTGTGATGCCTTGCCCTTTATAGTTATAAAAATTCTATTTGATTCTGACATCATAGCATTTGGTTTGACAGCGATTGTTCCAGTTGAATAATCCCATACATGAAGTGCAACTGCATTGTCTACATGAGGATTTTCTAAAACACCTTCTTTTATCATAAGTGGAGCACCACCTACTGGATTATTTTCTTCTGCTGGTTGAAATACAAATTTTACGTTTCCATCTATTTCATCCTTTATCTCATTTAAAATCTTGGCTACTCCTAGTAATACTGATGTATGTATATCATGACCACAGGCATGCATCACTCCTGGATTTTTTGATTTAAATTCTAAATCTGTTTCTTCTTGTATTGGAAGTGCATCCATATCTGCTCTTAGCATCAAAGTTTTGTGAGTTTTATTTGGATTTAAATTAGATACTACACCAGTTTTGCCAACTCCTTCTTGTAATTTAAGTCCTAATTTCTTCAATTCACATGCTACAAGCTTTGATGTTTCAAATTCCTTTAAGCTAAGCTCTGGATTTTGATGTATATGTCTTCTTATCGATATTACTTCATCTAAATATTTATCTACTAATTTATCCACTCTATCATTTAACATAAAATTTCCCCCTAAAAATTAAAAGATACAGAATTATTTCTGTACCTTTTAATTATATTCCTACAAATTTACAATTTCTAGATTTATTATTATATTTAATTTATTATATACAATGTTAATATATTTTAAATAACTTTAATACATAGGATATCCTATATTTTTAAACATACTAGTTGGAACCTTTGATACTGATGAAACTTTTACCCAACCAATCTTACCTGAAGAAGTTTCAAATCTGATATATTTCTTTGAATCCTTTGAATAAGTTGCAGTTGCATATACTATATTACCTTTTTTTATTGTAAATGCTACAGTTGATGAGTTTGGTTTTTTATATGCTTTAATATCCTTTAATGCTTTGTATCTAATAGTAAGCATATCTGGATTTATCCCATAATTTATAGGTTGTTTAGTAATACTATATCCTGAAACCTTGTATTCTGAAATACAACTCATAAGAACATTATCATTTATCCATCTAGCTATTTTAACTATACCTGTACTGCTATTATAAGAGTTAATATCACTTGCTCCTGATATAGTTTTTATAGTGTATTTACCACTATTGTATTTTACTATTTTTGCTGAATTGTCACCCTTCATATAAATTTCTTTGCTGCTGTCTTTTGAATAAAAATCGAATATACGAACTTCCTTTGATGGATATGAACCATAATGCCATTCTTGTACACTTGTTACGTATTTTCCATTTATGTATAATTTGATTTTATAATCTGTGGAATTTATAGCACTTCTTGTAAATTTAATTTTTTCGCTACTTCCTTTTCCATCTAAATTATAAGTATATGTCGTGTTAGCTTTTAAAGTCTTTAAACTACTTGTTGCGGCATCTACTTCTGTAGTTCCAAGAATTGCAAAACTAGAAATTACTATAGCCAATGCTAAAAATATTGATACGATTTTTTTACCAAAAAGCTTCATATTATCGCCTCCTCTTAATATATTTATATTTTACTATATTTTTTATAAAATTTGGTATTTTTACCACAAAATAAAACTGGTATTATCTGTAAAAAAATAAGTACCCCTGCCAAATAGACAGGAAGTACTTTAAAGACTTGTTAGCTTTTTTCTATATTATTAATAAATAATTATATTAACTTAATTTTACATATTTTCCTGATATATATCCATATGATCCATTGTATTTTATTTTATACCAGCCATTTGAACATTTTTCTACTATT
>NZ_JAXEWM010000198.1:0-6359 GCF_034113885.1 Intestinibacter sp.
AAGGTGCTGACAAGGTTTCAGTTAACTCATCAGCAGTTAGAAATCCAGAGCTTATAAGAGAAGCTTCAGAAAAATTCGGGGCACAATGCGTCGTTTTATCAATGGATGATAAGAAAAATGACGAAGGTTCTTGGAGTGTATATGTAAAAGGTGGAAGAGAAAAAACTGACTTAGACGCAATTAAGTGGGCTATAAAAGGTGTAGAGCTAGGTGCAGGCGAAATAGTTGTAAACAGTATTGATGAAGACGGTATGAAAAACGGATACGATATAGAATTGCTATCTAAAATAACAGCTGCTGTAAACGTGCCAGTTATAGCATCAGGTGGTGCAGGAGAAATGGATCACTTTGTACAAGCAGCTAAAGAAGCAAATGCAGACGGAATACTTGCAGCTTCAGTTTTCCACTTTGGCGAAATAAAAATAAACGACTTAAAGAAATACATGAAGGAACAAGGTGTAGAAGTCAGATTATAAATTATATTATAAAAATTATAGATAGCCTTTACATTTTTAATGTAAGGGCTAGAATACTATTATTTTAAATAATCAATCTAAAAAATGAGGAGTACAATAATGAAAGGATTAGTTACGACAGACAAAACATTAAATGGAAAGATAGATTTTGACGCAATAAAAAATTTAAAATTCGATGAAAGAGGCTTAATACCTGCAATAGCACAAGATGTAGACACTGGTGCAGTTTTAATGCTTGCATATATGAATGAAGAATCTATAAAAAAGACATTTACAGAAAAGAAGGCATGCTACTTTAGTAGAAGTAGACAAGAATTATGGACTAAGGGATTGACTTCAGGTCATATTCAAGATGTTCAAGGCCTATACTACGATTGTGACGCAGATGCTATACTTGTTTTAGTTAAACAAACAGGGGTGGCTTGCCATACTGGAAACTATTCATGCTTTTTCAATCCAATGATGGAGGTACCTGAGGAATATAGATAAAATCTTTATGAGACAACATATTATATGCTAGAGTATTTATTTGAAAAGATATTGAATATAATGGATAAATAGAATAAATAAAAAATAAGAATAATACGATCGATTAAAAAATAAACAAGAGTAAAGGCGAATTTACTATTGTTTATTTTTTTGAAAAAAATGTATTTATATGTAACTTGATTTTTTTGTTACAACATTGTTAATGTTTTTTTATTGACTATAAGGATATCGAGAATACAGATGATGTATCAGGAGGTGAAATGTTACAACATTGTTAATGTTTTTTTATTGACTATAAGTTCTTGATGTAGGAAAATAAGAAATAGAGATATTTGATGTCAAAAAAAATAAAATAATGAGGGGGAATCGCTTTGAAAACAAGAAAGAAATTAGTGATAATAACTTTAATCATCGCAGCTTTAGTAGCACTTGTTGGATGTTCTAATAGCAATAAAAAATTAAGTGAAAATGAATACAAAAGAAATGCTACGTTAGCATCGACTACAGTATCAGATATAATCTACGATTCATCAAAGGAAATAAATAAAGGACCTACAAAAACTTACGGTAAGGTTGCTCATATTACTATAGATGATGGACCATCAGAATATACTGATAAAATGGTTGAAATATTAAAAAACAACAATGTCAATGCAACATTTTTTATGGTAAATGGAAATATGGAAGCATTTCCTGAACAAGTAAAAAATGCAGTAAAAGCTGGAAATACTGTTGGATTCCACAGTGTGAGCCACGACATACACAAATTGTATAAGACTTCTACATCTGCAAAGGAAGAATTTGATGTTTGTGCAAAAACTTTTACAAAAATAACTGGTGAAACTTCTAAGGTTATAAGATTGCCATTTGGTAGTAAACCATTTACTCCTCAATCTTCTTACGATAATTTAGTAGCTTCTGGATATAAATTATGGGACTGGACTTTAGATACTGAAGACTGGAAATCTACTTCACCACAAATAATGGCTAATTTGAAAAAATATGCAGTAGGTGACGATATAACTGTTTTAATTCATGAAAGAAAACAGACAGTAGCTGTTTTAGATGACATAATTAAATATCTAAAATCACAAGGATATGAAATACTTCCAATAGCACAAAATCAACAAGAACAAAATTATTGGAATGGAAAATTAGGAAGTCAAAACTAAAGGTAGGTGAACGGATTGAAGAAAATATTATATTTAGGATTAGTAGGTGCTCTTTGCCTATCAATGGTGGGATGCTCTAATGGCAACGCATTTAAAGTAGGAGAAACTGAAGTTTCAAAAGATGAAGTTGAAAAAGTAAAATCTATATTAGTTGCTACAGCAGGATATACAAATAGGGATTACTTAGCTGAATTTAATAAATCAGAAGATGATAAAGAGGCACAAGAAGAAATAAACAATCAAGTAGTATCTTATATGATAGATAATGAAGTTGTGTACGAACAAGCAGAGAAGGATAAAATAAAAGTTACAGATGATGAAGTAAATCAAAAATATGATCAAATCAAAGGTGTATTAGATTTAAACACAAATTACAAGAAATTGTTGGATGATGCAAATGTAGATGAGGATTACTTAAAGGAAACTATTAAAAAAGATTTAATGGTTCAAAAATACAGAGAAAAATTTGAAGAAAATATAAAGGTTACAGATGAAGAAATCCAAAAATACTACGATGCAAACAAAAAAGATTTCGAAGAAGAATCTGTAGAAGCTTACCATATACTAGTTACAACAGTAGATGAAAATGGCAAAACAGTAGATGATTCTAAAAATGAAGAATTAAAATCTAAAGCTGATAGTATACTAGAAAAAGTAAAATCAGGAGAAGATTTTGAAAAGCTAGCTAAAGAAAACTCTGACGACCAAAGCACTGGTAAAAAAGGCGGATATCTAGGATACTTCACTAGAGAGGATAAAAACGCTGAATTTACAAATGAAGTATTTAAACTAAACAAGGGCGATATATCAGATGTATTTGAAACTCCTTTTGGATATGAAATAGTTAAAGTAACTGACAAAAAGACAGAACAAAAATCACTAGACGATGTAAAAGATCAAATTGTAAGCAAAATACTTGCAGATAAATATTTAGAACATATAGCTACTTTAAGAGATAAAGCTGAAGTAGAGAGATACTAAAATTTAAATATATTAGATAATTTGAAAATAAAAATGGTTAGGCATTTGGTATAAACATGTCTAGCCATTTTTTATTTACAAATATATATAAATCTAATTAGTTTAGAAACATTATTTATAATGAATAGATTTTATTTTGGAAAAAGATATGTTTAGAACTATAATTCTTCACAAAGTTCTTAAACATATTTATAATGGAAGTTGATATAGCGGTGTAGCTTCGCTAGAGTTGGGTGTAATTAAGTATATTTATTAAATATATAGCATAAATATTATAAAGATTATAAAAAGGAGTTGATAATTATATACAACCAAAATCCATATCCTTTTGGGTTTGGTCCTCAAATGTGGTATATGTATCCATATCCATTTTGGATTAATCCTCAAATGTACAATAGTATGTGTATGAAAAATTGTTTAAATGGTCAACAAGCATATATGTTTAATTACAATACAAATACTATGAATCTAAAGGATTACGGGCCAAACCCATTGGCAATCAATATTAACGATGTAGCTAAACAAAATAATACTTTTCGAACAGCTTTGTGGACAGGAGAAAATTTACAAGTTACACTTATGAGTATAGATGTGGGAGATGATATAGGCTTAGAAATCCACGAAACAACTGATCAATTTATACGAATTGAAGAAGGTCAAGCAATTGTGGTGATGGGAGATAGTAAAAATAATTTAGATTTTCAAAAGAGAATTTACGATGACTTTGCTATAGTGATACCTGCTGGCAAGTGGCACAATGTTATCAATGTAGGTAATCAACCGCTTAAATTGTATGCAATTTATGCTCCACCTCATCATCCGTTTGGTACAGTTCATCAAACTAAGTCAGATGCACAAGCTTCTGAACATTAAACTAAATTATGATTTAACAAAAAGCATTAGAATTTATCTAGTGCTTTTTATGTTTGTAAATATTGATAAAATTGTAAAAGAATTATATAATCTATATTAAGAATTTTCATAATAAATAATTATACATAAATAAGGGGTGGTTTACATGTATCCAACAAGAGAAGAAGCATGGGAAATATTTACAGAATATAATAAGGACGAACATTTAATAAAACATGGATTGACAGTAGAAGGTGTAATGAGACATTTTGCTAATTTATATGGTGGAAATCCTGATGAATGGGGTGTAGTCGGATTATTACACGATGTAGACTATGAATTATATCCAGAAGAACACTGCAAAAAAACTATAGAAATATTAGAAGCTAAAGGTATAGATCAAGAAGTAATACGTGCGA
Organism: Intestinibacter sp.; assembly: GCF_034113885.1. Classification (GTDB taxonomy): domain Bacteria; phylum Bacillota; class Clostridia; order Peptostreptococcales; family Peptostreptococcaceae; genus Intestinibacter. The sequence continues at coordinate 4,390 of NZ_JAXEWM010000198.1, forward strand.
TAATAAGCCACGGTTACGGACTTGTAAACGATGTTAAACCAGAAACTGACATGGAAAAAGTTCTATACACTATAGATGAATTAACAGGGCTTATAACTGCAGCTGTTATAATGAGACCATCAAAGAGTGTTTTAGATATAACAGTTAAATCAGTTAAGAAAAAATACAAATCTAAAGGCTTTGCAGCTGGTGTAAATAGAGAAGTCATAGAAAATGGATGCCAAATGCTAGGCAAAGAATTAAATGAAATAATAGAAGATACTATTTTAGGTATGCGTGAAGTTGCTGAAGAAATAGGACTTAAGGGAGATTTATAAGAATCGAGATAAGGATTAAGAAAATCTGTTTCCATGTAATATAATGGAAGCAGATTTTTTAGCTTAAAATAGAGTTTATTTTTGTCTTAAAGCACAATACTATAACTGAGGATGTTTTTTTGAGAAAAAGATCAGTTTTGGAGGCGGATTATGACGAGAGATAGACTTAAAATTATATTTAGGATTATATACGCTATTTATGCAGTTGTTTTGGTGTATCTTTTTTTACAAAGTAGTTTTTTAAATATAGCTATAGCCGTTTTGAGTTTAATTGGAATTAGTGTTTTAGGATGGCTAAATAAGAAATACAACCATCTATTTAACGATTCGATAACTGCTGTTTTAATTGTATTTACTATGTTGTCGCTGTTATTTGGCACATGCTTGAATTTTTACGATATAAAGTATTACGATGATTTTTTACATGTGTGGTCGGGAATTATAGGCTGTAGCTTAGCGTATTTTATATACGGATGCTTTGCCGAAAATAAGGTCGACACCAAGAAAAAAACTGTATTTATTTTGATATATATGTTTATGTTCAGCATGGGTGTGGCGAGTATTTGGGAGCTTATCGAGTTTGGTATGGATAGGTTTTTGGGGTTTGAATGTCAAGCTGGAGGTCTTGTAGATACTATGATCGATACCTTAGATTGTTTGATTGGAAGTATCTTTATGATATGCTATTATTATTTTAAGATAAGAAAATCTTTATTCTAAAGACCTATAATGTAGATTTTCTTGAAACACATATACGGAAATTATATCTATTGACATTTTTAAAGGAATATAATTTCCTATGTGTTATAAAAAGAGAGAAGTAATTATTTAGAAAGTAGAGGGGAATATTGTGATTAAAAAATTTTTTGAAATAGAAAACATACCCGCAGTTTTGTGGGGAGAGGATTCTGATAAATTATTTATAGCTGTACATGGAAACATGTCAAATAAAGAGGATACAGTCGTAGGTATACTTGCTAAAGAGGCTGTGAAAAGGGGATATCAGGTTATAAGCTTTGACCTGCCGGAGCATGGAAGTAGAAATGACGGTGTTTTGTGTAAGGTACAAAACTGCGTAAGAGAGCTAGATTTAGTTATGGATTATGCAAAGCAAAAATGGGAAAGTATCAGCTTATTTGCATGTAGTATGGGTGCATACTTTAGTCTGCTTACGTATAGAGATTGTGATATAAAACAGTCTTTGTTTTTATCTCCAGTCGTCAATATGAAGAGGATTATTGAAAATATGATGATGTGGTTTGATGTAGATGAAGAAAGGCTTGAAAGAGAGCAAGAGATAGGTACACCTATTGGACAAACTTTGTATTGGGATTATTACTGCTATGTAAATGAGCATCCAATTGATAAATGGGATAGTAAGACTTGTATTTTATATGGGTCAAAGGACGATATGTGCGAGTCTGAATTTGTATTTGAGTTTGCTGAGAAGTTTAATTGTGGAATTGATGTTGTGGAGGATGGAGAGCATTATTTTCATACGAAAGAGCAGTTAGAAGTATTTGAAGATTGGGTTGAAAAAAATATTTAAATTATATAGATTACAAAAGTCAAATAAATTGTTTTGAACTTTGTAATCTTTTTTTTAAAAGATAAATTATTTACAATATCAAAATATTTTATAAAAAATTATAT
>NZ_JAXEWM010000199.1:0-8665 GCF_034113885.1 Intestinibacter sp.
ATATAAAGATGATTCTGAAAAAAATATAAAAGGAATACCTTTTGCTAGATTTCCAAGATGGTATTATTGTCCGAATTGTAAAACTTTTAAGCCTATAGAAGAATGGCAAAAGGATTATGAAAAAATAAGACAAAATAACGATTTTATGTTAAAACCTAGATGCAGTAATATAAAATGTAAAGGGGCATTATTAGTAGCACCATCAGTATTAGTTGCATGTGAAAAAGGTCATATAGATGATTTTCCTTGGATTGAATGGGTTCATGTGAATGAAAAAAAAGTGTGTGAGTCTCCTCAATTAGAAATAGTATCTACTTCAAGTAGTTTAGGATTAGAATCTTTTGTAGTAAAATGTAAATGTGGGGCTCAAAACTCTTTAAAACTAGCATTAAATAAAAATATTTTTAAAAATTCATCTAAAAAAGAATGGTTCAAATGCAAAGGAAAATTACAATGGAAAGGAATTAAAACTAATAAAGATAGTTGTGAATTATATCCTGAAACTATACTTAGAAATGCATCTAATATATATTTTCCTAAAATAGAAACTTCCATAGTTATTCCACCTTATTCAGATGAATTGAATATATTAATTGAAAATAGTGCTGAATATAATGAATTAATAGGAGTTAAAAGGAAAAAACAGAAAAAAGGAAAACTAGAAGAATTCATAAAGGAAGATTTAGGAGAATATATAGAAAGTATAGCAAATGAAATTAATAGAATGAATGATTTAGATTTAATTGAATCTATAGTTAAAAGAAAAATTTGTGAAACTGAAGGTAATAAAATTACTGTAAATAGAAATATATATAGATTTGAAGAGTATAATGCTTTAAAAGGAAAAATAGTATCAGGGAATTTTAATACAAGAGATTTTAAAATAGAAAAAGTATCAGGAGATAAATATAATATAAAAGAAATTGCTAGTGTTACTTTAGTTAAAAGACTTAGAGAAGTAAGAGCTTTAACTGGTTTTACAAGATTAATCCCTCCAGATAATTATGTTATGGGAACTGAGTCATCTAATAAGGATAATAGAGTAGTTGATATAAAACCAAAAAATGAGAACTGGTATCCTGCTTATGAAGTTAGAGGAGAAGGTATTTTTATAGAAATAGATACATCCTCAATTAATAAATGGCTTGAAAACAATGAAGAAGCTTTGGAAAGAGCAAATAAATTAAATGAAAAATATCATGAAGATAAAGGTGAAATAACTGATAGAATAATATCTCCAAAATTTGTGATGTTACATACATTAGCACATTTACTTATTAAAGAGTTGAGTTTTGAATGTGGATATTCTATAACAGCATTAAGAGAAAGATTATATTGTGATATTCCTGGAGAAAAAAATATAATGAATGGTATACTTATATATACTGCTGATAGTGATTCAGAAGGGAGTCTTGGAGGATTAGTTAAACAAGGAAGAGTGGATATATTACCAAAAATATTTGTGAATGCTATAAAAAGAGCTAAATGGTGTTCTTATGATCCAATATGTATTAATAGTACGGGACAGGGAAGAAAAAGCCAAAATTTAGCTGCTTGTTATAGTTGTACATTGTTGCCAGAAACAAGTTGTGAAGAATTTAATATTTTATTAGATAGAGCGTTAGTAGTTGGAACTTTAGAAAATAATAAATTAGGTTTTTTAAGTTCATACACGTTATAAAACAATAAATAAAAGGGGCTGTCGTGCTAAGAAATATGGCGATGCCCCTTTTTGTTGTAAAAAATTTTTTAGTTATTTAAAAATGGAGTATTCCTAATCTCATCCGCCAATCTCTCAATAGTGTCGTTTAATAAAGCTGTACAATCCTCATCTAAAGCACATTCTGCTAGAGTATCTATCAAATCTTGGTAAAAATTCTCATCCCCAGTAAGTCTATACCAAAATTCTTGCCCAACTATTACTGGATATTCTTCATCAATTTTTTTATAATGAGCATTTAGTTCGTTTTTCGTACCGTAAAATACACCGACAATTAAGTCATTATAGCCAATTGCCAATCCGTTAGTTCGAGCAAGTCTCTTAACAGCACTAAAATGATCAGTGATAGTTTTTACATCGTCTTTATTTATTGTATTAGGACCAGCTTTTATTTGACAGTATTTTTTACGTCCATCAATATAATCTGTAAATTCTATATCAATGCCGCTAGTTGTAGAAGCAAATCCCTCTAAGGTTGATGTACAGAATTTTTGAAGATTAGTACCGAAAGATGTATTTATTGAAGTTCCTAGAACTCTTGGATAAACAAGTGCCTTGGCTATATCTTCAGGATTACTTGAGCCATTCATAAAATTTGCTAAATATTTAATTAAAAAAGGATTAATGTTAAATGATTTAAGTGTTAGTTTTTCTGTATTTTTTTTATGATTAGCAACTAAAGTATCTGTAAAAAATTCCTTTGCCTTGTTTAAAATTTCTTGTTTTTCTTGATCAGTCATAATATCTCCCTCAATTTTATTTATTCTTACATTTATTATACAACAAATATACTATCAAAATAAATATATTTATAGTTAAATTAAATTTAATTTAAATAATAATTATTATTTACAGTTTTGCACTAGTGTGATAAAATACAAAAAGAAAAAGTTAATGTATTTTCTTAACTATTTTTGGGTACATTAACAATGAGGTGAATTAATGAAGAGAATAAGTATTGATAAAAATAAATTAAAAAAAATAATGAGAGAGAAAAATATAAAAAATCAAACTGAGTTAGCATCAAGCATGGGAATAACTAAGAACCAACTCTCGGTGATATTATCCGATAAATTTACTCCTATAAAGAGCAATGTGGAAAGAATGTGCCAAATATTAGATATAGGTTTTGACGAAATTATGGAGATTGAAGAAATTGAAGAAGAGCAAATGACATTTGCAAATTTTTATGAAGAAACTGAAATTGATCACAAAATAGAAAAAATCTGTGAAATGAAAGAAGGTTATATTCAAGAAGAGAGTCATATAGATATAAGTGATGTTGTAGCTAATAGACCGTATACATGTGTTGAGCTATTTGCAGGGGCAGGTGGGTTAGCACTTGGATTAGAGAATGCTGGATTTGAGGATGTCGGTTTAATTGAATGGGATAAATATGCATGTGACACTTTGAGACTTAATAGACCTAATTGGAATATAATTCAAGGCGATATAGTTGAAATAGCTGAAAATGGAATAAGAAATTATATAGATAGAAATATCGAAATTGATTTATTATCAGGAGGATATCCATGCCAAGCTTTTAGCTATGCAGGTAAAAAATTAGGACTAGAAGATGTAAGAGGGACTATGTTTTATTACTATGCAAAAATACTTGAGGATTTGAAGCCAAAAGTATTTTTAGCCGAAAATGTAAGGGGGCTTGTATCTCATGATAACGGAAAAACTATTCAAACTATGATAGATGTATTCACAGAAATCGGCTACGATGTAAAATATGAAATTTTAAAGGCTGTAAATTATGACGTGGCACAAAAAAGAGAACGAGTTATAATAATAGGGACGAGAAATGATTTGTCAGAGATTGAATTTAAATTTCCTAAGCCTTTTGATCATATACTGACATTGAGAGATGCCCTTAAAAATGTACCTGATTCAGAGGGAGCTAAATATCCCGACAAAAAGAAAAAAGTATTGGATTTAGTTCCTCCAGGAGGATGTTGGATAGATTTACCTGAAGATGTTGCAAAGGATTATATGGGTAAAAGCTATTATAGCGGTGGAGGCAAGAGAGGGATGGCAAGAAGAATAAGCTGGGATGAACCGTGCTTGACACTAACTTGTAGCCCTGCTCAAAAACAAACTGAAAGATGCCATCCAGATGAAACTAGACCATTTACAACGAGGGAATATGCTAGAATTCAAAGCTTTCCTGACGAATGGAGGTTTTCAGGTTCGATGAGTCAGGTTTATAAACAAATAGGTAATGCAGTTCCTGTTAATTTAGGAAAGGCAGTTGGTCTATCTATTGTGGATTATTTAAACAAGGTTGAACAAGTGAATAAAAATAAAGTTTTAAAAATAGAGCAGAAAATTGTATAAAAATTTAGTAAAAGCTAAAAGATTTTCTTATAGACGATAAGATTTTTGAAATTAATTTAGTTAGTAAAAACTCTTTTTATTTATATATTGAATAAAGAGAGTTTTTTTATGCTATTATAAATTTAATAGTAGTTGAGAGGGTGGACGAGTTATATGAAATACATATTAATATTATGGGAAAATCACGAAATTTGGATTGAAATAGACGATGAGAAGTGTGCTTTAAGACAAATATGTAAAGAACCTAATGGGGATATTGAAATTTCTTGTTTTGACGATTGCTTAGCTGAAGGCATTGTAGAGGAAGAGGATTTAGAAGGCGAAATTATTAAAATTAGCAAAGAAGATTTTGAAAAACAATGGAAAAGTCTCACAAAAGATTATTTAGATAATTGGAAAAAAATCAAAGAAAAATATTTTATAGGAAGCCAAATAACCGGAAAATGCAGGTATTTCTATCCTCAAGGAGCTGTAATTGAATGTCAAGATTGTACTGCTTTATATGGTGATATATTTAAGGTTGATGTCAATCAGGAGGTAAAAGGGACTGTGTGTGGTTATGATGAAGATAATATGTGGATAAAAATTGATATTTATTAGGAATGGTGAATTATGAGTTTATTAAATAAAAAGGAATATAATTTTTTAAAAGAAGACGAGCGATTTACAAATAAAAGGCTCGCCCTACTAACTTACGGTGGGAGCCACGCATACGGAACTAATAACAAGGGCTCAGATATCGATTTAAGAGGAATTTACCTGCCTACAAAACAGGAAATACTATCTATGACATATGAAGAAAAGCCGTTTACAGATAAAATAACAGACACTGTTATATACCCATTAAAGCAAATAGTAGAGCTACTGTGCAATTGCAATCCAAACACAATAGAAATTCTAGGCACGAGAGAGGAAGACATATTTGCAATAAATGATATAGGTAAAATCCTAAGAGAAAACGCATATGTATTTTTATCTCAAAAAGCATACGATTCATTCAATGGATATGCAGTCAGCCAGCTGAGAAGACTGCAAAACGCCATTGCAAGAGACAGTCTAGCTCAGCCAGACAAGGAAGAGCACATACTCCAATCGATAAAAAGAAGGATGGACACATTTGAAATATCATACAAAGACATATGCGATGGGGAGCTGAATTTGTACATAGATGATACAGATAGAGAAGGATACGACAAGGAAATCTACATAGATATAAATCTAAAAAATTATCCTCTTAGAGATCTGAGAAGTATGCTCGGCGAAATGAACGAGACTGTCAAGCAATATGGCAAATTAAACCACAGAAACAACAAAAAAGACGAGCCACATCTGTACAAACACGCAATGCACCTGATAAGGCTTATGATGATGGGCATAGACATCCTAGAGGGAAAAGGAATAAATACATATAGAAAAGAAAAAGATTTTTTACTAGATATAAGACATGGAAAATACTCATTTGATGAGATTTTTGAGATAACAAATGAATACGACCGCAAGTTCAGAGAGGCAAAAAATCATACCGATTTACCTAAATATGTAGATATGAACAAGGTCAACGAACTGATTGCGGAAATAAATTTACAGATAGTAAATGAATAGACTTAGAACTTTAAATCAGCAAAAAGGTGGGGATTAGATTGAAGGACAAAATTACAATAATAATAAATGCAAAAATTTATACTATAAATGAAGAAAATGATGTGAAAAAATTTATCGATGATAACGATGGCATAAAGGTAGTCTACGGCAAGGGATGATCTTTGTCGATTTTTGAAGGGGAGGAAGTTGGCAAGGGTCCTAAAAAAGAGCATTTAGATGAGGTATCTAGAGATATTCCCATAGTATTGTCTATTTCAGGTTTTAAATGGTGTATGGATCCTGAAATTTACAAGGAATTAATAGATGATGATAGATTAAAAATCAGAGTTTCGGCTGGATTTTCAATAAGCCCCGATATAAGCCCTATCCACCAAATCGATATAATAAGAGGTATTAGAGAAAGAATTGATTCAAATTATTTCAAGACTACTACGATAAAATTTTTGGCAGATGGAGTAATAGAGGGAACTACTGCTAGCTTGATAGAGCCTTATGAAATTGAAACTGGCAAGGGTGAGAATTATTACGGTGATTTTTTGTGGGACAAAGACGAGCTTTCAAAGGCGATAGAATATGCAAATAAAAATGGATTTTCTATACACGTACATTCTATAGGAGACAACGCCACTAAGCTGATATTAGATGCTATTGAAAAAGACGATCTAGATGACCAAACAGATTATAGAAATTCAATCACACATCTTCAGCTCGTCAGAAAGGAAGACATAAAAAGGTTCAAAAAGTTAAATATAATAGCCAGTGTCCAACCTTATTGGCATTTAAAAGGACCAAATTGGTGGGATGTAGTCGACTATAAGCTGGTAGGTGAAAGGGCAAAACACGAATATCCGCTAAATTCGTTTGTAGAAGCTGGTGTAAGAATTGCCTCTTCATCAGATCACTCAGCAACACCCGTACCGAATCCGTTTTTCGCAATACAAGCAGGTGTAACTAGAAATTTATACAACGCGAGCTATTTTTGTGTAAAGACAATTTGTAATATAGATGAAGAAAAATGGCTGTTAAACCAAGAAGAGAGAGTCAGTGTCGAGGAAATGGTTAGAAGCTTTACTATAAATGGGGCTTATTTAATCTTTAGAGATGATGAGATTGGAAGCATCGAGGTAGGTAAGTACGCAGATTTTATAGTTTTAGATAGAGATATTTTTGAGATTGAGCCGCTTGATATTGAGAAGACACAGGTTTTGATGACTTTTTTTGATGGAGAGGTTGTATATCAAAGGGATAATTTATAAAAAGATAAAAATTATATCAAAATATAAGTTCTTATTTACTTATATCATATCAAAATAAGGTTTATTTAGCATTATATTTAGATTTTAAACTTTTTACATATCAAAAATAAAAAATTATATATTTAATAAAGTAAAAAAATGCATTACAGAGAATTTTCTGATATTATATAGGTAATAAATTAACAAATTATGGGAAAAGGAGGAGAAAAAATGGAAAAGCTGTTTAAAAAAGCGATAGTATTTATAATTACTGCTTCATTTGTATTTAACTCGGGTCTGGGTCAAATGCTATCTTATGCACAGACTAGTGAAATCTACAAAAATGCAAAGTCTATTATAAGTAATTTTGAGTTAAAAAATATAGCTCAAGCTAATTATAATGTAGCTCAAGCTAATTATAATGTAGCTACTGCTAATAATATATCAGCTAGCAGTTATAGTTTAACTTTTGGAGATTTTACTTATACTGTAGATAATTCAGAGATAACAATAACTAGATATACAGGTGGAGATACACAAGTTGTCATACCTTCAGAAATTGATGGCATGAAAGTAACATCTATAGGAAGTTATGCATTTTCACGTTGTGATGCGTTAGAGAGTATAACAATCCCAAAAGGCGTAACGACTATAGGAGAAGAGGCATTTTCGTATTGCTATGCATTAGAGAGTATAACAATTCCAGAGGGTGTAACTTCGATTGCAAATAGTACATTTTTAGATTGTGAAGGATTAAAGAGTATAACAATCCCAGAGAGTGTAACTTCAATTGGAGAATGGGCATTTTCGCATTGTTATGTGTTAGATAGTATAACAATCCCAGAAGCTGTAACTTCAATTGAAAAAGGTGCATTTTATGGATGTAGTACATTAGAGAGTATAACAATCCCAGAAGGTGTAACTTCAATTGCAGTGAGCACATTTAATGGATGTAGTGCATTAAAGAGTGTAACAATTCCAAAAAGTGTAACTTCAATTGGAGAAAATGCATTTGATAGCTGTCGTTCATTAGAGAGTATAACAATCCCAGAAGGTGTGACTTCAATTAAAAACAGTACATTTAATGATTGTCGTGCATTAAAGAGTGTAACAATTCCAGAAAGTGTGACTTTAATTGAAGAATATGCATTTCAGTGGTGTAAGGGATTAGAAAGTATAACAATCCCAAAAAATGTAACGACTATAGAAAGCTATGCATTTTGGGACTGTGATGCATTAAAGAGTATAACACTGCCAGAAAGTTTAACTGATATAGGAGATTATACATTTAGTAACTGTGTAGCATTGGAGAGTATAACACTGCCAGAAGGTTTAACGTATATGGGAAGTTATGCATTTAGTGGATGTAGTGCATTAGAGAGTATAAAGATTCCAAAAAGCTTAACTTCAATTGCAGCAGAGGCATTTTCTGGTTGTGGAGGATTAAAAAGTATAATACTTCAAGAAGGATTAACAACTATAGGACGTGGTGCATTTAGTGCATGTGGTGTAGAGAGTATAACATTTCCAAAAAGTTTAACGTATATGGGAAGTTCTGCATTTAGTGGATGTATTACATTAGATAATATAATAATCCCAGAAAGTATAACAACTATAGAAGAATATACATTTAGTCATTGTAGTGCATTAAAAAGTATAACATTTCCAAAAGGATTAGAAACTATAGGAAATGCTGCATTTAGTCATTGTACTGCATTAGAGAGTATAACAATTCCAACAAATGTAACAACTATAGGAGCAAGTG
>NZ_JAXEWM010000200.1:0-8763 GCF_034113885.1 Intestinibacter sp.
GGAGAAAGATATAAAGATAAATGATACTGTACTAGTTCAAAAAGCAGGAGACATAATTCCACAGGTAGTAGAAGTAGTAACAGATAAGAGAACAGGAGAAGAGATAGAATTTAATATGCCGACAGCGTGTCCTGTCTGCGGTGAGCCTACAGTAAGATTAGATGGTGAGGCAGCAGTTAAATGTATAAATATATCTTGTCCAGCTCAAATCAGAAGAGGAATTATACATTTTGCTTCAAGAGAGGCGATGAACATAGATGGATTAGGTGAGTCTATAATTACATTACTATTAAATGAAAAGCTAATAGAAAATATATCTGATTTGTACTATCTAGAAAAAGAACAAATATCAGGTCTTGAAAGAATGGGAGATAAATCAGCAACTAATCTAATAAACGCGATAAATAAATCAAAAGAAAATGACTTATGGAGACTTATAAACGGCTTGGGAATAAAATTAATAGGAACTAAGGCTGCAAAGGTACTTGCAAGCGAATTTAAGGATTTAGATAAATTGATGAATGCTTCAGAAGAAGAACTAATAAATTTAGAGGAATTTGGAAATACTATGGCGGACAGCGTTGTGGAATTTTTCAAGGAAGAAAAGAATTTACTAGTTATAGAAAAATTAAAGGCAGTAGGTGTAAATACTAAGTTAATTGAATCAGATGATGAGGATATACCTAAGATATTTGACAAGATGAAAATTGTTTTAACAGGAACTCTTCCAACATTAAAGAGAAATGATGCAAAAGAGCTAATAGAAAAAAGAGGTGGAAAGGCGACTTCTAGTGTTAGTAAATCAACTTCGTTCGTGCTTGCAGGAGAGGAAGCTGGCTCTAAATTGACAAAGGCAAATGATTTAGGAATAAAGGTTATAGATGAAGAGAAGTTTTTACAATTAATAAACCTTAAAACTAATCAAGAGGTTTTAGAAAATTTATAGAATAATTATTGTTAGATTAAAAATAATCTTATAAAAGTTGATTTTACCTTATAAATGTAGTAAATTAATCAAAGTAGTGATAGAATGATTTAGGAATAAGTTAGTTTATTAGAGTATATAAAGCTATAAGATTTAATGAATTGTTTGGAAGAAGCGTTTGATTTTAGAAAGGAAAAAAAATGACGAGAATTGATGGTAGAGAGTTTGATCAAATTAGAGATTTAAAAATAACTAGAAATTACACAAAATATGCAGAGGGGTCTGTATTTATAGAAATGGGCGATACAAAAGTTTTATGTAATGCTTCTGTAGAGGACAAGGTTCCTCCCTTTCTAAGAAATACAGGAACTGGCTGGATAAATGCAGAATATTCTATGTTACCTAGATCAACTCAACAAAGAAAAATCAGAGATGCATCTAGAGGAAAAATAGACGGCAGAACTCAAGAAATACAAAGATTAATAGGTAGAGCTATTAGATCTGTAGTTGATTTAGATAAATTGGGAGAAAGAACTATCTGGGTAGACTGTGATGTAATTCAAGCTGATGGAGGTACTAGAACAGCATCAATAACAGGGGCATTTGTGGCTGTATTAGATGCTATCAATAAGCTACATAAGGATAAAGTAATAAAACACATGCCTGTTAGAAATTTCGTATCAGCTATAAGTGTAGGAATAGTAGATGGAGAATATTTATTAGACCTATGCTATGATGAAGATTCAAATGCACAAGTCGATATGAATATTATAATGACTGATAAAGGTGAATTCGTCGAAGTACAAGGTACAGGAGAAGAGTGTCCTTTTTCAAGAAAAGATCTAGACAAGCTTTTAGAGTTAGGAGAAAAGGGTAATAAATTATTATTACAAGCTCAAAGAGAAGCTCTAGGAGAAATAGCAGATGAGATTTTAGGTGTTGATTACGGTAATGACGTGGTTATTGCAACAGGAAATGCTCATAAATTAGAAGAAATAGGTGACATATTAAAAGACTTAGATTATAATATATATTCATTGAAGGATGTCGACCTTGGTGGTTTGGAAATTGAGGAAAATGGGAAAACATTTGAACATAATGCATTGATAAAGGCTAGAGAAGTAGCAAAAAGAACTAAAATGATAACAATAGCAGATGATTCTGGGCTTGAAGTCGATGCAATAGGAAAAAAACCTGGCATTTATTCTGCTAGATATGCAGGAGAAAATGCTACTGATGAAGAAAATAGAGCTAAACTACTAAAATCATTAAATAATACTCCTATGAGTCATAGAAGTGCTAGATTTGTTTGTTGTATAGCAGTAGTTTTCCCAGATGGCAAGGAATTTGTAGTAAGAGGAACTTGTGAAGGAACTATAGGCTTTGAAGAAAAAGGTAAAAATGGATTTGGATATGATAATCTATTTATAGTCGATAAATACAACAAGACTTTTGCTGAATTGCCATCAAGCATAAAGAATGCTATAAGTCATAGAGCAAATGCACTACAATTAATGAAAGAAGAATTATCAAGAAGAGTAGGCAGATAGAATAATAAAGGTAGTGAAATGACAATGAGAATAGGAATAATTAGTGATACTCATAGATTTACAGCAGCAATTGATAAGGCGATTCCGTTTTTACAAGATTGCGATTTAATTGTCCATGCAGGGGATAATGTAGACGATGGTGAGTATATAGAGGCTATGACAGATATACCTGTTGTGGCTGTTAAGGGGAATTGTGATTTTTATTCAGACCCAGGAAATGATGAAGAGATATTCACAGCTGAAGACAAAAAGATTTTTGTATGTCATGGACATAGATATGGAATTAAATACACTTTAGTGGATCTATATGAAAGAGCATTAGATTTAGGGGCCAATATAGTAATATTTGGTCATTCACATGTTCCTTGCTATGAAGAAGTAAAAGGCGTAATTTTTATTAATCCAGGAAGTACATCATTGCCAAGAGGTGGCTCAAGCAAAGGACTTGGTATATTGGATATAGAAAATGGAGAAATTAATTACGAACGAATAAAAATATAAATACTTTGAATTCAATGGAATACTTGTAAATAAAAAAATGGTTGTGATATAATTAAAGAGTTAGATATTTATTAGAATGAAAAAGTTATTCTAAAATGATTACATATATATATTTAGGAGGATAAAGTTAAATGAAAGCAGAATTAATTAAAAAAGAAGGTAACGTTGTAGATTTCAAATTAACTATAGACAACGACAAATTTGAAGCTGCTATAAACAAAGCTTACAACAAAAACAAAGGTAGATTCAATATAGCAGGATTTAGAAAAGGTAAAGCACCTAGAAAAATAATCGAAAATAACTATGGAAAAGGTGTATTCTATGAAGATGCTATAGATATAGTATTCCCTGAAGAATATCCAAAAGCAATAGACGAATTAGGTTTATTACCAATAGATAGACCAAGCATAGATGTTGAAGAAATAAGCAAAGACAATGGTTTAGTATTATTAGTAAAAGTTGAAGTAAGACCAGAATTTGAATTAGGTCAATACAAAGGTATAGAAGTAGAAAAAGTTGTTTATACTGTAAGTGATGAAGATGTAGACGCTAAATTAAAACAATTACAAGAAAAAGCTTCTAGATTAGTAGAATCAGATAAAGAAATAGAAAATGGAGATACTGCTAACATAGACTACGAAGGATTCAAAGATGGAGTTCCTTTCGCAGGAGGTAAAGAAGAAGGACACGACTTAGTTATAGGATCTGGAGCATTTATACCAGGATTTGAAGAACAATTAGTAGGTAAAAAAGCTGGAGAAGAAGTTGAATTAAACGTTACTTTCCCAGAAGGCTACCATGTACAAGAATTATCTGGAGCACCAGTTGTATTCAAAGTTAAAGTAAATGCAGTAAAAGTTAAAGAATTACCAGAATTAGACGATGAATTTGCTAAAGATACTACAGAATTTGAATCTTTAGACGAATTAAAAGCTGATATAAGAGCTAATGCTGAAAAAGAAGCAGCTGACAAAGCTAAAGCTGAAGAAAGAAATGCAGTAGTAGAAAAAGCTGTAGCTAATACAGAAATAGATGTTCCTGATACTATGATAGAAGCTCAAATAGATAGTTCTATAATGGAACTTAATTATTCATTACAATATCAAGGATTCAGCATAGAACAATTATTAGAAATGACAGGAAAATCTATGCAAGAATTAAGAGATGAAAAGAGAGAAGAAGCTAAAACAGCAGTAAAATCTTCACTAGTAATAGATGCTATAGCAAATGCTGAAAATATTACTGTAAGCGATGAAGAACTTGATGCAGAAGTAGCTAAGATGGCAGAAAATTATAGCATGACAGTAGAACAAGTAAAAGAAGCTTTAAGACCAGATGGATTAGACGATATAAAAGGACAATTAAGAATAACAAAAGCTATAGATTTATTAGTTGAAAATGCTGTTATAGCATAATAAAAACTATAAAAAGATTAAATTGTGGTAATTTTAATAAATTACCACAAATATATCCACAAAAATATGGAGGGGGTATGATTTATGGCATTAGTACCTACTGTAGTAGAACAGACAGGTAGAGGAGAGAGAGCCTACGATATATATTCTAGACTTTTAAAAGATAGAATAATATTTTTAAGTGATGAAGTAAATGACACTACTGCTAGCTTAGTAGTTGCTCAATTATTGTTTTTAGAGGCTGAAGACCCAGATAAGGATATACATTTATATATAAATTCTCCAGGTGGTAGCGTGACAGCTGGTATGGCTATTTACGATACTATGCAATATATAAAACCAGATGTAAGCACTATATGTATAGGTATGGCTGCTTCAATGGGTGCATTTTTATTAAATGCAGGAGCAAAAGGAAAAAGATTTGCACTACCAAATAGTGAAATAATGATACACCAACCTTTAGGTGGAGCAAAAGGCCAAGCTACAGATATAGAAATTCATGCAAAATGGATTTTAAAAATCAGAGAAAGATTAAATAAAATTCTTTCTGAAAGAACTGGCCAACCAATAGAAAAAATACAAATAGATACAGAACGTGACAACTTTATGAGTGCTCAAGAAGCAAAAGAATACGGTCTAATCGATGAAGTAATTGAAAAGAAGTAATTGAAAAAAGAGCGTAGTTTTAGGAAGAGGTGCTTAATATGTCAAAATACGAAGATAAAAGACAATTAAAATGTTCATTCTGTGGAAAGACTCAAGACCAAGTTAGAAGATTAATTGCAGGGCCAAATGTTTACATTTGTGATGAATGTGTTGAGCTTTGTGATGAAATAATACAAGAAGAGATGGAAGAAACTTTAGAAGAGGATACTCTATCTTTACCAAAACCTAAAGAAATGATGGAAATCTTAAATGATTATGTCATAGGTCAAGAAAGAGCTAAAAAGATATTATCAGTAGCTGTATATAATCATTATAAGAGAATTTACAGCAAAAAAGCGAATTCTAAAGATATAGAAATTCAAAAGAGTAATATTCTTCTATTAGGACCAACAGGTTCAGGGAAGACTTTATTAGCTCAAACATTAGCTAAGACATTAAATGTACCATTCGCTATGGCTGATGCTACATCTTTAACAGAAGCAGGGTATGTTGGAGAAGACGTTGAAAACATCTTATTAAAACTTATCCAAGCTGCTGATTTTGACATAGAAAAAGCAGAAAAAGGCATAATCTATATAGATGAAATTGATAAAATAGCTAGAAAATCAGAAAATCCATCTATAACTAGAGATGTTAGTGGTGAAGGTGTGCAACAAGCACTATTAAAGATACTTGAAGGAACAGTTGCAAATGTTCCACCTCAAGGTGGAAGAAAACATCCTCATCAAGAATTCCTTAAAATAGATACAACAAATGTATTATTCATTTTAGGTGGAGCCTTTGATGGAATTGAAAAGATAATCCAAAGACGTGGAGAAACTAAGACTCTTGGATTTGGAGCAAAAATAGAAAGTAAAAAGAATGTAGACTTAGGAAAGATATATTCAAAGGTACTTCCTGAAGATTTATTAAAATACGGTATAATACCAGAATTTATAGGAAGAATACCAGTCGTTGCAACACTAGAATTATTAGATGAAGATGCTTTAATGAGAATATTACAAGAACCAAAGAATGCTTTGGTAAAACAATTTAAAAAATTATTAGAGCTTGACAACGTAGAATTAGAGTTTGAAGACGATGCATTAAGAGCTATTGCTAAAAAAGCTATAGAAAGAAATACAGGTGCTAGAGGACTTAGAAGTATCGTTGAAAATGTTATGATGGAAACTATGTATGAAGTTCCATCTAGAGACGATATCAAAAAAGTAATCATTACTAAGAAATCTGTAGAAGGAGATAGCGATCCAGTAATAGTACTTAAAAATCATGAAGAAAGTGCATAAATATTGCATAATTGAAAATAAAGTGCATATGTATTGCGTGCATAAATTAAGTTTAAAAAAGGAGCTTGTTTAGCTCCTTTTTTAAATTTTGTTTTGTGATGAATAAATTAAGCAAATATAAGGAAAAAATAAGGGTATATTTCTATTTATGTTGAAAATTGAACTTCGTAAATATATAATATAAAAAGCACTATAAAAAAGTGTTTGTTTAATATACATTATAGAAAATGCTTTAAGGAGTGAAAATTGTGGAAGATAAATATACTAAGATAGAATGTAAATTACCATTGATTCCTCTAAGAGGACTAGCAATTTTTCCATATATGATATTAAATTTTGATATAGGCAGAGATATTTCCATAAGAGCTTTAGACGAAGCTATGATGGCAGATGAGTTGATCTTTTTAACATCACAAAAGGAAGTTGAAGTTGATGAGCCTACAGAAGATGATTTTTATCATGTTGGAACAATTTGTAAAGTAAAGCAAATGATAAAATTACCTGGAGACACAGTTCGTGTTTTAGTTGAAGGTATATCAAGAGCTAAAATAAAAGAAGTTAATCAAGATAGAGGCTTTTTTGAAGCTGTTGTCGATGAAATAATATATGACCAAAGCGAAAGTGAAAACGATGTAGAAGTTCAAGCTTTAGTTAGAAATGTTTTAGACTCTTTTGAAGAATATATAAATATAGGAAATAGAGTTTCTCCTGAAATACTTGTTTCACTAGAAGAAATAGAAAATGCAGATAGATTTGTAGATACTATTGCCTCTAATATATATTTAAAACCAGAACAAAAACAACAAATACTAGAAGAATTTGATATAACAAAGAGATTAGAGCTTTTATATTCAATTTTACTAGAAGAAATTGATATATTAAAAATTGAAAAGAAAATAACTCTAAGAGTCAAAAAACAAATGAATAAGGTTCAAAAGGAATACTATTTAAGAGAACAGCTTAGAGCTATACAAAAGGAATTAGGTGAAGAAGAAGATATAAATTCTGAAGCAGAAGAGTACAGAATTAAGCTTAAAAAGATAAAAGCGCCTAAAGACACAAAGGCTAAAATAAATAGAGAAATAGACAAATTCTCTAAAATATCACCTGCTTCACCAGATATATCTGTAAGTAGAAACTACCTAGATACTATATTCTCACTACCATGGAATAAAGAAACTAGAGATAAATTAGACATCAAAAAGGCTAGAGAAATACTAGATCAAGACCACTATGGTATGGATAAAGTAAAAGAAAGAATACTAGAATTCTTAGCAGTAAGAACTTTATCTAAATCATTAAAAGGACCGATAATCTGTTTAGTTGGACCTCCAGGGGTAGGTAAAACATCTATAGCAAAATCTATTGCAGCTGCAATGAACAGAAAATTCGTGAGAATTTCTCTTGGCGGCGTAAGAGATGAGGCTGAAATAAGAGGTCATAGAAGAACTTATGTTGCAGCTATCCCAGGTAGAATTATAAACGGTGTAAAAGAAGCAGAAACTAAAAATCCTGTTTTCTTACTAGATGAAATAGACAAGATGGCATCTGACTACAAGGGTGATGTTGCGTCTGCTATGCTAGAGGTTCTAGATCCAGAACAAAACAAAAACTTTGTAGACCACTATCTAGAAATACCATTTGATTTATCTAAGATATTATTCATAACTACTGCAAATAGCTTGAGCACAATACCAGGTCCATTACTTGACAGAATGGAAATAATAGAATTATCTGGTTATATCGAAGAAGAAAAATTAAATATAGCTCAAAAATACTTAGTTAAAAAGCAAATAGCTGAAAATGGTCTTAAAGAAGGCTTTGTTAAAATAGACGATGCTACTATGAGAGACATCATAAACTACTATACTAGAGAAGCTGGTGTCAGAAATTTAGAAAGAACTATAGGAAAGATATGCAGAAAAATAGCTAAAAAATACGTTGAAGATCCGAGCTTAACTGAAGTTGTAGTTAAGAAGGAGGACTTAGAAGAATACCTAGGAAAAGACAAGTATACATTCGATTTAGCTGGTGCTAAACCAGAAGTAGGAATGGTTACAGGACTTGCATGGACTGCAGTTGGAGGAGTAACTCTAAATGTAGAGGTAAACGTACTAAAAGGTAAAGGACAAATTGTATTAACTGGTCAATTAGGTGATGTAATGAAGGAATCTGCTCAAACTGCAATTTCTTATATTAGATCAATATCAGATAAATACAATATTCCTGATGACTTCTATCAAACTGAGGATATTCACATTCATATTCCAGAGGGAGCTACACCTAAGGATGGACCATCAGCAGGTGTTACAATGGCTACAGCAGTATTATCTGCTTTAACCAAAATCCCTGTAAGATGCGATGTCGCTATGACAGGTGAAATAACTTTAAGAGGTAGAGTGTTACCAGTTGGAGGAGTT
>NZ_JAXEWM010000201.1:0-10348 GCF_034113885.1 Intestinibacter sp.
TAGATATAAATGTTATTTGATTATTTAGAACTTCAATCGAGTAGATTTGGTTTAAAAATCCCAAGCTAATCGATTTTGCAATATAATCTGGGTACGGCATTTTTAAAATTCCTAGAAAATCTGCATACAAATCACTCATAATATTTACCGCTATTTCATTTTTTATAATAAAATCCGTAAATAAAAAAGAAAATATCAAAAGAGGAACCATACCTGCGACTATATTTATAGCTTCGTTTAAGTACTCAAAAATATACTTAAACAAGCTCTTTTTTTCTTTATTTTCCAAATACATAATTACAGACATTTTAAATTTATTTTTTCTATATGTCTTCTCCTTATATTTGTTTTTTACAAAGAAAGTTTTTTTTATATTCTTTATTGGATAAATTCTACATAGAATCAAATTTACGACTGAAAACACGAATAAATATGATATTACAAGAGTTAAAAAATCTAACCTCAATCGACTTGCTGTATACGCTACTAAATAGATTTGCAAAATTGGATAATTCAATATAGAGTTTACACATTCATTTTTTCTAAGCTTACCCTCTCTATATAGCCTATACACTAGATAAAATCCGACAAATCCGTCTACAAAGAAAAACACCGCAAATATCAGTATATTCTTACCGCTCGTCCTAAAAAACCTCTTCGTAAATCCTCCAAAGCATCCATCGAATATATTTAGTAGACCATACTCCACAAGAAGTGGCAAAAACACTGCGCTTATTGGGAAAAATACAACTAGCTTAAATAAACTCTCCTTCATTATCTGGACTAAATCCAAGTCCTTAAAAAGTATAAACTCATTTTTGAATAAAAAAAATGCCAAGATTAAAATCGATAAAATTTTAATAAGTATATCCGCTATTACAAATACGCCCTTTTCTTTTTTAATAATTTGCTTTAAAAGTACAAGCGATATAAATAAAATAGTACAGACATACACAAATCCCGCATGCTTTAAATACACAAAATCAGATATATAAACCACGGGAGAGACGATATTTTTATTTAAAAATATCGGAAAAAAGAAAAACGCCACTCCAATCACAGAAAACACGATCATCTTTAGAACCTCAAAGAAATCCCTATCGCGTATTTTATAAGTCTTTTTCGATTTTACATCGTCCATAAAATCACCTCTATATCTATTTTGATTTATTCCAATTTTTTCCTCTATTTATTTTTAGACAATATTCCAAAATTTGCTTTAAAATGAATATAACTGTATAATACTATAAATGGTATTATTTTAAATTGGAGGTGATAATTTGAGTGATATTAATAAAACTATATTAATATTAACAGCTCAATTTGGTGCTGGCCATGTAAGTGCAGCCAATGCTATAAAGGAGTATATACTAGAAAAAAATCCAAATTACAATATAGTAATTCAAAATTTTATAAACGCCAGCATACCGCGTATAAATAACCCAATGGTTAAGATGTACGAAAAAAATACTAAATACGTACCAGAACTTTATAACTATTATTATTATGCCAAGAAAAATTTTAATTCAAAATTCGATATAACATATAAAATATATACGCCTAAGCTGACAGAATATATATTGGAAATAAAACCAGACTTGATAATCTCGACATTTCCATCGGCTGCTGGATGTGTTCACGATTTTAACTCAAAAAAGGAGAACAACCCTATTCCATGTATAACAGTCATCACAGACGTTGTAGACAGCTTAGAATGGATTTTCCCTAATACAGATATGTATTTTGTACCTACATACGAAATCAAGCATAGATACGTCCAAAAGGGCTTAAATCCCGATATTTTTAGGGTTACAGGCGTACCTACAGATAAAAGGTTTAATATAAAAAATAAAACTTATTTCAAAGACGGAAAATACAACCTTCTTCTAATGGGTGGTGGAAGAGGTCTATTCGATTTTGACGAGGATTTTATGAGATGGCTAGATGAATTTTGCTTAGAGTACAAGGACAAGCTTCATGTGACTATCGTAACAGGTAAAAACGAAAAGCTTTTTAACAATTTAACTGTGAAAAAACCTCTACAAAATATCGAGGTCTTGGGATTTGTGACTAATATGCCAGATTTAATCAAGGATTACGACTTATTAGTGACTAAACCAGGTGGAGCTACTCTATTCGAAGCTATAAATGCTCAAATACCTATTATAATAAAGACACCTAAGGTCGGACAAGAAATCGAAAACTCAAAATTTATAATCGACAAGGGAATAGGCATAGTGTACAACAGCGAAGTCGAGCTAAAAGAAATTTTTGACCTAATGGTAAATGGAGATTTAGATCACAGAATAAACTTCATGCTTGAAAATCTAGTCCACGTAAAGAAAAATATAAATCCAGAAAAAATCGGCGACTACGTAATGGAACTTCTATAAAAAAGCTAAACAAAAAAGGTACAAAAATAGATTTTTAATCTGTTTTATGTACCTTTTCAATTATATTCTTTTATACTATCTATATTGTTCTAAATTAATAACCTTGCCTAAATCGACCTTTTCCTTAACAAGCTTTTTATTCTTATTTTTTATATATTTTATCTTACTTCTAATCAAATTAATTTGATAAAGCTCTACTAAAGAGAAAATTATAATTATTAAAGCCTCATAGCTTATCATAGCATTAAAATTCTGAATATTTTTAATATTTATATAATAAATAGCTACTAAATCACAACTCAGAAGCTCTAGTATAATTATTGTAGACAGCTTCTTTAAATTTAAACTAGCTTTACTTCTCTTGCCTATCTTATATACTCCTAGCTTGCTCTCACCTAACATCATCAGTATATCTTGAAATGCTATTTTGCATATACTCACATCGAGCGCTTCTAATAGTAAAATAGCTATCGATATAAATATAACAAAGCCCAAATTAAATTGAACTAGCATATGTCCTTTTATATTGCCCGTCAGTAAAAAATATGTAGTAAATAATGTTAAAAATCCTGCAAATGTATAATTAATTCTATTTTCTTTCTTTTTAGTGTAAAAGGTATATAAAAATCCAACTATCAATATAAACCAAGGGACACTCGCATTTTGACCATAAAAAAATCCAATGCCTATTATTGGTAAAAAACAATAAGTCAAAACGTCTTGTATCAATCTACGTTTCATAAAATCAACCCCCTTTTTTCATTTAAGTTTTTATAATTTATATATATGAATAGCTTAAATTAATAAGTATTTTATATTATTTTATTATATATATTCTATTTTATGATAGCAAATCCTCTAAATAATAATCTTTTTTTAAACTTAACATTAAATTAACAATTCTCAGGATATAATTTTGATATTTAAAATATACTTTTTTGCGGACTTTTTAAATATATAATTATTAGAAAATATTTTTTAGGGAGGTTTCATATGATTAGAATCTTAGGTAACATAAGCGGAATTTTATGTGCAATTATATTATTTGTAAATTTTCTATCTTATTTTTTTAAAGATATCTACATTAAAATAAACAGCCTCGATTTAAAAAAAGCAATAAATCTAATTTTGCCTATAACCTCAAAATACAACAAACTTTCAATATTTATTTGTTTTATATCTTTTTTAATCCATATATCCTGTTTTTTTATAAATGTAAATTTTTTTAGCTTTGATATTTTAGGTTTATTGCTATTATCGACTGTAATTACATTTAACTTCAATATAATACCTAAATCCAGCTATGATTATTTGAGGAAAATTTCGTCTTATATAATAATATTTTTCATAGCTTTTCATATTATTTATCATTAAACAAAAAAGAAGCTGTTACCCTGGCAATTTAGCCCATGTAACAGCTTTCTTTATTATATTCTAGTAAATATTCTTTTTATAGTGAGAATATAACTCTCTTATTTCTTTCATTTCTTTGCTAAGCTCTAATTGTAATTCAGAAACTTTTTCATAATCCTTTTTATCTATAGCTTCATTTATTCTTGTAAATAGTGATTTTCTAGTTAAAGTATCCTTCATTATATTGAATTTTATATCAGAAATCTTATTCCAGTTAACTTCATCTAGAGCGTCCATATTTTCTTTGCTGTGTAATTTTACATATCCTCTTAATACTTCTATATCGTCGTGTATTATTCTATGTCTTAATTCTTTTTTCCATTTATTAAGTGAACCGTATTTAAATGAATCTATTATACTGTCAGTAAATACATTTCCATCCTTTAAGCATTCTAGCTTATCTTCGTTTTTAGTAAGATTTAACATGTTTTCATATACTGTTGCTGGTGGTATACCGAATCTTTCGTTTCTTTCTTCATCAGTATAATATTCAAATACGTTGTTTTCATCTCTGTATTTTCTATCTTTTTCTAAGTATAGACCTTCTTCACCGATATCTTTAGATAATTCTTTTTCTAAAGCCTTAGTGTCTAATCCACTCTTAGCTGCAAATTTTATACCATCTAGCATTGCTTGATAGCATGCTGCCATTACAAGGTAAGTATTTGAAAGTGGGTTTGGAGATCTAAGCTCAAATCTAAGTGATTTAGGTTTTTTAGCATCTCTTATAAGACCTACAAGTACAGATCTATTTCTTGATGGAGTTTCATAAGTATGTCCTAGTGAAGTAACTATACAAACTGGAGCTTCAAATCCTGGTACTAATCTTTCAAATCCATCTATGCTGTTAGTTACGATAGGATTTATAACTTCGTAATTCTTTAAAAGTCCCATTAAAGCACCATATCCAGCTTCACTTAAGTAATCTTTTGTCATATCTAGTGGAGCGAATAAATTTTTGAAAGTACCATCTTTAAGTATTAAGCTTACACCAAAGTGAGTATGTCCACCACTACCTGCAACTCCTTGGATTGGTTTAGCTTTGAATGTAACTTCAAGACCATTCATTGTAAATATATCTTCAACAGCTTCTCTAACTGCTATTTCGTTATCAGCAGCTTGTATTGGGCTGTCGAATTTCCAAGATATTTCAAGTTGTTCCATAGCATGCTTAGTTTTACCATCTCTATTTATAGAGCTAGATATTCCACCGACTTCTTTATGTGCCATTTCTGGTGATATTCCCATTTTTTCTAATTTTTCTAGAGATTGTTCTAAGCAAGTTCTTATTATTCCGTGAGTTCTCTTCCAGTATTGTTCCTTTAAGCTTTGAGAAACTGCTAATTTTTCTAAGTCCGCTTTATCTTCTGGAGTATTTACCCAAAACTCTAATTCTGTAGCAGCAGTTAAAACTATATCTTCTATATCATTTACACTGTCTATGCCTATACTATTTATTATTTGTGGGCATTCAGTAAATATTTCTATTAATGATTTTTTAAAGTTTGATTGTGCTTTTCTAAGTATTCCTCTCGAACCTACTCTCTTATTATCGTGTATTAAAAGAGCTGGTATTTTAAGAGTTCCTACAGGAAGTCCTGTTTCTTTATCTATATTTTCTAAATTATAATCAACATACCATTTGCAGTCTTGGTCAGGCATTAAGTCTACCTTTGCGTTATTTAAAGTTGCTATATTATGTAATTCAACACTAGATCCATCAGTTTGTATTGCTGATTTTAAAAAGTCATCTACATCATCTAATAATAAGCTTATTGGTACCTTTTCGTCAGTTGCATTACCTCCAAGGTCTACACCCATAAGAGATAAAAATTTAATATTAGGATTGTCTAATAATATTTGTTTTAACTCCTCATTGCTAACTTTTCTTTTATCTATTACGTGAATTTGTTGTTTCATATAAAAATAATCCCCCTATATCTTATAAATCCGTATTATAGACTTAATTTTTCGTTTTTTATTCGTATTTTTCTTTTCTTATTATATATAATTTTGTAAAAATGTGCAACATTTTTTATTTATTTTATTTTCCATATTTAAAATAATTAAATTTATCATATATTAATTATAAAGGCATATTTTTTATCAATTTAATGATATAATTAATATATTGTACAATTATACACAAATTAGGAGAAAACATATTATGAATTATATAATTTTTGATTTAGAATTTAACCAAGGCTTTGATAGGGTTAATAATAAAACTGTTTCAAATGCCAAATGTCCATTTGAAATAATACAAATCGGAGCTATTAAACTAGATTCCGAACTAAATATAATAGATACATTTTCAAGTTATATAAAATCACAAATATACAAAGATATACATCCTTTTGTAAAAAAAATGACCGGTATCACAAATAGCGACCTTAAAAATGCCCCTAGTTTCACAGATGTTTACGAACAATTTTTAAAATTTATTGATTCTAAAAACGCTATATTCGGCACTTGGGGAACAAACGACTTAAAGGAGCTATATAGAAATATAATTTTTTACAATTTATCTCCCGAAAAAATTCCAGTTAAATATATTAATATCCAACAGCATGCTTCTAATTTTTTTAACAACCCTGTAGGTAAATGTATTGGACTGCAAAATGCGATTTCAATACTAGAATTGGAACAGGATAAAAAATACCACAATGCTTTAAACGATGCTTATTATACAGCCCTTGTCTTTCAAAAGATCAACAATAAAAGCATTATTAAAGCTGAAACATATACCTACAACCTGTCTAAAAAGGAAAAGCAAAAGCTAAAAATCGATTATGATAAATTATTTGCAGAATGTAGATCTATATTAAAAAGAGATTTAACTAAAGAGGATAAAAAATTAATACACACAGCCTACAATATGGGCAGAAAAAATAAGTTTTTATTAAATCCAAAAAACGATAAAAATAATAATTAGTTCTAATATTTTACACTAAAAAAATAGCTGCTATATAAATATTAAATATATAACAGCTATTTTTTAGTTTTAATTATATTTCAACTACCAATTCTATCGGACAGTGATCTGAACCAAGTACTTCTGTATGTATATCTGCACTTATTAGATTTTTTTCTAAATCCTTTGATGCACAGAAATAATCTATTCTCCAGCCAGCATTTTTTTCTCTAGCCTTAAATCTATAAGACCACCAAGAGTATACTCCCTCTTTATCAGGATTAAAATATCTATATGTATCTATAAAGCCACTTTCTAATAGCTCAGTAAATTTAGCTCTCTCTTCATCTGTAAAACCAGCGTTTTTTCTATTTGTCTTAGGATTTTTTAGATCTATTTCCTTATGTGCCACATTTAAATCTCCGCAAACTATAACCGGCTTTTTATCATTTAGATCAGATAGATAATTTCTAAAATCATCCTCCCATTTCATCCTGTAGTCAAGTCTCTTTAGCTCGCTTTGAGAATTAGGTGTGTACACAGTTACAAAGTAAAATTTTTCAAATTCCAATGTTATAACTCTTCCCTCTTTGTCGTGTTCTTCTATTTGCATTCCATAATTTACAGATAGTGGCTCCTTTTTTGTAAAAATTGCAGTTCCTGAGTATCCCTTTTTCTCGGCGTAGTTCCAGTATTGATGATATCCCGGCAAATCGAGGTCTATTTGCCCTTTTTGCAGCTTAGTCTCCTGAAGACAAAATATATCTGCATCTACCTCATTAAAAAAATCTAAAAAGCCTTTAGTCACGCAGGCTCTTATTCCGTTTACATTCCATGATATAAATTTCATAAACTTTTCTCCTTTTTTAAATTTTATCGTATTAATTATTTTTTGTCATATTAATTATTTTTTGTTGTTTCTCTTCTATTTATTATACCTTATTATATAGATTTAACTATATTTTTTTATAATTCACATCTATAAAAAGTTTATTTTTAATTTTATTTAATAAATTATTACAATATAATGACTATTTTTTATATTTTGTCATTTAATGCGATTTTTACTTTCGATAAAACGATGATTTTTTTTCCATTTTATGTTAATATATTAATAGATTAAGATGTATAAATCTAATTATTCAAGATGTATAAATCTAATTATATTTTTTAAAATACAAGGGGGTATTCTTCAATGAAATTTTCTAACAGAGTAAAATCTATGCAATCTTCTCCAATCAGAAAGCTTGCACCATTAGCTACTAAAGCTAAAGCAGACGGAGTAAAAGTTTATCACTTAAATATAGGACAACCTGATATAAAAACTCCAGAATGTTTCTTCGAAGCAGTTAAAAACTTTAAAGAACCAGTTCTTGAATATGCTGGATCTCAAGGTCTTCTTGAATTAATAGAAGCATTACAAAAATACTATAAAACTTACGATATGGACTTCGCTGCTGAAGATCTAATAGTAACTAACGGTGGTAGTGAAGCTTTATTATTCTCTTTCATGGCTATGTGTGATCCAGGGGATAACGTTTTAATACCAGAACCTTTCTATACTAACTACAATGGTTTCGGACAATCTATAGGAATGAAAGTTAAACCTATAACTACTAAAGCTGAAAACGGATTCCACCTTCCATCAAAAGAAGAAATAGTTGCTCAAATAGATGACAAAACTAAAGCTATATTAGTTTCTAACCCAGGTAACCCAACTGGTTGTGTATATACTAAAGAAGAAGTTTACATGTTAGCTGAAATAGTTAAAGAAAACGACTTATGGCTAGTAGCTGACGAAGTTTATAGAGAATTCATATATGAAGGACTTGAATACACTAGCTTCGGTAACGTAAAAGAAATCGAAGACAGATGTATAATAATAGACTCTGTATCTAAGAGATTCAGCGCTTGTGGTGCTAGAATAGGTTCTATAGCTTGTAAAAACCAAGAATTCATGGGCGAAGTTATGAAATTATGCCAAGGTAGATTATGTATAGCTACTATAGAACAATTAGGTGCTGCTGCATTATTCAACGAAACTCCAGCTTCTTACTTAAAAGAAGTAAACGATGAATACTGCAAGAGAAGAGATGTATTATACGAAGAATTAATGAAAGCTGAAGGCGTTATATGCGAAAAACCAATGGGTGCTTTCTATATAGTTGCTAAATTACCAGTTGACAATGCTGAAGACTTCGTAAAATGGATGTTAACTGAATTCCGTATGGATGGAGCTACAGTTATGGCTACTCCAGCTGCTGGATTCTATGCAACTCCTGGTCTTGGACTTGACGAAATAAGACTTGCTTACATCTTAAAAGAAGAAGATTTAAGAGCTGCTGGTAAATTATTAGCTGAAGGATTAAAAGCTTACAAAGCTGCTAAAGCTAATGCTTAATACTAAATTTTAGATTATAATTTAACTTAAAATAGACAAAAGGGATATGATTTATTTCATATCCCTTTTTAGTCTAAAATTAATTTAATTCACTTTTATTTAGTAAAGTATCAAGAGTTTCTATAGCCTCTAAGTATTTTTTTCTATCCTCATCGTTTAATTTGAAGAACTTCTCTTCTAAATCATTACTCAATCTTTCTGTGAAATCAGCAGCTATTTTCTTACCTTCCTCAGTTATAATTATCATATATTTTCTTCTGTCTTTAAGATTTTTTTCTCTATAAACATATCCCTTATCGCTTAAATCATCTATCATGCTAGTTAAACTGCCTTTTTCTATATTTAATTTAGAGCATAACTCTGTCATGCTTATTTCTCCGTAATTTCTCATAAATACTAAAGCTCTCAATTGAGTCTTATTTACATCGTATAAGCTTGAATATTGTTTTAGGTAGTTTAAGTATAAACTAGAATAAATTTTAGGAAATGTGTTAGATAAAAAACTTATCGTATCTGTCACTATACATTTCATTTAATCACCTCAGATTGCTGTATTTTTTTTTCCTTGTATATTTTACACTAAAGTTGTTACCAGTACAACATATTTTAAATATATTTTTTTATTATTTTTAATTTTACTTTTTAGTTTATTTTATTGTAAATAAAATAATAATATGCGAAATAATTGCAAATAGTACAGGAACTAATCCTGTTATTATTCGTAACATATTTGGATCACTAAAAAAAGCAGGAATTATTAATGTTCGCCGCGGTCATGCAGGTGCAGAATTGGCGATGAATCCATCAGAAATTACTCTTTTTGATATATATAATGCAGTCGATCCAAATTCATTAGAAAACTTAATTGGAATACACAAAAATCCATCTCCTGAATGTCCAGTTGGTTGTAAGATACATGAAGTTTTAGTAAGAGTCAAAGCAGCTGCTGTTAATCCATTAGAAATTTTAATGCGGCCGATTATTAAGTTTGCGTACAGGTCCAAACAAAAATTTTGCTGAAAAAAATGGATTTCCATTTTGGAAGAGAAAATTATTATCACTTGCGGGTGCAATATATGATAAATTAGCCATAAAAGAGGAAATAGAATATCGTTTTTTTTTTGTACGTGCTGACGGAGTACAATTAGTAGAAATTACGCGAATTGTTGAAGAATATAACTTTGTGCCTTGAATAGATTCACGTATATTCACTATTGAAGAAGCGGG
>NZ_JAXEWM010000202.1:0-28323 GCF_034113885.1 Intestinibacter sp.
TAGAATAACAGTTAGACAAGTAACTATATCTGCAGGAGCAGGATTCGTAGTTGCATTAACTGGTGAAATAATGAAGATGCCAGGACTTCCAAAAGTTCCAGCAGCTGAAAAGATTGACGTTGATGAAAACGGAGTAATATCTGGATTATTCTAGGGATTATTAAATCGATACAATTAAATATTAATATATATACATAATCAAATGAAATGTAAGACAGAGTTATCAATATTATATAACTAGCTAAGTAAAAAATAAGAATTCATTGGTTATAAAAAAAGATAGTGTGTGATTTTATCACACACTATTTTTTCGTTAAATTTATTTGTTGATTTCATCCATCGGGACTATATTTTCCCTTACAATTTCAATTAATAACATAATAGATAGTATAAAAATTACTAAATATGGTAATTTTAAAATATTTAAAATGAATAAATAAACCCAATAATCTATATTCAAGTATGGA
Organism: Intestinibacter sp.; assembly: GCF_034113885.1. Taxonomy (GTDB): domain Bacteria; phylum Bacillota; class Clostridia; order Peptostreptococcales; family Peptostreptococcaceae; genus Intestinibacter. The sequence continues at coordinate 468 of NZ_JAXEWM010000202.1, forward strand.
AGTAGTAAAAGCAATATGCAATCTAAAAGTATCAGGTCTAATGAAATCATAAATAAAGATCTTATTTTTAATGATTTTAAACTTGGATATCTAATAGGTTCTTTTTCATTTAAACTTTTCTTAGCTCTATATAACCATATAAAATTCTCTATTGCAGAAATTATACATTGGGCAGAGAATAATACACCGAATAAATATATCCAATTAAGATTTTCTAAGTCGACAAAATCTTTAAATACCAAATAGTTTATAAAAACTAAAGTAATTATACTAGTAAGAAATCTTTGTTTAATTGCCTTTGATACAGGCTCTAATTTTAATGTATCATCGGTTTGTATAGGCGGTGTATTTATATCGTCGGAAATAAATATTTGATAGCTAGATGAATAATGGTAATCAGTAGTATTATCTATATTAGTTATATGTTTCCAGCCTGTACTTTCACAAATCTCTATGTAGTTAGGCATATTAAATGATGATAAATTAGTAGATTCAGAGCACTCTTCAAGTATATCTATACAGAATTTGACTTTTTTAGATTCGCATTTTTTAAATTGGAAAAAACGCATAATAGGAGATATAGAGTTAAACATCCATCCTTTTTGTGCCATTTCTTCTAAATAAAGCTCTAATGAAGTACAATCGTTTTCATTGAAACGAATAAATTTTATTAATTTATCTTTTCCTATTCTCATATAGGGACCTCCTTTTCACATGGAATTATTAGTTTTTATTAATTTCTGTCTAAAAAATTCTTGCCATCGTTGACCATAACTAGGAGTCTGTCATATTCTTCTTTTAATGTGTTTATACCGTCGTCGGTTATAATGTAGCTTATTTTTCTGCCTTCTACGGATGTTTCTCTTATTAATCCGGCTTGCTGAAATTTTCTAAGTAGAGTATATAGTGTCCCAGGTCCTACTCGAATTCTTCCGTTTGAAATAGTTTCAACCTTTTTCATGATGTCGACTCCACAGCATTCTTCAGTAAGCGCTAGAAGTACATAATACATAGGTTCAGACAGAGTTTGAAACTGCTTTCTAGCCATAATGTCCTCCTTTTTAAAATATAATATCGAGTATCGATATTTATAATTAAAGTGTAATATCGATACTCGATATTGTCAATTATATTGAATCAAAAATATAATTACAGAATTGTTACTAGTTCAAAAAGTTTAAGAGGGGATGATTACATCCCCAAAAAGCTTTCGTATTTTATATGGATTTGATTATTCGCCTTTAGCTTTATCGACTATATTTTTAAATCCATCTACTAAAATATTTGCGTCTAATGAATAAGTAACTATATCAAAGCCTTGTTTGTAGTATTTATCGATATCATCAAATCTTCCAGTAAATACAGAAGAAATCTTATTGTATTTTTTACAAGCTGCTAAAATTCTTTCTACGGCTTTTAAAAATTCTGGATTATCAAATTGGCCTGGAATTCCCATAGAAATTGATAGATCAAAAGGTCCTATAAATATACCATCTACACCATCCATAGATACGATTGTTTCTATGTTTTCTAAGCAACCAACTGTTTCGCATTGTAATATTATTAGGGTATCTTCATTTTCTTTTTGCATGCCAACTTCTATTGGTTGTCCTTGTGGGTGAGAATATCCCCAATAATCTTTACGAGAAGGGCAGAAGCCTCTCTTTCCTATAGGGCTGAATTTGCCGTATTCAACGACTTTTTTTGCTTGTTCAACTGTTTCTATACAAGGAACGATAAGTCCCTTCGCACCTATATCTAAAGGCTTAAGAATCGCTGGTCTTGATACTTCGCGAACTCTGACTAGAGGAACTAGACCCACACTATCGCAGGCTCTCATGTAATCCATTGAGCTTTCTGGTTCGAAAGGTCCATGTTCGTTATCTATAATTATAAAATCAAGCCCTGTTTGACCTAAGCATTCAACTACACTCATTGATCCTAGTTCGAAGAAGGTACCTAGGATTTTTTCGTTTTTATTTATTTTCTCTCTTAATAGATTTGACATAAAAAACCTCCATAGTATTATATTTGTTAATTAAATTATAATACAATAGAGGTTGAAAAAAATGATTATTTACAATATATGGTAGATTATTTTGGCTAAAATGTCGTATGAGAATTTTAGTGATTTAAAGCTAATATACTCGTTGGCTCCGTGTATGCCGGAGATATTGTTTTTTATATCTAGAGGGAAAAAGCCTAGTGTAGGAATTCCTTTTTCTCTAAATAATCTATTATCGCTGTATCCTGGTGTTATAACAGGTAGCAATTTATAGCCAGCAAGTTCTTTTTGAATTAGGTTGAAAATAAGTTCGTGATTAAAAGTGTGGCTTTTATTTAATAGAATATCTACGTTTTCATAAAAGTATCTATTTGGAATTTTTCTCTTTGTTTGTAGATGGCGTTTGTTGTAAAACTCTAGTGTATTTTGATTGTAATATCCCATTTCTATAGCTTTACTAAAAATTTCATCGATTTTATCTGGTGTATAATTAGTATTATTTATTTCTTCGGAATCCATGTAAATTTCTCCTGTTTGAATGGTGAAATAAATATTATTGTTTAATGTAATAGGGTAACCACCGCTTTCTCCAAAAACTAATTTTACATCGTCTAAAATATTAGTATTATCTATAATCCATTTTGTTCCATATTCACCATCGCTTTCTTCATCACAGGCGCATAGAAATATGATAGTATTTTTAGGTTTTTTATCACTTAAATAAATATTTTTCATAATAGCCATCCAAATTGCAATCAATCCTTTGCAGTCTAATGTGCCCCTACCGACAACACAGTTATTGACAATCGTAGCTTTATCGGGAGGAAAGAGCCAATTTTCCTCGCTGTAATTAGCTGTGTCTATATGACTGTGAAGCAAAATAGACTCTTGGTTTTCTCCTCTGATAGTTGCATATAGATTTCCTTTATTAGGAACGGGCTCGTAAATTTTGTTTTCGATGCCGATTTCGTCGAATACTTTTTTTATATAAAGCACACCTTCAGTTTCGTTGTTCGAGTCGGTAGTAGTATTTATATTAATTAGATTGGATAGATAATTTACTACTTGTTCTATCATTTTTATACTTATATCCTAGCATTCTAGAGGAATTTAATACTACGAAAATTGAAGATGCATTGTGGATTATAGCGGCTGCTATAGGGTTTAAGAAGCCTAATCCAGATAAAAGTATACCAACTATATTTACAAGGACTGCAAAGACCCATATATTTTGTTTTATGATAGAATAAGTTCTCTTGCTAAGAGCTAGAGTCTCGCATAGAAAATCTATTCTATCTGACATCAAGGTTATATCAGAGGCATCTGATGCTATATCTGTTCCTGCCATACCCATAGCGATTCCTACGTTTGCAAGAGTAAGTGCAGGGGCGTCGTTTATTCCATCACCAATCATAGCTACGTATTTTCCTTCTGATTGTAATTTTTTTATATAGTCTAGCTTTTCTTGTGGAAGAAGGTTTGATTTAAAATGTTTTATACCGACTTCTTCACAGATTGCGCTTGCTGTATATTCATTGTCGCCAGTAAGCATTACAAAGTCTTCTATTCCTAGAGTTTTTAATTCGTTGATAGTATCCTTTATATAAGGTCTTACTGTATCTGCTATAGATAAGCAGCCTAGTATATTTTTATTTGAAAGTACAACTAGAGCTGTTCTTCCAAGTTTTTCCTCGTGACCTAAAAATTCATATATTTTATCAGAATCAAAGCCTTCAAAATTTAATTCTTCTAGAGCTCTTCTATTTGATACCTCGTAAATTTTTTCATCTAATTTTACTTTTACTCCTCGACCAAACAGCATGTTGAATTCACCATTTGGAATATTATTCATATTTATATTTTCTTTATCTACAAGATATTTTACGATAGACTTTCCAATAGGATGACCTGAATTTTTCTCTACTATTGCTAGTGCTTCTAAAAATTCTTGTTTTTTAGATTCATCGCATATGAACATATCCACAACCTCAGGTGTACCCTTAGTGATAGTTCCAGTTTTATCGAAGCATATAGTTGTGACTTTTGCGAATTCCTCGATTACAACACCGCCCTTTATTAGAACGCCTTTTTTAGCTGCATTTCCGACGCTGGCGATAACAGCAGTTGGAGTCGCCAAAACTAATGCACATGGGCAAGCTATTACTAAAATAGACATAACACGCATTATATCCTTTGTAAGTAGAGCAGTTACAAAGCATATGAAAAGTATAGTTGGAAGGAAGAATTCTGCGAATCTGTCGGCAGTTTTTTGGACGTTGCCTTTGTTTTCTTGGGCATTTTTTACAGTTTTTATAATTTGACCAAGGATAGTTTCATTTCCTATTTTTTCAGTAAGTATTTCAATTACACCGTTTTCGTTTAAAGTACCTACAAATACTTTGTCATGGATGCTTTTATCCACAGGCATAGATTCCCCTGTTATTGCAGCTTCGTTTATTGTCGCTTGACCATTGTTGATAATTCCATCTACTGGAATTTTTTCTCCTGCTATAACTTGGATTATATCCCCAGGTCTGACTTCACGAATAGATACTAGCTCGAATTTATCGCCGATTTTTTTTCTACATTTATGAGGGACTAGCTTTATAAGAGAGCGAACTGCGTTTTGTGTTTTTTTCATAGTTAAATCCTCTAGAAACTCTCCAAAAATCATCATAAATGAAACTATTGAGCCAGATAAATATTCTCCCACATATGTAGTTCCAATTAGAGCTAAAACTACTAAAAGCCCAGCTGTAACTTTTTTCTTTTTAATAGTTGCAAGCAAGGTTGATCTTATTACTACAAATCCTCCTATTACTAGAGGGATTATTTCAAATGGAAATGGAAGCGAAATTTTTATAAAAAAATGAAATAAAATAGCAAGTATATTTAATAGTAGTAAAGTCATTGGAAGAATGTATATTTTATTTTTTGTGATAAATCTATTCATATTTTATACCCCTTTCTTATTAAATTTATAATTTAAAACCTGAGAGAAATAAAATTCCCTCAGGCGTATATGGTTGTTAAATTACTTATTAGTCTTCTTTTTTCTTAAATAAACCGAATTTCTTTTTCTTATTATGATTATCGTCTGAATGTTCATGATCATGGTCGTGATCGTGATGATGATGGTGATGACCGTGACAATGATCGTGGTCATGATCTTCACTTATTCCAAATAAATCGTCCATATCTTCTATATCATCTAATATTCCGTGGTGGCCTTCATGCATTTTTATTACCTCCTTTATCCCCCTAGGGGGGTTATTAATTATATTATAGATTCATAATAAAAATATGTCAATTAATTATCTAAAATGATTAAATAGTAATTTTATGAGGTATAATTTAATCTATAAGCCTTAAAAAAATTAAAAATAGGTAGGAGGGAGTTACATGACTAACGGAAACCACGATCATGTACATACAAACCACGTACATTCAGATGAAGATTATAAAAAATTAATAAATAGAATGTCTAGAATAATTGGACATGCGAACTCTGTAAAAACTATGATGGAGGAGCACAGGGATTGCACAGAGATTTTAATACAAATATCTGCAGTTAAATCGGCGTTAAATAACTTAGGTAAAAAAATTCTAGAGGATCATATAAACAAATGTGTCGTAGATGTAGTTGGAGATGATAAGCTACAGGAAAAGCAAAAATTATTGAAGGATTTAAATGATGCAATAGATAAATTTGTTAGATAAATTAATACAAAATCTATAGAATTTAAAAATATAATTTTATGAATTGCTTAAAGCCCAGTAAATACAATGTATGTATAATTATTGGAAAAATCTATATATTTAATTTTATTTAAACTAGCTTGATTAGGCACAATATATAGTGTAAAATAAACCAGTCGATACTATATATTGTGCTTTTGAAAAATTATACATAAGAAATAGCAATTCTTCAATTTTTAAATTATACAGACATATTTATATAAGGTTATAGCTATTAGTATTGATAGATTTATGATTAATAATGAGATTAAAACTAAAGGTAAAAAAGGAGATAACGATGACAGCGAATTTAAATATAATAAAGAGGGATGGAAGTAAAGTAGAATTTGATAAATCAAAAATAAAAAATGCTATATTAAAAGCTATGAAATATGGTAGCGGTATAATGGAACAAGAAATAGCAAGTGATATAGCTGATGAAATAGAAAAACTGTATTTACAAGAATCATCTTCTCCAACTGTGTATAAAGTAGAAGAGTTGGTATATAAAGAACTAATAGATCATAAACAAGAATTAACTGCAAAAGCGTATGAAGGCTATAGAGCAGTTCAATCTTTTAAGAGAGAAGTAAATACTACAGATGATAGTATATTAGGGTTACTAGACAAAAGTAACGAGGATGTTTTAAATGAAAACTCTAACAAAAATGGACATTTAGCATCTACGCAAAGAGACCTAGTGGCAGGAGAGGTTTCAAAGGATATAGCTAGAAGAAAATTAATACCTGCACATATTGTTCAAGCTCATGATGAAGGTGCCATTCATTACCATGATATGGATTATGCGATACAGCCGATACACAACTGCATGCTAATCAACCTAGAAGACATGCTAAACAACGGAACAGTTATAAACAACAAATTAGTAGAATCACCAAAATCATTTGCTACAGCATGTACAGTTACAACTCAAATAATAGCTCAAATAGCAAGTGGACAATACGGTGGAAACTCAATAACTATAAAACATATAGCTCCATTTTTAAGAGTTTCATACAATAAATATTTAAATAAATATATGGAAAAATACAGCGAAGAAATGGCGCATGAATTAGCTGAAGATAGAATGCTAGAGGAATTAAAATCTGGTATACAAACAATCAGATACCAATTATCTACATTACACACAAGTAATGGTCAATCTCCATTCTCTACAATATATCTTGAAATAGAAGAAGGCGGAGAATACGAAAGAGAAGAAGCTCTAATCTGTGAAGAAATGATACGCCAAAGATTAGAAGGTATGAAAAACTACAAGGGACAAGAAATAGGAGAAGAATTCCCAAAACTTGTCTATCTACTAGATGAACACAACTGTCTAGAAGGCGGAAAATACGACTATATAACTAGATTAGCAGCTAAATGCAACACAAAGAGATTAGTGCCAGATTACCAAAGTGCTAAAATCATGAGAAAAAATTACGATGGAGAAACTTTCCCTCCAATGGGATGTAGATCTCATTTAAGCAACTGGAAGGACGAAAATGGAAATTATAAATGGTATGGAAGATTTAATCAAGGAGTAGTAAGTCTTAACTTAGTTCAAGTAGCTTTAACAGCAAATAAGGACATGGATAAATTCTGGGAAATCCTAGATGAGAGACTAGAATTATGCAGAGAAGCTTTAATGGTTAGACATAACTTATTATTAGGAACTCCTTCTGATATATCACCAATTCACTGGCAACACGGTGGTATCGCTAGACTTAAAAAGGGTGAAAAAATAGATTCATTATTAAAAGACGGATACTCAACATTATCTCTAGGATATGTAGGTGTTTACGAAATGACTCAAGCAATGCTTGGTGTATCACATACAACTCCAGAGGGTGAAAAATTTGCATTAGAAGTAATGAATCATTTAAAAGACACTTGCGATAAATGGAAGAAAGAAACAGGACTTGGATTTGGATTATATGGAACTCCAGGAGAAAGCTTAACTTCTAGATTCTGTAGACTAGATAAACAAAAATTCGGCGAAATAAAAAATGTAACTGATAGAATGTACTACACAAATTCTTATCATGTTCATGTTGCTGAGGAAATAGATGCCTTCGAAAAATTAAAATTCGAAAGCCAATTCCACGATATAAGCTTAGGTGGATGTATAAGCTACGTAGAAGTTCCTGATATGAGTAAAAATTTACCAGCAGTGGAACAAATAATAAATTACATCTACCACAATATCCAATACGCAGAAATAAACACAAAACCAGATGTTTGCTTCAAATGTGGATATACAGGAGAAATCAAATTAGACGACGATATGGAATGGTATTGTCCAAACTGTGGAAATAGAGATAAAAACGAAATGCAGGTTATGAGAAGAACTTGCGGATATATAGGCTCTAATATGTGGGGTAAAGGACGTACTCAAGAAATCAGCCAAAGAGTTTTACATTTATAAGAAAATTGGAGTGATTTTAATGAGATTTTCTAAAATAAAGGATAACGACATAGCAAATGGATTAGGAGTTACAATGTCTCTTTGGACTCAAGGATGTCCTCATCACTGCAAGGGGTGCTTCAATGGAGAAACCTGGGACTTCAATGCAGGTCAGGAATTCGAGGACTCAGATTTAAAATATATAATTGAAAATATAAATAAAAATAACGTACACAGAGATCTATCTATATTAGGGGGAGAGCCACTTTGCCCTGAAAATGTAGATGGAGTAATCGAGGTATGTAAGATGTTTAAAGAAAAATTCCCTGAGAAGAAGATATATTTATGGACAGGATATACTGTAGAGCAATTTAATCAAAAGCAAAAGGATGTTCTAAATTATATAGATGTTTTGGTTGATGGTCCATTTGTTCAAGATAAAAGAAATTTATCTCTTATGATGAGAGGTTCTTCTAATCAGAGAGTTATAGATGTTAAAAAGAGTATAGATGAAAATAAAATAGTTTTATTTAGAGAGTAAAAGTTAAAAAAGGCTGACTGATATACATTTGTAAATATCGGTTAGCCTTTTTCTAATATATAGAAAATATATATTTGTAAAATATTGACTGATATCTATGTTTTATATATAATGAAAATACTTAATAGAATAAGAGGAGGGTATTTTAATGAGTGTAATAATTTATTTAGCAGTAGTTGTATTAATGTTTGCTTCTATGTGGGTAATTTTTGAAAAGGCTGATCTTGCAGGATGGAAAGCTATAATACCTATTTATAATACATATTGCCTTTGTAAAATTACTTGGGGAAATGGATGGATATTTTTAGCATTTATTGTTCCTTTAGTAAACATAGTTGTAGCTATTATGACAATGTATAAGCTAGCAAAGGTATTTGGAAAGGGAGTAGGATTTTGTATTGGATTAATATTTTTATCAGTAGTTTTCTATCCTTTATTAGCATTTAGTGATTCAAAATATATGGGACCAGATAAAAAAATAGCATAATTTGTTGGCAAATAATTAAGAAATCTTAGGCGTAAATTTTTTTTTAGAATTTACGCCTTTTTTAATGTGTATTCACGCAGATAACTATAATATTGTCTGTTACAATTTGCTTTGATAAAATAAATATAAAGGAAATTGTTATTATAAATGGAGGTGGTAAATTATGAGGGATTCAGATTGGGAAATACTATATAAATTATATAAAACGCCTAATATGACTAAGGTTGCTGATATGCTGTATATAACTCAACCATCTCTTAGCAAAAGGGTAAAAAATATCGAAAAGGAATTTGGTGTAAAAATAATAACGAGAACATCAAAGGGAATAAGATTTACTTTGGAGGGTGAGTATCTGGCGAAACGAGCTAAGGATTATCTGGACTTTATGGAGGATGTAAAGGAAGGCCTAGCTCTATACAAGGATCAACTACAAGGTGTGATAAAAGTCGGTTCACCTTATACTTATAGTAAGTTTGAATTGACGGATGTATTATTTGAATATAGAAAGAAAAATAAAAATATTAATTTTGAGATTATGAATGACCAAAGTAATAATTTATTTAAAATGATACTAAAAAATCACATAGAGCTTGGATTTATCTGTGGGGATTTTGAAGGACCGGTAAATAAAATTTTGGTCAAACAAAATAAGGCATATATAGTATCTAAAAAGCCGATTGATTTGGAAGAGTTGCCTAAGATGCAACGTATTGATTACAAAACAAATGACAAGAGCAAAGAGATTTTAGATAAATGGTGGTATGATATATACAGAGAAAATCCACCGGTAGGAATGTTTGCAGGCTATATAGAATTTGCATGGCAGTTAGTAGATAAAGGCTTTGGTTATGCATGCTGTTTCTTACCAGAGGGATTTGAGAAGGAATATAATTTATATACAATGCCACTACTCGATTCTGATGGAAATAATATAATTAGAAATACATGGCTTGTGTATCCAAAGGAAAAACAGTTGAGTATAATAGTTAAAGATTTTATAAAGTTTATTGAAGATAATGTGAAGATAGATTTAATCGATGTTTAATAATTAAATGATAAAAAGTGTAAATAGGTGCTGTAAAAATAACAGTCCAATTTTCGAATGATATAGCGTCAAAGTTACATGCACCTATACAACGTCCACAGCCTGCACAAGTATCTGGGTTTATGCCCATTTTTTTAGTTTCAAGATTAAATATTAGTCCATTGTTGGCACATTGTTTTTGGCACTTTTTACGTATTCACCACCAGCTACAGGAACTTCTATATCGTCAGTTCCTTTTAGCCCATCGCCGATTAATATTGGACATCCAACTGTCAATAGAGTAAATCCAATCCTAGGTTACCAAGTTCACCAAAGTGCATTTTTATTGCTACAAATTTTTTATCCATATCTATATCAGCAATACCAGCTTCTTTTATTAGCTTTTTTAATTTTGTTGGAAGACCTTCACCTAATTTTGTACGGAAGTCTGTAAAATAAACTTTTGATTTACTCATAAATTTCCCTCTGTCTTATATTATTAAATTTTTAAAATATATTATAATGGTTGAAGTTAACTTCAAGTCAAGTGAAAGTTGCGATAAAAATAATCTATATTGTAAAATTTATTGATATGTTATGCTTTTTAGGAATAATATATATGAAAAAACTATATTAGACTTTAATCTAATATAGGAGTATATTTTAAGTATAAGTTTTGGTGAAAAATTTATTCAAAAGTAATAAAATAGATATAGACATATTTTAATAATATAAAGTAGATGAAAGGGAGATTTGAAATGATTAAATTATACGATGAAGGTGTCTATCTAGTAAACGGTGATGCCATAGTAAAAGAATCAGAAGCTGAAAAGGTTGAACAACTAACAGGCAAAAAAGCAAACAAGGAAGAAGCTAAAAAAGGAACAATAGCTTATTCTATATTAGAAGCACATAACACTTCTTCTGATATGGACAAGTTAAAAATAAAATTCGATGCAATGGCATCTCATGATATAACATATGTTGGTATAATCCAAACAGCAAAAGCATCAGGAATGAAAAAATTCCCAATTCCTTACGTTCTTACAAACTGCCACAACTCACTATGTGCAGTAGGTGGAACAATAAACGAAGATGACCATATGTTTGGTTTATCAGCTGCTAAAAAATACGGCGGAATCTATGTTCCAGCTCATATATCAGTTATACATCAATACATGAGAGAAATGATGGCTGGTTGTGGAAAAATGATATTAGGATCAGACAGTCACACTAGATACGGAGCTCTTGGAACAATGGCAGTAGGAGAAGGTGGTGGAGAACTAGTTAAACAATTACTAGAAGACACTTACGACATCGCTTATCCAGGTGTAGTAGCTATTTACTTAGAAGGTAAACCACATCCAGGAGTAGGACCACAAGATATAGCACTTGCTATAATAGGAAAAGTATTCAAAAATGGATACGTTAAAAATAAAGTAATGGAATTCGTAGGACCAGGGGTTGCATCAATGACTACAGATTACAGAAATGGTGTAGATGTTATGACTACTGAAACTACATGCTTAACTTCTGTATGGAGAACAGACGAAGATACAAAAGCATACTTAGCTGCTCACAATAGAGTAGAAGATTACAAAGAATTAAATCCAAAAGAAGTTGCTTACTACGATGGATTAGTTTATGTAGATTTAAGTGAAATTAAACCTATGATAGCTCTACCATTCCATCCAAGTAACGTATATGAAATAGATGAATTAAACGCTAACCTTGAAGAAATACTAACAAAAGTAGAAGAAGACGCTAAAAAATTAATAGACAATCCAGAAATAGAATTCAGTCTAACTGATAAAATAGTAGATGGAAAATTACAAGTTCAACAAGGTATCATAGCTGGATGCTCAGGTGGTACTTACACAAGTGTAATGCAAGCAGCAGAAATACTTAAAGGTAAAAACTGTGGAAATGATGAATTCTCATTAGCAGTATATCCATCATCTCAACCAGTATTTATGGATTTATTAGAAAAAGGTGCTATATCTACTTTAATGGCATCTGGAGCAACTATAAAAACTGCATTCTGTGGACCATGCTTCGGAGCAGGAGATACTCCAGCTAACAACGGTTTAAGTATAAGACATACAACTAGAAACTTCCCTAACAGAGAAGGTTCTAAACCAGGAAACGGTCAAATGTCATCAGTTGCTTTAATGGATGCTAGAAGTATAGCAGCGACAGCAGCAAATGGAGGTATCTTAACTTCTGCAACTGATTTAGTAAATGAAGCTAATATACCAGGCTACAAATTCGATGATTCTGCATATAGAAGCAGAGTATACCAAGGATTTGAAAAGGCTGACGATGAATTAGATTTAGTTTACGGACCAAACATAAAAGATTGGCCAGCAATGAGTGCATTAGCAGACAATATATTATTAAAGGTTTGCTCTAAAATACTAGATGAAGTTACAACTACAGACGAATTAATACCATCAGGAGAAACTTCAGCATTCAGATCTAACCCATTAAAATTAGCTGAATTCGCATTATCAAGAAGAGATCCTGAATACGTAGGAAATACAAAAGCAGTTGACAAAGTAGAAAAAGCTAGATTAGAAGGACAAGATCCAACAGCTCTAGATGCTAAGCTTGCTGATGTTTACGCTAAAATAACTGAAAAATTCGATATAGACGACGTTAAAGATATAGAAATAGGAAGTATGATTTACGCTAAAAAACCAGGTGACGGTTCTGCTCGTGAACAAGCTGCTAGCTGCCAAAGAGTTATGGGTGGACTTGCTAACATCTGTAAAGAATACGCAACTAAACGTTATCGTTCAAACGTTATGAACTGGGGTATGGTTCCATTCCAAATGGAAGCAGATGCTGAGTTTGAGGTTGGAGATTATATATTCGTTCCAAATATAAGAAAAGCATTAGATGGAGATATGAAGGACATAAAAGCTTATGTTATAGGAGATGAAATAAAAGAATTAAGCCTATACATAGCTGATATGACAAATGATGAAAAAGAAATAGTTAAAGCTGGATGCTTAATCAACTACAACAGAAACCGCAAAGCTAATAAATAGATATTAGATTACTATTCAAAAAAATATAAAAAAGGGAGCTACTTTAAAATCGGTGAGCTCCCTTTACTTATGCAATTTTACATTTCCTCTTCATCAAATTCTTCCATATTGATATTAGACATATCAGGTCCCATATTCACAAAAGGATAGTTTGGATACATCATGTTAGGAAACATTTCTGGATACATATTAGGGAACATATTTGCAGGATACATAGGTTTTGGTATAGGAACATATCCCATATAAGGCATAGATGGATGTATATAAGACATTTGGTTATAAGGTATATTCATGTTTTGGAAATTTTGGTTTGGCATACCTTGAGGATTTTGTTGATTTTGATCTGTAAAGCCTTGATTTCCCATATTTGGTGGCAATCCTTGGTATTGAGTATTTGGAAGTATCATATTAGGTATATTTTGTGTATTGTTAGACATATTTGAAGGTGGATAGTATGGAATATAAGGTATATTAAAATCCTCTTCAGGTGGAATATTAGTGTACTCTTCGTTTTGATTTTTTACATAATTTTGTTCGGGTGTAGTATTATTTTGGTTCTCATTAAATTGAGAGTAATCAATGTATCCGTTGTTAAACTGAGAATAATCTATATACCCCTGATTGTTATTATATTGATATCCCTGCATATTTGAAGAATAATAAGGATTTAAATAAACCATAGGATCTATATAAGGCTGAGGATATATATAATTAGAGTTTACATTTTCTTTTCTATTGTTATTATTCATGTAAATTCTCCTTTCCTTTTAAATGAAGCAATTAAAAATTTTTCTAATAATATATATATTAAATTAATGGAAAATATATGTTTAAAGTAATTATTTATAAATCAAAAAATAAATCATAACAAAATGGAATTAAAAGTTAATAAAAAAAATCCGAAAATATGTTGCTAAATAAAAGTAAAGGTACTATTATAATAATATATGAACAGTTATTCATATGTTTGTTTAATATGGAGGGAATTATTATGAAATACGATATAAATGATGAAAATATAAGTGAATGTGAATGTAAGCACGATCATGAAGATATTGTTCAAAAAATAAAAGGTGATATGCCAGGAGAGGAAATGCTTTTAGATTTAGCTGAATTATTTAAGGTATTTGGAGATCAAACTAGAATAAAAATTATATTTATTTTATTCAAAGAAGAAATGTGTGTTTGTGATATAGCTAATGCATTGGGGATGACTCAATCTGCTATCTCACATCAGCTTAGAGTTTTAAAACAGGCGAGACTTGTTAAATTTAGAAAAGTAGGAAAGACAGTATTTTATTCATTAGATGATGAACATATAAGTCAAATATTTGCTTGTGGATTACACCATATAGAAGAAATGTATAAACATTAGAGAAGGAAGGGGATTATATGAGTACAGCAGCTTTAGTTAAAAAAGAATTGTTTGTTGAAGGTGCATTGACTAAAGACATGGCAGAGATGATAGAGCTTTTAGCTGTCAATGTTCCAGGAATAGAATCATGTGCAGTAAATACTGGAGAAAAGACATTAACTGTATCTCTTGATTCATCAAAAGATGAAGGTGCTATTGTTGAAGAATTGTCTTCATTGATAAAGACTATGGATTCTTCATTAAAGATAAGTACTTTTAGAAAAACGAGTGAGGATAAACCAAGCTTTAATAGTCAAGATAAGAGAGTAGATATAATATTAGGTGGATTAGACTGTGCACATTGTGCTGAAGTTATAAATCAAAAGGTTTCTGGTTTAGATTCAGTGCAAAGTTCAAATTTAAATTTTGTAAATAAAAAATTAAGTTTTGAGTTAAAGGATGTTTCAAATAGAGCTAAAACTATAGAAACAGTAATTAATATAATAGATACAACAGAACCAGGACTTGATATTCAAGTAATGGAGAGCAAAAAATCTAAAAAAACACAAGACAAAAGAATAGATATGATATTAGGTGGGTTAGACTGCGCACACTGTGCAGAAGTAATCAACCAAAAAGTAGAAGCGTTAGATGAAGTAGAAATATCAAATTTAAACTTCGTAAATAAGAAATTGAGCTTTGAATTAAAAGATGGAGCTAGTAGAAGTTTAACTATACAAAAGGCAATAGATATAATAAATACAACAGAACCAGGACTTGACATACAAGTTATAGAAAAAGCTTCTAGCAAAGGCAACAATAAAAAAGTAGATATGACTCTAGGTGGATTAGATTGTGCACATTGTGCAGAAGTAATCAACCAAAAGGTAGAAGCATTAGATGAAGTAGAAATATCAAATTTAAACTTTGTAAACAAGAAATTAAGCTTCGAATTAAAAGATGGAGTTAGTAGAAATATAGTTATAAATAAAGTATTAGATATAATAAATACAACAGAGCCAGGGCTTGACATACAAGTACACGACAACAGAAAGAGTAATTCTAGACAATTACAATTAAAATTAGAAAACTTAAAATGTATGCAATGCGCCGACCAAATAGAGTTTGAAACAAAACAATTACAAGGCGTAAAAGATGCTACTTTAGATTTTGGAAATTGCATGCTAGATATAGAATTAGATGGAAGTGTATCTAGAAGGGAAGTAGTAGAAGAAGTTGCAAAAATAGTTAAAAATCTTGAACACTGTATAAATATACAAGTAAAAGGTGTTTCAAAATCTCAAAATAAACAATTAAACAAAGCTGTTGAAAAGAAATTCGATAAAGACAAGATAGATAAATTGAGATTAATAGTAGGTATAATCGTATATGCTATAACATTTGCTCAAGAAATAATAGGTGGTCATGGTGAAGGAAGCATCATAAGTACAGTATTATTCATAGCAGTTTATTTAGTAGTAGGTGGAGATGTATTATTAAAAGCTGCTAAAAACATGAAAAATGGTAGAGTATTCGATGAAAACTTCTTAATAACAGTCGCTACTGTTGGAGCAATCCTAATAGGTGAAACATCAGAAGCAGTTGGTGTTATGGTATTTTACAAATTAGGTGTATTTTTACAAGGATTAGCAGTTGGTAAATCAAGAAAATCAATTTCAGCCTTGATGGAAATTAGACCTGATATAGCTAATTTAAAAATAGGAAATGATATAGAGGTTGTAGATCCAGAAGAAGTAGAAATTGGAGATATAATCGTAGTTAAACCAGGTGAAAGAGTTCCTCTTGATGGTATAGTAATAGAAGGATCTTCTATGGTAGATACATCAGCGCTTACTGGTGAATCAGTGCTTAGAACTGTAAAAGTAGAAGATGAAGTTCTTTCAGGATTTATAAACAAAAATGCATTATTAACTATAGAAGTAACTAAGGACTTTGGAGAATCAGCAGTTTCAAAGGTATTAGACTTAGTTGAAAATGCAAGTAGTAAAAAAGCAAAAACTGAAAACTTCATAAGTGTGTTCTCTAAATACTACACTCCAGTAGTTGTTGCGCTAGCAGCTATAATAGCTATAATACCTCCAATGGTTATAGATATGTCTAGTAAAGCTGTTTGGTATGACTGGATATTAAGAGGATTGACATTCTTAGTTGTTTCTTGTCCTTGTGCATTAGTTTTATCAATACCACTTACTTTCTTCAGTGGAATTGGTTTTGCATCTAAAAACGGTGTGCTAATAAAGGGAAGTAACTACTTAGAAGCATTGAGATATGTAGACACTGTAGTATTCGATAAAACAGGAACACTTACAAAGGGTGTATTCAATGTAACAAAAGTAAACGCAGTAAATGTTTCAGAAGATGAGCTTATGGAATACGCAGCATATGCAGAAGCAAACTCAAACCATCCAATAGCTAAATCAATAGTTGCAGCATACGACAAGGACTTAGATTTAAGCAGAATTGGAGAATACGAAGAAATAGCAGCACATGGTATAAAGGTAAACTGCAATGGAAAAATCGTTTTAGCTGGTAATGAAAAATTAATGAAAGCTAATAATATAGAATATGTAAAAGTTACAGAAATAGGTACAGTTATATATGTAGCAGTTGACGGCAAATTTGCTGGATATATAGTAATATCAGACGAAATAAAAGAAGACAGTAAACAAGCAATAGCAAAATTAAAAGAAATAGGAATCAAGCAAACAGTTATGCTTACTGGAGACAATAAAAAAGTTGCAGATTCAGTAGCTGAAGAATTAAAATTAGATAAAGTATATTCAAACCTACTACCAGATGAAAAAGTAGAAAAAATAGAAGAAATCTACCAAGGCAGAACAGAAAAACAAAAAGTTGCTTTCGTTGGAGATGGTATAAACGATGCCCCAGTTTTAGCTAGAGCAGATGTAGGTATAGCGATGGGTGGACTTGGATCAGACGCAGCTATAGAAGCAGCTGATGTAGTTATAATGAACGACGAACCAAGTCAAATAGCAAAAGCTATAGCAATATCTAAAAAGACTAATAAAATAGTATGGCAAAACATAATATTTGCATTAGGTGTAAAAATCATAGTTTTAATAGCAACTGCTGGTGGTGTATCTAACATGTGGGAAGCAGTATTTGCAGATGTTGGAGTTGCTTTGATAGCAGTACTTAACGCGATGAGAGCTATGAGAATGAAAGATAATAAATAGATTTATTTGTAAAAAGATTTGATTTATATCAAATCTTTTTATAATATATACTTAAAAAACAACAAAATTTAATATAAAATAGTTTGTAATTATAGGTATCCTGTTAAAACATAAAAATAAAGAACTTTGATTAACTACAAATAAAAATTTAAAATTATTTATACAGGAGAGATATATATGGATAAAAAAATAATATTAAAAGTTGGAGATTTAGTTGCAAATCCAGGAGAAAAAATACAAGGAAATGTAAGCTTGAAGGTAAATGATAACTATGATGTAAAAATACCAATTACACTAATTAACGGAGCTCAAGAAGGAAAAACTGTAGCTATAACAGCAGCTGTACACGGTGGAGAATACACAGGTGTATTCGGTCTAATTAAATTAACTAGAGAGATAGAACCAGAGGATTTGAAAGGACAATTAATTTTAGTACATATTACAAATGTATCTGCATTTGAGGCAAAAATGCAATATGTAGGACCAATAGACGGAAAAAATCTAAATAGATGCTTCCCAGGCGATAAAAATGGAACTCACACAGAACAATTAGCGTATTTTATTTCAGAGGAAGTGTACGGTCAAAGTGATTTTTTCCTAGATTTGCATAGTGGAGATATACATGAGGATTTAATGCCTTTTACTTTATATCACAGAGATGCAACTGAAGAAGTCAGAATGCAATCTAGAAAAATAGGCGAATTAATGAACTTAGGTCCTATTATAGGTTCTGGTTCAGATTGTGGTAGTATAAATGGTATGGCCATGAAATATAATATACCGGGAGTTTTGGCTGAATTAGGCTGTAGAGGTGAGTGTAATGTAGATCAAGCTATTTTATATAAAGATAGAATATTAAATGTTTTATATTATTATGGCTTATTAGATGGAGAAGCTTATGAGCCTAAGGAAACAGAGGTAGAATACGTTCACTGTATGTACTGCTTAGATTCAGATAAAGATGGTCTATGGTATCCATCTTATAGTGCGGGAGATCCTATTGAAGAAGGTCAAATTGTCGGGTATATTACAGATTATTTTGGAAATATATTAAAAGAATATTATTCACCTGTAACAGGAAGAATACTTTATAATACAACATCTTTAGCGATAAGAAAAGGAGATCCATTAGTTTCCTTCATAAGTAACATAAATACTTGTGAATGTTGTGCTAATAATTCTCTATCTGAACAACATAATATGGAAATGCTTTAATAGATTTAAATAAAAAATGCAATTTATAATAAAGAAATTTATTTTAATTGCATTTTTTATTGTAGAAAAACACTTATAAGGTATAACAAAATGGAATTATATAGAATAAAAAAATTGTCACTTTTTGAGAAATTGTATGCTATATTATTCATATAGTAAAAAATGTAGTTATAAAAGTTCTATTTATATAGATTAATAGGGAAATTGGTGAAAATCCAATGCGATCCCGTCACTGTGATAAAGGGTCGATTTTTATACCACTGGATATTTTATCTGGGAAGGAAAAATCGACAATGCTTTTTAGCCAGGATACCTGCTTTTATAATATTGAGAACTATTCTACGGTGCATAGGTGTGTTCTAAAAATGTCTTTTTATAGAGTAGTTATGCACACTTTTATAAGGTGTGTTTTTTAATTTTAGTAAATAGTAAATAAAATAATAATGGGGATAGTTTTATGGATGTTAAACAATTACAATATTTCGTAGTTAGTGTTGATATGGGAAGCTTTCACGCAGCGGCAGAGGCTTTAATTACAACGCAACCAAATGTGAGCAAGATAGTCAAATCTTTAGAAGAAGAGTTAAATATGGTTTTATTAAATCGTAATAGAAATGGTGTTACTATTACTCCTCAAGGGGAGAGTATTTACATGTACGCTATAGAAGTATTAAAAAATATAAATATTATAAATGAATTTAAAAAAGGTCAAGGTCTTGAAATGTTGTCTATATCTAGTGTCCCTAGTGACACCTTGTCTTTTCATTTATCTAAATTTTATAATGATGAGTCAAAGAAGAATATTCAAATAGATTTTTTTGAAACTAATGTAGAGGAGATTCTCAAGAGAGTACATTCAAGAAAGTCAGAGTTAGGCTTTGTATATATATCAAAAAGAAGTATGTCTGCTTTTAAACAAACTATTAAATCAAAGGGGTTAGAATATCACGAATTAGCAAAGACGCCGTTGTATTTATTTGTGGGTCAAAATAGTCCATTATACACGAGAGAGTCAGTAGATAAAGCTACTATAAAGGATATTAAATTAGTTCAATATCAGGAAAAACAGTATTCTCTATACAGTCAATTAGGTCATATAAAGGAAGATTTTCTTTATAATAGAGATAATATTTCTGTATCTTATACAAATAGCGACTGTTTTCTAATTCAATTATTGAAAAATACAAGCTGTGGATTTATAGGAAGTAGCTTTGTAAATAATCAATATCAGGAATATGGAATAAAAGCAATTCCTATTTTATCATATGAAAAAAGTATTTCCTTTGGATATATACATAGAAGAAGAGATAGTTTATCAAATCTAGCTAAATCACTTATTTTATATTTTGATAATTTAGATATGGATGCTAAGTAGTAAAAACTATAAATATAAAGCATATTCAAGTAAAATTTTAAGGAGGAGGTATTTTGAATAAAAAACAAATATTAAATAGAATAGCTCAAATGGCAGTTGTATTGGTTGGAATAAGCTTTATAACTTTTGCATTAATATATATGGCACCAGGGGATCCTGTTAGAGTGATGTACTCTTCTGGTGGTGTAATGCCGAGTGAAGAAGTAATCAACCAAACTAGAGAAGCCATGGGGTTAAACAAACCATTTTTGGTGCAGTATTTTAACTGGTTGACTTCATGTCTTCATGGTGATTTTGGAACATCGTATTCATCAGGAAAGCCTGTTATAGGAATCTTGTTGGAAAGATTAGTTCCAACGTTGAAATTAGCATTTTTATCTTTGATTATAATGTTAATAATTTCAATTCCGAGTGGAATAATTGCAGCTGTTAAACAAAATAAAATAGCCGACTATGCTATAAGAGGTATAACTTTTTTAGGAGTTTCTATACCAAACTTTTGGGTTGGGTTGATACTTTTATATGTTGTAGCGTTAAAGCTGAAGCTTTTACCTGTAGTAGCTGTAGGTGGAGGATTCAAAGCAATGATTTTACCAGCTTTAACATTGGCATTTGCAATGGCGGCTAAATATACAAGACAAGTCCGTACAGCAGTTTTAGAAGAATTAAGTAAAGATTATGTAATTGGAGCTAAGGCAAGAGGATTAAGTAATGGAAAAATACTTTTAAGACATGTATTTCCAAATTCTCTATTACCTTTAATAACATTATTGGGATTATCATTAGGTTCATTGTTAGGTGGTACAGCAGTTGTAGAGGTTATATTTTCATATCCAGGACTTGGAAATTTAGCGGTTTCAGCGATTACAGCGTATGATTATCCAGTGATTCAAGCTTATGTACTTTGGATAGCGCTTATTTATATGGTTATAAATTTAATAGTGGATATTTCATATAGCTTAGTAGATCCAAAGGTTAGAGAGAGGGGGTAAGTGATGAAAAATATTACAGCATTTATAAAGAAACATAGATTGTTTTCAGCACTTATCATACTAGCAATAATTATTGTCCTTGTGGCAATATTTGCTCCATATATAGTGCCATATAACCCATATAAGGGAGATTTAAAAAATGCATTTCAACCACCAAATGGAGAGCATTTATTTGGAACAGATAAATTGGGAAGAGATGTTTTATCTCGTGTAATTTATGGTACAAGAGTATCTTTAAGTGCATCTTTGATATTAGTATCATTGATATTCTTAATCGGTACAGTTGCAGGTATTTTAGCTGGATATTTTGGAGGAATTGTAAATACTGTCATAATGAGAATTTCTGATATGATGATTTCATTTCCAGGTATGGTTTTAGCTATTGCGATGGCAGGTATTATGGGTGCTAGTATTAAAAATGCAGTTATTGCTATTATGATTGTGAGTTGGACAAAATATGCTAGACTTGCTCGTAGTTTAGTTTTGAAAATATGTGAAGAGGATTATATTCATGCAGCTAGAGTTACTGGTTGTAAAACTATACATATTATAACTAGATATCTTTTACCAAATATATTGCCGACATTAGTAATTACAGCGACAACTGATATTGGGACAATGATACTAGAGCTTGCGGGGCTTTCATTCTTGGGATTTGGAGCACAAGCACCTGCTGCAGAATGGGGGCTTATGCTAAATGAAGGACGTGCGTATTTATTAAATTGTCCTTGGTTGATGGTATTCCCTGGTCTAGCGATTTGTATAGTAGTTATAATATTTAACCTTATAGGAGACAATTTAAGAGATATTTTAGATGTTAGACAGGAAACTAGCGAAAGTAAGGCTAGTTAAAAATTAAAATAATAGATAAAAAATAAGACAGGGGGAAATTTTAATGAAGATTTTTAAAAAAATAAAAAAAGCAGCAGTTGCAACATTGATTGCAGCTATGACATTAGGAGCAGTTACAGGATGTTCAAGTGGAGGCTCTTCTGGAGGTGATTCCAAAACGTTGAATTTTGGATGTACAAATTTCTCTGATTCACTAGATCCATCGTCAATGGTAAATGCAGCTTGGTGTGTAAGTAGATATGGAATAGGTGAAGGTTTATACAGATTCAATGAACAAATGGAAGCAGAACCATATTTATCTGATAAATATGAAGTAAATGATGATCATACTGAATGGAAATTCCATATAAAAGATGGAATAAAATTCTCAAACGGAAAGGATTTAACAGCATCAGCAGTAGTTAAATCTCTAGAATACACATATAAACAAGAAAAAGATGGTAAAGGTAGTGCTCAACCTTCTCAATATATGAAGTATGATTCTATAAAAGCTGATGATAAGACAGGCACTGTTACAATAGTTACTAGTCAACCTTATGCTGATTTAAGTGCTGTTTTAGCAAGTCCATTATATGTAATAATAGATGTTGATGCAGATACAGATATAGCTGACCAACCAATAGGTACTGGACCATATGCAGTAGTTAAGAAAAATGAAGGGACTTCATTAGAGATGGAAGCAAACAAAGAATACTGGAATGGTGAAGTTCCTTATGAAAAATTAAATATAATATTCATAGGAGATAATACTACTAAATACATGGCTCTTGAAAATGGAGATGTTGATGTTGTTGAAAATGCAACTAATGCAGCTGATCTAAAAAATATTAAAGAATCAGATAAATACAATGTATCAGAAACAGTTGGTGGTAGATGTGGTTTTGCATATGTAAATCAAAAGGGTGTTCTTGGTAATGAAGATTTAAGAAAAGCAGTTCTTATGTCAATTGATGATGACACTTTATGTAATACTACAATAGGTGGAGTATATACTCCAGGATATTCTGTTTTACCATCAAGCTTAGATTATGGATATGATAAATTAAAAGATGCAACTCCATATGACCTAGATCAAGCTAAGAAGATATTAGATGAAGCAGGCATAAAAGATACAGATGGTGATGGATATAGAGAATTAGACGGCAAAAATGTTGAATTATCATTCCTTACATATGATAGTAGAAGCTTAAAAGAATTTACAGAAGCAACTGCGGCTAATATAGAAGAAATAGGAATAAAGGTTAATATACAAGAAACTGATGCAGATACTGAATGGAATAAGCTTGTAAATGGAGAATACGACTTATTATCTAATAACTGGCTAACAGTTCCAGTTGGAGATCCAATTGGTTATTTAGAAAACTGGTACAGTAAATCAAAGGCTAACTACTGTGGATACGAAAACAAAGAATACGATAAATTATATGAAGAGTTATTAAACGAAATGGATAACGATAAACGTAAAGATATAATAGAAAAAATGCAACAAATATTAATAGATGATGCAGCTGTTTTAATTCACGGATATTTCAATAGTAATATGTGTAGTACAAAGGATGTTCAAGGTGCAGATGTTTACACAGCAGACTATTATTGGATAACTACTAAAATAAAACCAGCTGAATAATTGAGAACTGGAGGAGATGATAGATCTTATGTTAAAAATCAATGATATAACAGTTCAATATGAAAATAACAATCCCACAATAGAAGGCTTTAATTTAGAAGTTGGACAAGGTGAAATAGTAGCTATAGTAGGAGAAAGTGGAAGTGGGAAAACTACAGTCATAAGATCAGTATTAGGTTTACTTCCAGGAAAAGGTAAGGTTACAAAGGGAGATATCATCTTTGAAGATGATTCTCTCTTGAATTATACTGAAAAACAATGGAATGAAATTAGAGGAACTAAGATGTCTATGATATTCCAAGATTGTGGTTCGATGATAAATCCCAATAGAAGAATAGGGAGTCAATTTATAGAATATATTTTAGTACATAAAAAAATGCCTAAGGATGAAGCTAAGAAAAAAGCTATAGAAATGTTGGACAAGATGAGATTGCCACAAGCTGAACAGATAATGAAAAAATACCCATTTCAACTAAGTGGTGGTCAACGTCAAAGAGTTGGGATAGCTATAGCTATGACTTTTCAACCGAAGCTTTTAATAGCTGATGAACCTACAAGTGCACTTGATGTAACAACTCAATCACAAATTGTAAGAGAAATGATAGACCTTAGAGACAAATATAATACATCTATTATGATAGTCACACATAATCTTGCTGTAGCAGCATATATGGCAGATAAAATAATTGTAATGAAGGACGGAGTGGTTGTCGATAGAGGAACGAGAGAAGATATTCTTAAAAATCCAAATAGCGATTATACTAAGAGATTATTAGCATCTGTCCCAACATGGAGGGAGGAACAGTATGCGTAAGACAGAAAATACTATATTAGAAGTTAAAGATGTAGTTAAAAAGTTTCCAATTGGAAAAAATGGAGAGATGACAGCCTGCAACCATGTATCACTTTGTCTTGAAAAAGGTAAGACACTTGGTATCATAGGAGAAAGTGGATGTGGAAAAAGTACACTTATGAAGGTTATAATGCAGCTTGAACAGCCTACATCTGGGGAGGTTATATATAAAGGTAAGGATATTACAAAATTAAAGGGAGAAGAATTAAGACAACATAGAAGAAATATTCAAATGGTTTTTCAAGATCCTACAACAGCCTTTAATCCGAAAATGAAGGTAAAGGATATTATATGTGAGCCACTTTTAAATTTTGGATTAATCAAAAAGAGCCAAAAAGAAGAAGTAGCTAAGAAATACCTTGAAATGGTTGAGCTTCCAGCAGAATTTATGGATAGATACCAACATAATATGAGTGGTGGACAACGTCAACGTATAGGAATTGCGAGGGCATTGGTACTAGATCCAGAAATTATGATATTAGATGAATCTACTTCTGCACTAGATGTTTCTATACAAAAAAATATTATAGAATTGATTAAAAAAATACAACAGGACAGAAATCTTACTATAGGATTTGTATGTCATGATATAGTCCTAGTTAGCGAGATGAGCCATACAGTTGCTGTTATGTATTTAGGAAATATAGTAGAAGTTATACCTAGTCATAAATTAAGTAGCTTGGCTATGCATCCATATACAAAGACTTTGATGAGTGCTGTATTTAGTTTAAATATGGATTTTTCTAAAAAAATAGATGTGGCTGATAATGATATTTCTAATAAAATCGATAATGTAAATGCATGTCCATTTAGAGATAGATGTGAGCATGCAATGGAGATTTGTAGCAAAGAAAACCCTAAGCTAAAGGAAGTATCTAAGGATCATTATGTAGCTTGCCATTTAAAGCTTAATGTTTAAATAAATAGGAGGTCGTAATAGACCTCCATTATTTATATTTACAATGCAGTTTTATATTTAAATTACATATAGAAGAACACATAGATATTGACATAGGCTTCCTAATAATATAAATATGTGGAATATTTCGTGGAATTCTAATTTTTTTAATTTAAGAAATTTAGGTTTAGCTCCGTATATAACAGCACCTATTGTGTAAAATACACCGCCTCCAACTAATAATCCAAGTCCTATGCTAGATAGAGATTTATACAATGGAACAATTAAAAATATTGCACACCATCCCATAATTACATATATAATGGTAGAAATCCATCTAGGACTTTTAAACCAAATTAGCTTAAATGAAATTCCTAGAATAGCTATAAGCACTTCGATTCCAAATAAAACCCATCCTTTTACTCCATTTAATGATATTAAGCAAAATGGTGCATATGAACCTGCTATTAAGATAAAAATCATAGAATGATCTAATCTTCTTAAAAATTTAATAGTTTCTTCCTTTGCGATAACCAAGTGATATGTAGCTGATGCGGAATACAATAGTATTAACGATATTCCAAATATAATCACAGCAGTTAGCGCAAGAGGAGATGGATTTTCTAATGTGGTTTTTATTACTAATATTAATAAACCTGCAAATGATAAAATTGCTCCGAATAAATGGGTAAACCCATTTATCGGTTCTCTGATATATCTACCCATATTCATAACCGTTACTGAAAACTTATAAAAATCTATAAAAAATTATAAAATTTTATGTTCCATTCCTTTTTCAACGTATCTGCTTTTACTATAAATAAATTTACAGCTACTTACATTTGATATAATACTCCAAAGGCTTAAATTCCCGACTAACGCATCGGTACATATCAATAGTGTTGTTTAGTTAACTAAGCTATTGATTTTCCATAATTCATAAGATTTATACTTGCATTCTTGTCTCTATCAATTAGATTGTTACATTTTTCGCATTTATAAATCCTATCACTAAGCTTCAAATCACTTTTTATTGCTCCACAGCAAGAACATATTTTACTGCTTGGATAAAATCTATCTGCAACTATAAATTTAATATTATTCCATGATGATTTATACTCTATTTGTATATAAAATTCATAAAAGCATTGTTCTGCTATAGCCTCTGATAAATGCTTATTTTTCATCATACCTCTTACATTTAAGTCTTCTAAAACGATAAATTTTGGTTTTCGATTTATTATTTCAGTAGTTACTTGATGTAAATAATTATGACGAATATTTGTTAATCGGTGATTAAGTTTTAATAATTTCTTTTCAGCTTTTATAATGTTACTTGTTTTACAGTAACTATCTCCTTTCTTATTTATTAGATATTTTTTAGATATCTGACGTTGTAACCTACGTTTTTTCTTTTTTAATTTTCTTATCTTTTGAGTTTTATTTATATTTTTGTAAGGCTTATCAATATTGCTACATATTGCTAAATCATGGATACCCAAATCAATCCCTATTCCTTCATTTATTGGAATTTCAATACTATCATTATATTCAATACCTACACTAATCCACCAGTTAATACCATCAAATGTTACTCTTGGGTTGAGATATTTACTATTTGTTGGTACTCTGTTTTTTTCAGCAAGCTTTATCCAGTTAAACTTTTGTTTATTTTTCTTTCTACTTAATGTTAATTTTTCGAGTTTAACATGCGTGCCTGTAAATAGGATTTTATCAGTATCTACATAAAAGCTAGGCTTAGACTTTCTTTTACTTTTAAATTTAGGAAAAGACGATTGCCCATTAAAAAATCTTTTGTAAGCCAAGCAAGCATCTTTAATTGATTGTTTAGCTATATTATTAGAATAATCATTAAGCCATTTATATTCTTCTTCTATTTTTAATTTCGTAAATTGTTTTCTTAAATCGTTATCTGATAAAAAGCTACCACCATTTTTGTAGTTTTCTTGTTCAGTATTCAATGCCCAATTATAAGCAAAACGGGCTACGCCTGCCGATTGAAATAATTTAGACTTTTGTTTATTGTTTGGAATTAGCATTATCTTTAATGTCTTTATCATCCTCAATTAACTCCTTAATCATCTTTTTAGCTTTATTGGCTCTTTTACCTTGAAATCTGCAACTAAAAACAGTTACTATCTGAACTAAATCTTCAACTAATTCCTGCTCATCCGTTTTTTCAGTATTATCTATTAT
>NZ_JAXEWM010000203.1:0-3877 GCF_034113885.1 Intestinibacter sp.
TATTTTTTTCTTCTTCTAATTACGTTTTGTGGGTTGCAATAAAATCTAGGATTGATATATTGACCAAATTCTTCAAATGAGATCAAGAATTTTTGGATGCCAGCTTCAGATGGGGAGATTTCGTCTTCAGCAAAGAATAAAACTATGCCTTTATCTGTTATGTAAAAGGCTTGTGAATCTGGAATTTCCACGATTGTATCTGGATAAAAAAGCTTTGGTGTTTGAGCGATTTTATTATTGATATAATTAGAAAGTATATTTATATAGTCTACACCTGGGTTAAATAAATCTTTTAAAGAAAGCTGATTTCCGTTTAATAAATCTATGTTGAAGCTATATAATTCTTCGTATTGAGGTCCTTCATTAGTACTAAGAGAAGTCAAATACAGCACGAAGCTTAAAATATGATTTTTGCTAAAGGTAATGTCGTAAGTAGTATTTACTTGATAGACTCTTTTAGGAAGATCGTTTTCTGATGCTGTTTTGTTATATTGAGCCATTTCTTCATAAAGTCCATTTCTAAAGGTTTCAACACTAGAGTAAACAGTTTTATTTAAATTATCTAAGATTTTCTTATCTACTTGAAAATATCCATTTTTAACATTATAAAAAACTGGATAGCTTATATCGAAATAAAAAAATTCCTCTCTTCCAAAAATCTCATTATATTGAATATATAATAAATTATAAATACAGCCTATATAATTGGTGTTCATTTGATTCATTATAATTCGTTGCAAAATCTATAAAACCTAGAGCGAAAATTTTATAGACTTACACAACTGTTCACCTCCTGTTTGTAAAAATAAATTAGTAATATTTATGATTTTTTTATAAAAAAAAGAACTTTATAATTATGAAAGATAAATAAAGTATATAAAGTAATGAAAATAGCTAAAATAAAGGTAATTATATGATATAATACATAAGATTAATAGAATAATGGGAGGTAATAAATTGTTATTATTAGCGGATCAATGGAAAGATTATGAACTTATAGATATGGGAAATGGAGAAAAACTAGAGAGATGGGGTAAATATGTACTTAGAAGACCGGACCCTCAAGTAGTATGGCCAATGGAATCAGAATGGGCTCTATGGAAAAATCCTCATGGACATTACCACAGAAGCAACAAAGGTGGTGGACAATGGGAACACAAGAAAAAATACCCAGAACAATGGACTATAAGCTATAAAAATTTAAAATTTTATATAAAACCAACAGGATTTAAACACACAGGATTATTCCCTGAACAAGCGGCAAATTGGGAATGGTCTATGGATAAAATAAAAAATGCTAAAAGACCTATAAAGGTTTTAAATTTATTTGCTTATACTGGTGGAGCAACTGTAGCTTGTGCGGCAGCTGGAGCAGAGGTTTGTCACGTAGATGCTTCTAAGGGTATGACTACTCAAGCAAAGGAAAATCTTCATTTATCAGGACTTGGAGATAGAAAGGTGAGATTTATAGTAGATGACGTTGTAAAATTTGTAGAAAGAGAAATAAGAAGAGGACATAAATACGATGCGATAATAATGGATCCACCTTCTTATGGAAGAGGACCTAAAGGAGAAGTTTGGCAAATAGAAGATAAGCTTTTCGATTTCGTAAATCTATGTATGAACGTATTATCAGACAAGCCATTATTTTTCTTAATAAATTCATATACAACAGGATTTTCTCCAATAGTACTAGAAAATGTACTTCAAACTACTATCGGAAAGAAAGTAAAAGGTGGAAAAATATACGGTGGAGAATTAGGAATACCTGCTTCAAGAGACGGAAAAATTCTTCCATGTGGTATATTTGGTAGATGGGAGTCTAAATAATGATAAATGTAATATACGAAGATAATCATCTGTTAGTAGTTGAGAAGCCAGTAAACGTATTATCTCAGGGTGACAATACTAACGATGATGATATGGTAAATTTACTTAAAAAATATTTAAAAGTAAAATACAATAAGCCAGGTAATGTTTTTGTGGGGCTTGTACATAGATTAGATAGACCAGTTGGTGGAGTGATGGTATTTGCTAAGACTTCGAAGGCTGCTTCTAGATTATCTGAGCAGGTTAGAAATAAAACATTTAAAAAAACTTATAAGGCTGTAATTCATGGAAATATGAAAAAGAGAGAAGATAGTTTAAGCGATTATCTATATAAAGACAAGAAAACTAATATGGTAAGTGTGGTAAATAAAAATCACAAGGATGCTAAAGACGCTAAATTGAGCTATAAGACATTGGCATCAAATAATGGCTTTAGCCTTGTAGAGGTTGATTTAAAAACAGGTAGACCGCACCAAATAAGAGTGCAATTTTCGAGCAGAAATCATCCACTTTACGGAGATCAAAGATACGGAAAAAATGTCAATAAAAAAGGACAGCAAATTGCACTGTGGTCTTATAAAATAGAGATAGAGCATCCAACTAAAAAAGAAAAAATGGAATTTATTTGTGAGCCACCAGATGTATATCCATGGAATATGTTTTAGTTTGTTTCAAAAGGAGAAAAAATGGAGAGATATATAGGTTTTTACATCGAAGAACCAGTAGGAAATAATATTTTTTCTTATGAAGAAAGAACTAATAAGAAAATTTTCGTTCCGAAGTTGATAAAGGGAACATTAGACGATGTATATTTAGGAGAAAATATAGTATTTAACGAAATCGATGAGGATACAGAAATAAAGGCAATAGGACTTAAAAATTTAGTTCAATACGAAGTAGACGACAAGGTTGTATATGTATTTGATAACCACAATCATGCGTTTTATTTTTGGATGAAAAGTATGCAAAAGGGACTGTTTAACAAAGGCTGTAGATTAGTTCACGTAGACCAGCACAAGGACATGAGAAAGCCTGAAGAGTACGATGTCGATGTAGATGATTTAGATGATGTTTTTAGATACACAAATAAGGTCTTAAACGTGGGAAACTTTATACAACCAGCATTAAAAAAAGAAATATTTTCTGATATTGATATAATCGATAGTTCTTACGGATTTGATATAGAAGTAGATGGTGAATATGTTTTAGACATAGATTTAGATATATTTTCGAAGGATATGGACTATATTCCATATGATTTTAAGCTAAATAAGATAAAAGATTTAATAAAAGGCGCCAAAGTGATTACAATTGCTACAAGTCCGTATTTTATAGAGCAAGAGTATGCCATAAAGGTATTAAAAGAATTATTCAATTATGATATAATATAGAATTGTTAAATAAGAAAATAAAAACTTAAAAAATAAATTAATTATTTAGGAGGAACTTATAATGAGTTTATATGCAGATTGGAAAAATCTTTGCGAAAATCATGCGAATAATGACGAAGAAATAAAATTCTGGCAAAATTATTTAGAATCAGAAGCAGGGATATACAATGAAATATTAAACAACAAAATTGACGTTGTAGAAGGTGTTGTTTCTGAATTAGCAGCTAAATATGGTGTAAGCAACGAAATATTCATGGGGTTCATGGATGGAATAAACGAAAGTATAGAAGAAAGCTTAGATCTAGAAGCTATAGAAGCAGATACTCAAGTTTCTATAAAAATAGACTGGGAAAAATTATACTACAACATGTTAGCTGCTGAAGCACATTGGCTATATGAATTAGAAGGATGGAATGGAATATTATCTCCAGAAACTAGAAAAACTATAACTAAAGACTACAACAGATCAAGAATAGTTGTAAAAGAAAATAAAATTGGAAGAAATGATCCATGTCCATGTGGAAGCGGTAAAAAATACAAAAAATGCTGTGGAAAAAACAAATAAATTTGTTGATAAAAGGAGTTGCATTAAATTGTGCAGCTCCTTTGTTTTGGTAAAACCTTATTGTACAGCTTCTTTGATTGTATCTATCATT
>NZ_JAXEWM010000204.1:0-3326 GCF_034113885.1 Intestinibacter sp.
ATTGTAAAATGCTTTTGATGTAAACTTTTTAAGCCATGATTCACCGTCCCTGCTTCTTCTCTTGGCATATACATCGTCGTAGCCCTCTTCGTAGTATTTTAGCATCTCGATTATTAGTTCTGGTGGATCCTGCAAGTCTGCATCTATTATTGCGACTGCATCTCCAGTTACATAGTCAAATGCCGCTCCCATTGCGACCTCTTTACCGAAATTTCTAGATAGATTTAAGTAACATACTCTTTTGTCAACCTTATGAAGCTGTTTTACAATTTCTAGAGAATTATCTTTACTTCCATCATTTACAAATAAAAATTCTATGTCGTAGTCCTTTATATTATCGGCTAAACCGGTCAATCTATTGTATAAAAGAGGAAGCGATTCTTCTTCATTGTACATCGGTATTATTATTGATAGTGTTTTTTTCTTCAAAATTATTTCACCCCCGCTATCGAATTTATTTCGTAGTATTTTGCCATCCATGTATTAAACCATGATTTTGGATTGTCCATTATATATCTAGTTCCTAAAAATGCGTTGTAGTCAGTTTGAGGTATAGATATATTTTTTACTTTTATATCTAAGTTTCCTTTGGCTTTTTCTTCGTTAATTGTCTCTATTTGATAATTTACTTCATCGTAAGTTTTTGCAATATCGTAATAAACCACACTATATTCTACCATAAATTGAACACTAGTAAATACTAATAAAACAGCCAATATAGAATAAATTAAACTTTTATTCATGTTGTTTATATTTATATTCGCATATAAATTTCCTGTAGCTATTATTATAAGCATAATAGGTCCAAACCACGTTCTGATAGATATTTGTGGAGATATAGCTAATACATATATTCCAGCAAAGGCAGCTAGAAGATACATTATAGATAATGTAGCTTGTTCTCTTACTAAATTTTTGTTGCTGTTAGTCCAGATTAAGAATATCAATATTATAAAAAATAAAACGAAAAGAACAACTGACATATTGTAGGTATATGTAGTTATTTTTACTATATTACCTACTATATCTAGTGTTTTTTCTAGAGCAGTATTATTTCTAACTGTGTTACCTGGTGCAATCGCTAAAAGCACAAAGCCGACACAGCTTGATAAAAATCCTAAAATAGACCATTTAGGAATTTTCAATCCAATGAATTTATAGTAGACCATAAACATCATTATAAGGAAAATCATAGCTCCACCTGTATTTTCATTAGTCCATCCAGCTATCAGACCAAATAAAAGCATCGCGATATTTTTCAACACTCCATCATTGTCTGTATCGTATAGCTCTATGTATCTCTTGTACGGCAACAAAAATAAAAGCACGATAAGGCTACACCATAAATAATTACAAGCACCAGAAGCCCAAAGCACAGTTAATCCAAAATTAGGCGTAAAAAACCATAGACAAAAGCATATTCCAGCTAATAATGGAAGATTTATGCTTTTATTTACATTGCAGTGAAGATAAATAACTACGGCTAATCCTACGAATACTAGTGAATTAACTATATTGAAGACCTGCTTGTCAAACATAAGTATAAATTGAAGCATTGTATGAGCGACGATTCTTCCACCCCACATGAAATAATGGTTGTACATAGAGTGAAAGATATCTGTAAAACCAGTTATTCTAGGTGTACTTTCCTTAGGCCAAAAGTTCTCGTACAAAAAAGTATATCTGAAGTCATCAGATACTAAGTGTGTTTTTTGATTTAAAATATATACGGCTATAAATATTATTGCTAAAATTAGCATAAAAATGATTTTTTTAGCTGCACTATCTGATTTTTTTGTAGTGCTGCTGAATATCGATTTATTGTTTATCAATTATATTCCTCCCTAAGTTTAAAATTATTACTTTACAATTATACAACAAATTTTTAACGGAAATATTACATAATAGATACAAAATTGTTAACATTGATATAAATAAGTTTATAAATCTGATTATATAGATTAAAATTAAGTTAGAGGAAGTTAAAAATATAAGAATGGGGGAAGTTTCAATGAAAAAATTAATATCGGTGTTTTTAGCAATGGCATTAACATTAACTAATTTTCAAGGATGGGAGTGTTTAAAGAAGGTAGATTTATTTGAGAAGCTTGATTTGTTTCAAGGGGTAGATCAATCCTTTGCTGAAGAAGGGACTTTGCTTGAAGGAACAGGGCTTTATTACTCTATTTCGAATGGTAAGGCTACTATTACCGATACTGATATTAGTATTTCTGGAGATTTAGTAATTCCAGAGACTATAAATGGATATCCAGTAACAAGTATAGGAAAATATGCCTTTGGATCTTGTAGAAAATTAACAAGTATAAGTATACCAGAAGGGGTAACAAGTATAAGTGCAAATGCTTTTTATGGTTGTGAAGGTTTATTAAGTATAAATATACCAGAAACAGTGACAAGCATAGGAGAATATGCATTTTCTAATTGCAAAAGTTTAATAAGTGTCGATATTCCAAAAGGGGTTACTAGTATAGAAAGGTATACTTTCAGATGGTGTGAAGCTTTAAATAATGTAACTATACCAAATGGAGTAACAAGTATAGGGGAATATGCTTTTTATAATTGTAGAGCTTTAGAAAGTATAATTATCCCAGAGGGGGTAACCAGTATAGGAAAATCAGCTTTTTATAACTGTGAAAGTTTGGAAAATATAAATATACCAGATGGAGTAACAAATATAGATGCATCTGCTTTTCAATATTGTGAAAAGCTATCAAGTATAAATATACCAAAAGGAATAACAAGTATAAAAAATAGTGTTTTTTCTAATTGCTCAAGCTTAACAAGTATAGTTATCCCAGAAGGTGTAACAAGTATAGGTGCTGGTGCCTTTAGTAGTTGTTATAATCTAAAAAGTATAAATATACCAGAGAGGGTAACAAGTATAGGAAAATCAGCTTTTTCTAGCTGTTTGAGTATAGAAAGTATAACTATTCCAGAAAAAATAACAAGTATAGAAGGTGATACTTTTTACAGATGTGAAAATTTAAAAAGTATAAATCTTCCAAACGGGTTAAAAACTATAGGCGAGTTTGCATTTGATAGTTGCTATAGCTTATCGAGTATAACTATTCCAGAAGGAGTAACAAGCATAGAAAGACATGCTTTTGCTGGCTGTAGAAGTTTATCGAGTATAACTATACCAAAATCAGTAACAAGCATAGGAAATGATGCATTTAATGCGTGTGTAGGCTTAGAAAGTATAAGTATCCCAGAAGGAATAACTATTATAGAAAATTCTACTTTTGAAAAATGTAAAAGTCTACAAAGTATAACTATACCAAAAGGAGTAACAAGTATAGGTTGGA
>NZ_JAXEWM010000205.1:0-5770 GCF_034113885.1 Intestinibacter sp.
TGATGCTCCAGAAGAAGATAGTGAGAGAATCTTTTTTGTATGTAGAAAGTAAACTTTTAAAAATATGAAGATTACAATGTAGAAATTTTAAATTGACTTAATAAAATATGGAGGAATAATATGAAAGATTACGTAATAAAAGCTACAGGCGGCAACGATGAGGTTAGAGCTTATGTAGCTACGACTAGAGAAATGGTAGAGACAGCTAGAATAAACCACAATACGACAAAGGTAGCAACAGCAGCATTGGGAAGAACTTTAACTGCTACTAGTATGATGGGTCTTATGATGAAAAATGAAAAGGATGAATTAACAGTAATAATCAAAGGCGGAGGACCAATAGGAACTATACTTGCGACATCTGATGCAAAAGGTATAGTACGTGGATATGTACAAAATCCAGATGTAAATGTAGAAAATTACCCAAATGGTAAACTAAATGTAGCAGGTGCAGTAGGTACAGATGGATATGTACAGGTTATAAAGGATTTAGGATTAAAGGAACCATATATAGGATCTTATCCATTAGTTAGTGGAGAAATAGCAGAGGATTTCACTCATTACTTTGCTTTATCAGAGCAAACTCCTTCAGTAGTATCGCTAGGTGTTTTAACTAGAAATACAGAAGTCGAGAGAGTAATGACTAATGAACAAGGTTCAGAAGAGCATGTACTATGTAAAGAATTCGATGTTGAACAAGCTGGTGGATTTATAGTTCAATTGATGCCATTTGCAAGTGAAGAAACTATATCTACTTTAGAGAGAAACATAAAAGATATACCATCTATAACTACTTTGCTAAAATCAGGTAAAAAACCAGAGGATATACTAGAAATCGTACTTAAGGACTTAGATCCAAAGATACTAGATATGTGTGAGGTTGGATTTGAATGCAATTGTTCAAAAGAAAGAACTGGAAAAGTACTTCAATCAATAGGAAAACAAGAACTTCAAAATATAATAGAAGAAGATAAGCAAGCAGAGGTAACATGTCATTTCTGCAATAAAAAATATCACTTTACAGAAGAAGAATTAGTAGAATTATTAGATGGTATTAAATAATTTACATTGAGAATAGGATAGAAAATATTAAATCGAATTTAGTATTTTCTATTTTTTTTGCTTTATATTATGTATAAAACTAAAATTAGCCAAAATTTAATATAAAATAATAGTATAAGTAATTAATTTTATCTAAATAATTTTATAATGCATAGGAAATTATATACATTTAAAATTGTAGATAAATATAATTTCCGTCATGCATTTCAAAAAAGTCTACATTAATTTAATAATCTTCAAATGAAGACTTTTTTATATCCTTTAAAATTATTCGCAAAATAAAATATAAGGGAAAAAGGGGGGAAAGGACATGGAAATCGATTACGGTCTAGAATTGAGTCAATCGCAAAAGCTTATAATGACTACGAAATTAATGCAGTCCTTAAAAATTCTCAATATGAGCGCTGTAGAGCTAGAAAATGAAATAAAAAAACAGGCTGAAGAAAATCCTATTATAGAGATTGACACCAAAGACAACGATGGAATAGTAGATTGGGAAAAATACATTAAAAATATGCAAAAATACACATATAAAGACAAAAATGAATTTGCATATAATGTAGATAATGAAGTTGATTTCGAAAATATGGTGAGAGCAACGCATAATTTATACGATTATTTAAAAAATCAAATTAGATACTATAAAATTGACAAAACTCAAAGAAAAATTTGCGAATATATAATAGACAGCTTAGATGAAAATGGATATTTAAATTCACAAGATGAAAAATTAATTATGGAAAAGCTTAAAATCGACAAAAATACATACGATAAATGTAAAGCATATGTTCAATCACTTGAACCAAACGGTGTAGGAGGAACTACTTTAGAGGAATGCTTGTCGATACAGCTTAGAAATTT
This sequence comes from Intestinibacter sp., assembly GCF_034113885.1. GTDB lineage: Bacteria > Bacillota > Clostridia > Peptostreptococcales > Peptostreptococcaceae > Intestinibacter. The sequence continues at coordinate 1,924 of NZ_JAXEWM010000205.1, forward strand.
GAATATAAAGGATAGCTTGCTAGATCAAATTATAAAAGAAGACTTAGACAACATAGCCAATAAAAAAATAAAGTTTATATGCAAAAAATACAACATAAATCAAGAACAATACAAAAACTACATAAAAATAATAAAGCATCTAGAACCAAAGCCAGGGAAAATATACAACACAGAAGACACAAAATATATAAAACCAGATGTAATAATAAGAAAAATAAATGGAAGCTTTATTGTCGTTGGCAATGATAAAAACGATATAAGCATAAATATAAATTCATTTTATCAAAGCATATTAAATCAAGAGGATGCCGATGAAGATACTAAAAAATTTATAAAAGAAAGGCTAGACAGCGCACTAAACCTAATAAAAAACATAGAAAATAGAAAATCAACGACGATAAAAATAGCCAAATCCATATTAAAAAGACAAGAAGAATTTTTTGAAAAAGGTCAAAACTACATAAAACCTATGAAAATGCAAGAACTAGCAGATGAACTAAATTTGCATCAATCTACTATAAGTAGGGGTGTAAATGGAAAATATATGCTGACACCTTTTGGTATGTTTGAATTTAAATATTTCTTTTCAAAAGGTTTAGAAACTCAGGGTACAGAAAATACATCTGCAATAAGTATAAAAAACTTCATTAAGGACATAATAAAAAAAGAAAATAAAGCAAAACCATTAAGCGATGAAAAGATAAAACAATTATTAAATAAAAAGGGGGTAAATATATCTAGAAGAACTGTGACAAAATACAGGGAAGAATTGGAAATACTGCCATCGAATAAAAGGAAGACCTTATTTTTGGAATAGAATAATTGTAGGAAAACGTAGTCCATATTAAATAATAAAAAAGAAACTTAATAATAAGTTAAAAAAAACAAAAGTTTAATAAAACGTATTGAAAAATATTTATATCTAAGATAAAATATAATTATCTTGTGGGACACAAATTGATACATAGGACTTAAAAAGTCCCAAATTAAAAATCAATAAATAATAATGAGGGATAAACTTATGAATAATTTATTAAAAATGCAACAAAAGTTGATTCCACAAGTGCTTGATATGATGATTAAACGCTACTCAATACTTAGACAAATATATCTAAACGAAACAATCGGAAGAAGAAGTTTAGCAAATGAGCTAGGGTTGAGTGAAAGAGTTGTTCGCTCGGAAACAGAAGTATTAAGAGAACAAAATCTGATAAACGTTGAAACATCAGGTATGAAAATAACTCAAGAAGGTATCGAATTATTAGACGGACTAAGAGATATCATGAATGAAGTTATGGGATTATCAACACTAGAAGAAAAGTTAACTCAGCTATTAGGTATAAAGAAGGTAATACTTGTACCTGGAGATTACGAGAATAATAAGAGTGTTTTGATTGACGTAGGTAGATCGGCGGCATCGTATTTTACGAATATACTACAGGACGGAGATATAGTTTCTATAACAGGTGGAACAACAATGTTAGAATTTTCAAAGAGTATAAAGTCGGATAAGAAATTTGAAAATACAACAATAGTACCTGCTAGAGGTAGTTTAGGAGTAAATGTGGAGATACAATCGAACAACATAGCGGCAAACATAAGCAAGAGTTTACAATCAAAATATGCACTACTTAACTTACCTGATAAATTAGGAATCGAGTCTATGTTGATGTTAGCTCAAGAGCCGGAAATAAAGAAAACTTTAGATTTGGTTTCTAAATCAAACATAGTTGTTTTTGGTGTAGGTAGAGCTGATGAGATGTTAGTCAGAAGGAATTTATCAGAGGAGAGAGCGAAAGAAATACTAGATAAAGGTGCAGTAGGAGAATCGTTCGGATATTATTTCAATCAAGCGGGTGAGATTGTATACAGATTAAATACAATCGGAATAGATTTAAATAGTGTTAAACAAGCAAGAGAAGTTATAGCAGTATTTGCAGGAGCAAAGAAAATAGAAGCTTTTCTAGCAATATCTAAAATTAACAAAAACTTAGTTTTAGTAACTGACGAGCATAGTGGAAAAAGACTTATAGAGTTGATAAACGATCAACAAAAAATGGTTAAATAAATATGGTTAATAAAATTAGCAAGTAGCTAATAGATATAAATAAATTAGTAAAAAATACAGAAAATATAAATAAAAAAATAGGTTTTATTTTTAGGAGGTTAAATACAATGGTTAAAGTAGCAATTAATGGATTTGGTAGAATAGGAAGATTAGCATTAAGAAAATTAATGGAACAAACTGACAAATTTGATGTAGTAGCAATAAACGACTTAACAGATGCAAAAATGTTAGCTCACTTATTCAAATACGATACTGCTCAAGGTAGATTCAACGGTGAAATAGAAGTTAAAGAAGGTGCTTTCGTAGTAAACGGAAAAGAAATAAAAGTAACTGCAGAAGCTAACCCAGAAAACTTACCATGGGCTGAATTAGGAGTAGATATAGTATTAGAATGTACTGGATTCTTCACTTCTCAAGAAAAAGCTGAAGCTCATATAAAAGCAGGAGCTAAAAAAGTAGTTATATCTGCACCAGCAACAGGAGATGTTAAAACAATAGTATTCAACGTAAACAACGATACATTAGACGGAACTGAAACAGTTATATCAGGTGCTTCTTGTACAACTAACTGCTTAGCTCCAATGGCTAAAACTTTAAATGATAAATTCGGTATACAAAAAGGTTTAATGACAACTATACATGCTTACACAAATGACCAAAATACTTTAGATGGTCCTCACAAGAAAGGTGATTTAAGAAGAGCTAGAGCTGCAGCAGGAAATATAGTTCCTAACACTACAGGTGCTGCAAAAGCTATCGGTTTAGTTATACCAGAATTAAAAGGTAAATTAGACGGAGCTGCTCAAAGAGTTCCAGTTGTAACTGGTTCAATAACTGAATTAGTTTGTACATTAGACAAAAATGTTACTGTAGAAGAAGTAAATGCAGCTATGAAAGCAGCTTCAAATGAATCATTCGGATACACTGAAGAATACTTAGTATCTTCTGATATAATAGGAATGAGCTTTGGTTCATTATTCGATGCAACTCAAACAAAAGTTATGGAAGTTAACGGACAACAATTAGTTAAAGTTGTATCTTGGTATGACAATGAAATGTCTTACACTTCTCAATTAGTAAGAACTTTAGGATATTTTGCAAACTTAGCAAAATAGTTAATGCATAGTAGGGTCCGGGTTTGTAGTATATTGCTACAGCTCCGGACTTTTTTAGGATAAGACAGAATAAATAAATTTAACATAAAAATAAAACTACATATAGATAATAATAAACAAAATTAAAATAAACAGCTGTAATCGTTTAATACCAACTTTATTCAAAAATATGATATATTATAGAAAGTAATATATTATAAAAAAGAATAAGTTTACTTTTGAAAGGAGTTTAATTATGTCAATGTTAAACAAAAAAACAATAGAAGATATCAATGTTACAGGAAAAAAAGTTTTAGTAAGATGCGATTTCAACGTTCCTCTAAAAGATGGAGTAATAACTGATGAAAACAGATTAGTAGGAGCATTACCAACAATAAAATACTTAATAGCACAAGGTGCAAAAGTTATATTATGCTCTCACTTAGGAAAACCAAAAGGAGAAGCTAAACCAGAATTATCTTTAGCACCAGTTGCAAAAAGATTATCTGAAATGCTAGGACAAGAAGTAGTATTTGCTGCAGATGCTAACGTAGTTGGCGAAAATGCAAAAGCTGCTGTCGCAAAAATGCAAAACGGAGATGTTGTTTTATTAGAAAACACTAGATATAGAAAAGAAGAAACTAAAAATGAAGAAAACTACTCTAAAGAATTAGCTTCATTAGCA
>NZ_JAXEWM010000206.1:0-5190 GCF_034113885.1 Intestinibacter sp.
AAGGGTTTAGTTTCAGATGGAGTGGGGGCTTTGGCAGTCAAAAATATCTACTACGATGTTTTGCCAGATGAAGTTATAGAATACGCAAATGATATGGATTTCCCTATTTTTATGTTCGATAAAAAAGGCTCTTATTATGAAGATATAGTCACTGAAATTTACGACAAAAACAAACAGAAAAACAGTATGAGCTTTAAAGAGGCAAAGATAAGGATTTTATTGAAGGAAGAACTCGATAAATCCAGCGTAAAAAATATGGCGAAGGATTTTAATATTTCTTTTAAAAACAATTTATTTTCTATATGCTTAAAACCTAAGAAATATATAGAAGAAAATAGTTTATCTAGTATAATAAATACTTTAAATAGAGATTTGGGAATAAGTCATGCGGCATATAGATACCATGGAGCTATATTTATTGTATATACCTATGAAGATAAGCATAGAGAAAAAAATGATATTGACTTTAATAAATTAGTCGGTCTTGCAATGTCTAGTTTATTTATAAATTTAAGTGATTACTATATAGGAATTAGTAATTTTCACAAAAATATAGATGAATTAAATTTGGCACTTAAGGAAGCTATGTATGCTATGAGGGTAGCCTCTATAGAAGAACAAAATAAAAAATATTATTATGAGATAGGTGTTTATAAGATATTGATGCCATCTTATGGTGATAGCCATATGAGGAGTTTTTACAATGAGACTGTTGGGAAAATAAAACAATACGATCAGAAGTACAATACAGAATTATTAGATACTTCTATAGCTTACATCAAATCAGGAGGAAATATAAAGGAAACTGCAAAAATAATAAACCTTCACGAAAACACAGTTAGATATAGAATTAGCAAATTAAAAGATATATTTGGAATGAAAAATTCAGAGTTTGAATTTTATGAGCAGTTATCACTTGGAGTAAAGTTATATATGATATATCAAAATATATAGAAGTTCATATGAAGATGTTTGTAATTATTACAAAAATTTTACGAAAAAATTTAAATTTATACAAAAACTTAATCTCTCTATTTTTATATAATTATCTCATCAGATAATTGTAAAGGAGAGTGGTTAGATTGAAAAATAACAGAGAATTATTTTATAAAGTTTGTTTAATATTATGTGCTATCATATGGGGAAGTACATTTGTCGTTATAAAAGATGCTACAAATACAATGTCATCGGCATTTATAAATGCTTCTAGATTTACGATAGCTACAATTATTTTATTTGTAGTTTATTTTAAAAAGATAAAAAATATGAGTAAAACAGAGTTGAAACACGGAATTATGATGGGGGTTGCGCTATTTGGAGGATACTATCTACAAGTATTAGGAATGGAATACGGTTCAACAGCAGGTAAATGTGCCTTTTTATCAGCTACATTCTGTGTAATGGTGCCTTTTTTATCTTGGGCAGTTTTCAAGAGAAAACCAGATAAATATAGTGTAATATCAGCGATTATATGCGTAATAGGTGTAGCGCTTGTTTCTATTGAAAAAGGAGCTAAAATCACATTAGGTGATGGAATTATTTTAGTATCTACTTTCTTCTATGCTGTAAATATTATGCTTACAGCCGAGTTTTCAAGCAAAGAGGGCAACGATTCTACAATTCTTGCCTTTCTACAAATAGCAGTAGTGGCAGTTTTAGGATGGGCAGTTGTAATAGCTAAACAAGATATGCCAGTAGTTTATACTAAAGGCGCAGTTTTAGGAATAATCTATTTAGGTGTATTTGCTACAGCTTTATGCTTATTAATTCAAGTAGTAGCTTTAGAAAAAATTAATTCAACATCAGCATCTATTATTTTAAGTCTTGAATCTGTGTTTGGTGTTATAATTTCTATATTATTCTACAATGAAGTCTTAACAGCTAAGCTATTGGCGGGATTTGTTGTGATTTTTATAGGAATAATTATTTGTGAGACTAAGTTGAGCTTTACAACAAGTAAGTTAAGCAAAATAAAACATATTTTTAAAGATAAAAATAGATATTCTATATTTACTCCTGAAAATTTATATAAATAATATACCAAAAGTCCTCTAGAATTTTAGAGGATTTTTTAATATGCATATTTAACTTGGAATGAATATTTTGTATTATGTTATAATGTTAAATAAGGATTTTACAGATAAATATTTTAATTAAAATAAGAGGTTTTACTATGAAGGATATAATTGAAAAAACTTTAGATACAGGTCGTAAAATAGCGATGATGGCTATTTTAACTTATGGAGCGATTAGAATTTTCGAAGATGAAGATGAAAAAACTGCAAGGATAAAGGAAAGTGAAAAGACCAAAAGAAAAAAATCAAAATATAAAAACAAGAGAAAGGCGAAAATAAAAAAAGCAAAATATAAAAATGCTAGAAAAGCAAAAAAATCAAAGTACAAAAATAAAATGAAAATTAAAAAATTTAAATTTAAAAATTCGAAGGGAGAATAATTTTAATATGAGGCTGAGACCATATAAAAAAACAGATGAAAAATATTTATTAAGATGGTTTGACGATGAGAGAAAATTTTATATGTGGAGTGCGGGAATTTACAAATATCCATTAGATGAAAAGCAATTGTCTAAGCATAGACAGACATTTGAGGATGATGAAAATGGATGGATTTTTATGATGCTAGATGAAGTTGGAATACCAATAGGTCATGTAGCTATAAAAAATGTTGATTATAAAGCTAATAGTGCTCATATTGGATTTATCGTAGTAGATCCAGAACAAAGAGGAAAAGGATATGGAAAGAAACTTGTTAATTTAATAACAAAATATGCTTTTGATATTTTAAATGTGGATAGAGTTACATTGAATGTTTTTGAGGTGAATCCAGTAGCTAAGAAATGCTATGAATCTGTAGGCTTCAAGGTAGAATCGAGAAAAAAAGCTATGTTGAAATATAATGATGAAGAATGGGATGCATACTTTATGATTAAAAATAAGTAATATAAATCTATATATAGTATATTGTATACATAAAATTTAAATATTATAAAATAATAATGTTATAAAATTGACAAATTTTTGAAAATTATTTATTATAGAAGCATAAAATTTATATTTTAATATATAAATTATTTTAGGGTTAAAATTAGTTTGCAATGGGGCATCTTAGTATTTTAGGGTGTCTCTTTATGTTTTTAGGGGGAAAAATTATGAATGAAAAGTTTGTCAATATGGTTATTGATAAAAGCGAAGGATCAAGATTTCTTGTGTCAGATAAGAGCATAGATACTATTAATTTATCTAATTTATCAAGCGACAGACAAACCTCTATTGCTAGAATTAATATAAAAGACGAGGTTACTACTGTATGTCTTTATCAAAACGGGAAATCAAAAGGAACTATAAGTCTTAATATCGGTGTGGATCAAGTAAAAATAGATTCAAACAGTAATATAATTACTTATCTAAATAATGATATTAGGGACTTAGCCAGACTTTACAATATAAATTTACAAGAAGGTGAAATCACTGATGTTGATAAAATTAGAGGTCTTTGTAAAATATTAGCAGATATAATGATTACTACAATTCATCTAAATGATTATTCTTGGGGATTTTCTAAGATGGTAATCAACGGTGGAAAATCATTTGAAGAGGATTTCTCACCAAATATAATTATATTTACGGGAATTGCTTCAAAATATATTTTTGCCGATAAACAAGAGGATGTATTTATGGATGGAAATCTAGGTATGTTGTTATATCAAGAAATTAATAATTGCAATATCTAATAAATCAATACAGTTGATATAAAATTTTATACATTACTGTATAATAAAAATTAATTGCTAATAACCATATTATAACTGAGCTTTTATGTTATTTACGATGTAAAAGCTCAGTTATTTTTTTAAATAAGTGATATAATAGTTTAGAAGTATTATAAATTTTATATCGGTAGGTGAAGCAATGAAGGATAAAGTGAAAATAATTATTTTAGCGATAATTATAATTTTATGGATGGCATTTATATTTAGTATGTCAGCTAAGAATGCAACACAATCCTCGAATATAAGTGGGGGATTTACATACGATGTTCTAAATACATTCTTTTCGAATTTTAGAGGATTAGATAAATCTATTCAAGATAATATAGTAGAAGACATGCAATTTATAGTTAGAAAAGGAGCTCATTTTAGTGCATATGCCGTATTAGGAGGTCTTTGCTTTGTAGAATCTATATATTTAAAAAGGTTTAATTTCAAGAATGAGTTTATAGCTGCATTTTTGATATCAGTACTATATGCAGTTTCTGATGAAATCCACCAATATTTTGTGCCAGGTCGTGCTTGTGAGTTTAGAGATGTGGTAATCGATAGCTGTGGAGTATTATTTGGGATAACTGTAGTTGTAGTATTTAATATAATAAAAAATAAATTAAAAAAATCTATACCAAGATAGGAGTTGAAATAAATGAATGCGTTAAGTGAAAAAATATTTTTAAAATTAGAAATGCCAAATAACGAAAATAGAAAAAGCGATAGAGATAAAATTTTTAAAGCGCTAAAGGAAAAATACGATAATGTCACTATTCCTTATAATATAATAAAAAAATTATATCCTATGTGCAGAGAGGCTAATTTTGAGATAACTGTTACATTAGTAAAACGCGATTATGATTGGGTAGTTACTGATGTTGAACCAGGGGATACAACAAGTAGAAATTATGGATTGTGCGTAGATTTGGGAAGCACAACTGTAATTATGAGATTAGTAGATTTAAAGACAGGAGATATAATTTCAGAAGAAAGTATATTTAACAAGCAAATTGCCTTTGGAGAAGATATATTAAATAGAATATTCTATACTAGAAATTCAAAAGAAAAATTACACGAAATACACAAAGCGACAACAGATACTTTTAAGGAATTAATTGATATAATAGAAGAAAAAACTGGCATAACAGGAGAAGATGTAAGTATTATGACAGTAGCAGGAAACACTACAATGATTCATTTTTTACTTGATATAGATCCATGGACTATATTCCAAACACCTTATACACCAGTATTTAATCAAACTAGCTTTATAAAGGCTGAAGAAATTGATATTCCTATAAAGGGATATGTCTACTGCTTCCCATCAGTAGCGAATTACTTTGGTGGCGATATAGTAAGTGGAATGCTATATACAGAAATACATAAAAGACAGGAGATTTCAGCATTTATAG
>NZ_JAXEWM010000207.1:0-2177 GCF_034113885.1 Intestinibacter sp.
ATACATTTTTTTGCAAAAAAAATTCCTCTCACGAGGAACTTTTTTTTCTTATATATATAAATAATCCTAATCAAAATCATGTATATTATACTTTTTACGATCCTCGTCAGTGATTGTTAGACTGTCACATCCACTGCACTCAATCCATTCACCAATCCTATCGGGCAATCCTATAAAGTTTTTTAAACCTTCACACCACTTACATCTAACTCTACCGTTGATTACTTTTGGTGCACCTTTGAAGTTTTGCAAGCCGTGACATTCACTACAATCAAACCATCCGTTAACCTTTTCCGGAGCACCATCGAGTGTCTTCAATACTTGACAATATTTGCAAATAAAAGAACCAGCTTCTTCGGGTGCACCTTTGAGAGTTTTTAGATTATTACAACCACTACACTCAAATCGTCCAGTGACTTCTTCGGGAGCACCTTCAAGAGAGGTTAACAATGGACAATTTTCACAATTGAAAACCTCGCATTTTCTTGGAGCACCTTCAAGAGAGGTTATTTGTGTCCAACCGCAGAAAAAATATCTCACATACCCCCATTTGAACTTACCGTTTGTAAGTGATTTTGTATTTATATTCCTATAACGAATTTCACAGTCGCAATCTACTACAAAATCATCCGACACATCTATTCGTTTACTGCCATTTCTAAGTTTACAATTTGCTAATATCCATTCTCTTATTTCCTTTTTAGCAGCTCTCAAACTTGCGGGCTTATCAGCATCGAGAATTGATTCATTTAAATAATTTTTAATAGATGTTGCCATATTTGTATTTTTTATGTTCAAATATATATAACTGATTCTGAACAATAATTTAGTAAAAATGCGGTAAAAATATCCATTTTTTGCAAAAAAAAGTCCCTCTCACGAGGAACTTTTTTCTTTATTATAACTAAATATTATAAACCAAGCCTGCGGTCGTCACGTATATTATACTTTCTACGATCATCATCAGTAATTGTTAAGCTATCACATCTGCTGCAATAAAATTTCCCGCCAACTTTTTTAGGAGCACCTTCAAGGGATGTTAATCTCGGACAATCAAAGCACAGAAATTCTTCACCAACCTTCTCCGGAGCACCTTTAAGTGTTGTTAATTTATTGCATTTAATACAATCAAAACTCTTACCCACTTCTTTAGGGGCACCCATAAGTGATCTCAGGCTGTCACACTCAGAACAATTAAAAACACCGCGAACTATTTCAGGAGCACCTTCGAGGGATTTTAGATTTGTACATCGAGAACAGTCAAAATTTCCACCGATTTCTATCGGCGCACCTTCAAGAGATGATAGTTTTTTGCAATTATCACAATTAAAATCACCTTTAACAGTCATGGGAGCACCTTCAAGAGATGTTAATTCTCCGCAGCTGGAGCAAGCAAACCAACCTCCAACTTCTTTAGGGGCACCTTCAAGAGATGTTAATTTTCTACAATATGTGCAGTTAAAATATCCACCAACCTTTTCGGGAGCACCTTCAAGAGATGTTAATTCATAACAATTAACACAGTCAAAATAATGTCTAACAACACCCCAACGGAACATGCCATTTGTAAGTGAATTAATTCGCAATATATTTTTAACCTCAACACTGCCGGTACAGCCGATGACAATATCGCCAGAAATGTCCTTGATGGTTAATCTTCCAGTAATCTTATAATTATCGTTGAGCCAATTTTCTATCGCTTCTTTATCACTTTCGCGACCTGAAAATATCGTACTGTTATCAAGAACAGATTCGCTCAAATAGTCTTCGTTTTCTATAGACTCGTTTAAATAATTTTTAATTGATCTCATAAGTATGTTTTTTTTTTTGAAAAATTCTTAGTTTATAATATAATAAATTATGTGATACTGTCTTTGACTATAAAATTTAAATTGTCAATCCACTTTTTACATATATATACAAAAAAAGCCCCTCTCACGAGGGGCTTTTTTCTTTATTATAAATAAGTTTCATCAATCCTCTGGAATTGCGATATGTTTACGATTTATAATATAGATTCTATCAAAAAATCTTTCAATGAGGTTTTCGTACTATTTTCCGAAAGTTCTTTAAGTTTATATAATGTAGAATCTATGAGACTTAGTATACTATCAACATCGGATTTGAGCTCGGATTCATCAAGGAATTTAGAAGTGCCATCCTTCACAAGAGCACGC
>NZ_JAXEWM010000208.1:0-9353 GCF_034113885.1 Intestinibacter sp.
CCAGCTGGTGCAGCAATGTCGTGAGGTAATTTCAAAAGCTTACTAGTAAAGTATGAAATAAAGAAAATAAAGAAAGTCTGAATAGTCAACGGCACTGCAATTAAAACAATATGTAATGGATTTTCTAAAATCACTTTACTTTGTCCCATGAAAATCAGTACTAATGTAAGCAACAGTCCTACAATTGTGACAGAATCAAATTTATTAACGAAAATATTTTCAAAATAATCGACTCCTTTATTTTTTACAACGAAGATTCTTGTCAAAATACCACCTGCTAAAGGAATAACCACAAATAGTATTACACTGAGAAATAAAGTATCTGTAGGTACAATTACATTTGAAACTCCAAGTAGGAATTTTACAATCGGTACAAATGCAAATAAAATAATTAAATCATTAGTCGCTACTTGAACTACTGTATAAGCTGGGTTCCCTTTTGTCAGAGTACTCCATACAAATACCATAGCTGTACAAGGAGCAGCACCTAATAAAACTGCACCTGCAAGATATTCAGTCGCTAAATCAGGTGTAATAAATGCTTTAAAAATCGCAAAGAAAAACAATGAAGCTATACCATACATTGTAAATGGTTTAATCAACCAATTGACTACCCATGTGACAATTAAACCCTTTGGATTTTTACCTACATTTTTTATACTTTTGAAATCTACTTTGAGCATCATAGGATAGATCATAATCAAAATTAAAATTGCCATTGGAATTGAAACCTTTGCATATTCAAATTTATTTAAGAATATTGAAATGTTTTTTAAAAATTAAACCATCCTTTCTAGATGGCTCAATTTATTTATTACAACATTCGTCGTCAGGTTCTATAAACTCATTTAGTGTGAGTTGTTGCTTTAATAACATTTGTGCATATTCTGCACCTTTTTCATCAATCGAATAATGTACCCATTTTCCTTCCTTACGACCAATAACAACTCCTGCATCACATAAAATTTTCATATGATGAGAAAGTGTAGATTGTGTAATATGCAATTCATCCAGTAGCTTGCAAGCACATTTTTCTCCACTTCTAAGAAGATCTAAAATTTGTAAACGATTCTCATCACAAAATGCTTTAAAGACTCTTGAAATCTCTTTATATGAAGTTGCCATTTACTTCACCTCACATTTATAAATTTCTATTTATCTTTATTATATTTATATATCGATAAATGTCAATATGTTACGATTTATTTAATTAAAATATATTGACATTTATCGATATATAGGTATACTCTATGTATTAATAACATAGAAATAATACGAAAGGATAGTTTTCAAAATATGAATGATAAAATCAAAGTAGCATTTATTTGTGTTCACAATTCATGTCGCAGCCAAATTGCCGAGGCGCTTGGAAAATATTTAGCTTCAGATATTTTCGATAGCTACTCTGCAGGAACAGAAACAAAGCCAAAGATAAATCAAGATGCTGTTAGGTTGATGAAGCAAAAATATAAAATAGATATGGAGAAAACGCAGTATTCAAAATTGCTAGATGATATACCAGATGTCGATGTTGTAATCACTATGGGCTGTAATGTCAGCTGCCCTTATCTTCCATGTGAATATAGAGAGGATTGGGGACTAGAGGATCCAACAGGAAAAGACGACGAAGAATTCGAAAAGATTATTGAACAGATACACCAAAATATTTTACAATTAGCTGACAAAATTAAAAATGGTGTTCTATATTAAAATAAACCCTATACAGAGAGTATTAGACTGTATAGGGTTATTTTTACAAATATAAGTATTAACAACATCCTCCATCACAACAACATCCAGATGATTTATTTTCTTTACCCTCATAAAAACGTATCAAATTATCTGGTACCTCATACTCAGTACAAGAGCAATCTGTATTTTGAGAAAATACTGTTTTAAGAATATTTTCTGCTAGCAGAGCCTTTGGTGGAACTTCATAGATTTTACCTTCATATTCAAACACACGGCAATCGACTGCAGTACCGCTGATATCTCCACAGCATTTGCAATCATTTTCGCTGACAGAATCACATATATCTATTTCATTTACACGAATAGTTGGAGAGGATAAGAATTTATATTTTTTAGCATCGTCGATTGTAGTCATCTCTATTTTTTTGTATTCAACTGTATAGCCGGCTAGCTCAAGTGCAGGTGTAAGTAAAGCTACGACTTCATCGAGAACCTTATCTGTCCCAACACAACGATCACAAGTAACTAAATCTAGATAAAGATATTCAATTAAAATATTCTTTTCTTTTTTACTTATGTCATCGCAGCAATTACTTGTGCTACTACAGCAGCATGATTCATTTGAGTTATTTCCATTTAAAATATCTAGAATAGGATATCTATTTTTATCCATTTTACTTTCTCCTTTTTTATTTATAAATATATTTACAATAATTATACTCTAATTTTATATTTCTTGTATAACTTCCAGTCAATAAGAATCATTTAAATCTATTTTCTGATGCAAAATATGATTTATTTAACTTTAAAACTTGTTATGTAATGCGAAAAAAAAGTTCTTTTGATATTATATAGATAAATAAGAATTTAGATAGGAGAGTATATAATGAGTAAAGTAGGTGAATTTTTAAAAGAGTGCGGTGTATTTTATGTATTAACTATAAACGGTGATTTTCCAGCTGGAAGACCATTTGGAGCAGTTATGGAATATAATGATAATTTGTATATCTCTACTGGAGATATGAAAGACGTATATAAGCAATTAAAACAGCATCCTCAAATGCAGATTATAGCATTAAAGGGTGGAACTCGTGATTGGATAAGAATAAATGGTATAGCAGAAGAATGTGTCGACCTAAATATAAAGCAAAAAATGTTAGAAGACTGTCCTAATTTAACTAAACATTTTCCAACGTCTGATACTCCACATTTTGCTGTATTTCAAATAAAAGTTGTAAGTTCAAATTTATATTAATTGTTATGAGTAAGAATATTATAAAAGAATTTAAAGGACAGTATTATTTTTTGAGTAATTATTATAATGCAGAGGTTACTTATAATGGAATTACTTATAAAAATAATGAGGCGGCTTTTCAGGCTCAAAAAGACCCCAAAAAAGCAGCATCATTTGCACATTTAGACTCAGCTCAAGCTAAAAGAAAAGGTAGAGGTGTGAAGCTAAGACATAATTGGGACAAGATAAAGGAGCAGATAATGTATGAAATTTGCTTAGCTAAATTCACACAAAATGAAAATCTGAAGATAAAGTTGCTTGAAACAGGAGATGCTTATTTGGAGGAAGGCAATGACTGGGGCGATAAAGAGTGGGGAGTTGTGAATGGAAAAGGAAAGAATAAGTTGGGAAAAACTCTTATGAGGATTAGAGAAGAGTTAAAGTAATATGAAAATAGCAGTATTCTAAAGGCGTATTAGTAATTAGGTGGTGATAACAATGGATTATTTATATGATGAAGATAAATTGTTTATTAATTTTTATAGAGAAAAATTTAAAAATAAAAAAATAGCTTTTGAATCAATTATAAGCTTATTTAAAAACATAGATAATTTGGGATGTATTTTATCTATAGATGGTCTTGATTATAATTTAGAAGATGTTGTAGATGATATAAAACCAAATTTTCATCATATTTATTATGGTGAGTATAGTGAATATAAATTATTAAAAATAATTCCAATAAAAATGCAAGAAATTTCTAGATTAATAGCAGTTGTATCTGATTTTAATAGTATATTAGGTATAGCTGAATATATAGATAGTTTTACAGAAGGTCAAATAGAAGTAGTTTTATTTGATTGCAAATTAAATAATATTGATAATACAAATGATTTAGAAAATATTAAAGTTGATAATAAACTTATATCATTGAAAATCCATTCAGATGCAGAAGTATTTGAAATTAGTGATTGTGGAAATGAAAAATATACCAAAGTAATAGTAGAAAAAATTAGCTAAATTACATAAAAAGTATTATAATTAAGATATATAGATATAAAAATATTTTTAAATTAAAATGTATGATTTTTTATTTTTATGCATTTCTCGAGAGGCTAAGTTCTAGCCTCTTTATCATTTTAAGGAGTTTTTACATTAGGTTTTTAAAAGTTCTAATATTAATAATATTTAGAAAATATAGTTGACAATAACTTCCAAATAATATAATATAGTTACTGTTAAAAAATAAATTATGATAGTAACTGAAAGGAGGTAAGAGGTTTAAGTCTATCGTCACAAACTAATTCGTTAAGAGAAATCTTAACACTTGACCTATCTGAGACATCAGAAATAAGCGGCCATACGGACAGCCAGGTCAAATGCCGAACTAGCGATTGTGATATCGTGTTGATGAGTGAAAGCTCAAATTTTATAAGTGGGATTTAATCCTAAAGAATTTGCATCAAACGGTGCAGTACTTGTGAAATGATCAATATGAGCAGTAAGAGTTTCAATTACTGTATAGGCTCAAATAAAATACCTACATTTGAATAAATAAAACAAGACATTGATAATAAATAAAACAATATTTTTGATAATAAATAAAACAAGACTTTGACAATAAATAAAACAAATTAAAGTAAAGATCGTAAATCAAGTACAATTATTTTTTATTTTAAGTTTAGCTTTAAATAAAACGATGATTGTATTTTTTTGTTTACACAATTCAATAAGCTATCCTTAAATTAAAATCTCTATTTTCGCATATAATTGCGGACAATCTATTATTTCAACGAAAAGGGAGTTTTAAAAAATGAAAAAAATCGTAACATTATTATTAGTAGTATGTATTATATTAAGTGGATGTAGTACAAATAACAGTGCTTCATCAAGTGCGAGCTCTAGCAGCCAAGTGATGGAAAAAACACAAAAATTATCATTAGAAGAAGCACAAAAATTGTTTATAGAAAAGGTCGACACTGAGTGGGGCTACAATGTAATGGAGGAGCTTACTAAATTCAAAACTAATGAGGATTTAGGATATCGTACAGCTGGTTCAAAAGCAGAAACAGAAGCTGGAGACTACATAAAAGAAACTATGGAATCAATTGGAATGACTAGTGTTGAAAAGGAAGAATATACATTAGATGGTTGGACATTTGATCATGCCAATTTGACTTTTAAAGATAAAGATGGCAAGGAAAAAACTGCTATATTAGGTGGATACCAAACTAATTTCGAAACAAACGGGAAAAAAGAATACGAAGTCGTATATGCAAATCAAGGTACTGAAGCCGATTTTAAAGATTTAGATGTAAAGGACAAATTAGTTCTAATAGATATAAATCAACGTGAAAATTGGTGGATAAATTATCCTGTTTATGAAGCTTATTTAAACGGTGCTGCAGCGGTACTTGCAGTTCAAGACGGAGGTTATGCAGAGATAAGTGATGAAGCATTAAATGCTCAGGATTTCTGTGGTCCAGAATATACACCAGCATTTTCTATATCTAGAAAAGATGCAGATAGCCTACTAAAAGCTATAAAAAAATCTGGCAAAGATACAATAAAGGTAGATTTCGATGCTTCTAGTAAGGTTGAAAAAGACACTAAAAGCTATAATATAACAGGTATGATTGAAGGTAGAGACAAGGATAAGATGATAGTTTTATCTGGTCACTACGATGGATATTTTGATGGATTCCAAGATAATGCATCATCTGTAGCAATTATGCTTGGTATAGCAAAGGCAATTGTAGATAGTGGATATCAACCAGAAAAAACTTTAGTATTCTGTGCAACATCAGCCGAAGAATGGGGTGTTGAAAACAGTAAATACGACTGGCTTACAGGAGCTTATAATCAAGTGTTTAATATACACCCAGAATGGTCAGGTAAGGTTATAGCTAATATAAATTTTGAAATGCCTGCACATTCTTTAGATTATGAAAGTTCATTAGTTCAAACATCATATGAGCTTGCTCCTTTTGTAAAAGATTTATCTACTACAATACCTAAGGTCGACGGAGTATTTGAAAAGGGTACAGAGGTTTCATATCCAATTATAACATGGACTGATTCTTTTGCATTTTCTATAGCTGGTATACCATCATCTGTCAGCAGATTGAGAGAAGAATTCTCTATAAAATATTATCATTCACAATTTGATAATAAAGATACATACAACGAAGCTGCTTTTAGATATAATCACTATTTATATGGAACAATGCTATTAGG
This sequence comes from Intestinibacter sp., assembly GCF_034113885.1. Taxonomy (GTDB): domain Bacteria; phylum Bacillota; class Clostridia; order Peptostreptococcales; family Peptostreptococcaceae; genus Intestinibacter. The sequence continues at coordinate 6,164 of NZ_JAXEWM010000208.1, forward strand.
ATATGATTACTGTGCAGTTTCTCCACTAGATTTTTCACTTAGATTTAAAGAACTTAAAAAGAGCATAGATTCTGATATAATGGAGGATGTAGATTTTGATACAACTAAATTAGAAGAAACAGCAGATAAAGCTATAGAAGCTGCCGAAGTTGCTTACGATGTTGTAGAAGCTAAAAACAACGCATACAAAGAGGCTGTTGAAAAAGGCGATTACGAAGCAGCAGATAAAATTTTAGACGAAACATCTGAATTATATTCAACAGTATTTGAAATATTTAAAAAGGCTGAAGATGATTTAGTTCGCTTAACTTGGGAGGAAGAAGTAGTTTTCCCTCATCAAATACCACAATCTAATTTAGATATGGTAGACTCTGCAATAGATGCTCTAGAGGATAAAGACGGTCAAAAGGCTTTAGATAAATATCTATGGGGTATAGACAATAACTGGTATGCTTATAATTTTAGTGAAAAGAACTACACTTATTTTAGCGATATAATCGAGCAACCTGAGGATGTTACACAATGGGGTTATAAGAGAGTTATAAGTAAGGAAAGATTGTACGATACTATTCATTCTATTATGGATAAATGTGAAACTGGTAAGGATGATTTTTCAGAGGAGATAAAGACTTTGAAGGAAGTTGAAAAGAGACAAAATGAGCTTTTAGAAAGTACTGTATCTGATGAGATAGAGACTTTAGAGAAATTGACTAAAACTTTGAATAGTATAAAATAATTTTTGGAAATAGATTATAAAGGGATGTTGTAAATCGATGTTAAAGATTTATAGCATCTCTTTTTGTATTTATATAGATTATGGTTATTTTATAAAAATGAGAGGGGGAAGGTTTCAAAAAAGTTACAGATAAGCTTGAAAATTTATCTTTGGTAGTAAATTTATTATACTTAAGGTATATAAAGATTTTGGGAGAGTAGTCAAATTTAATAGATGAAGGTGTAAATTTACAACCATATATGTTTATGTGTGAAAATATATTTGTAATAGATGAAATTTTATTATGGTAAGTAAAAATTAAGTTAATAAAAATATTTATAAAAGGAGAATAGTAGGAGAATATGTGCTCAGAAATATTTTTTACAAAAAAAGAATATGAATATAAAGAATTAATGGAAAAAATAAATCAATGCTTTCTTCTTAATGAAGAATTACCAAATAAAGTTTTTAAGAAACCATATAATAAGTTTTTATGTGAAGAATTTGATTTAATTAGAGATGATAGGTTTTGGGAAAATGTAAAAACATTATCAAACTTATCAAATGATAACAATGTGATTTTTAGTGTTTTAAATCCTAGTCCAAAATCTTATTATTATCATTATTTTGGATACTATAGTATTGCTAAATTATCAGTTGATATTAAAAATGAGGAATTTTCTAATTTAATAGAATATGCACCAGAAAACAACGAGGCTGATTCAATATTTTTTAATTCTAATATAATAATATGTATTCCTTTATCTAAAAAATGGGCAATTTATGCAGATAGAGATTTTGAGATTTGTATATTGGCATTTGATGACGGATATGAAGAAGAGGTAAAATCTTTATTACCAAGATGGCTACCTATGGAAGAAACAATAGATACTTATATGTATTCACTTTTTATGGTAATGCCAGAATTTTTGGAGCATTTTAATATGTCAAAGGAACAAATTAGGAATAAATTTATGGAAAATTACGGGAATTTATAGTATCTGAGAAACTAGAATTAGAATACTTGATTAAAGGAAATTTATATTAGTAATATTTATACAGGAGAGTTGTATTTATGAAGAATTTAAATAGATTAGAAGCTTATAAAGTTATGTTTGCATTTTTGGATAGGATATATTTTGAAGAAGGCAAAAATGATGATTTGGGAGGTTTATTAGGTTCCATGTCTTTATGGGAAGATAGAGAGGGTGGAACAATGGATGCAGCTGCATGGGCAGATTGGGAAGATATTGTTCAAGATAAAGAGTTAAATTTGGATAATACATATAATTTTATGATAGATTATATGAAAGAATTTAATAGTACATATAATTCAAAAGATTTAGCTGAGATGATAGAAATTTTAATGAGAGAATTAGATATAAATTTTAAGGAGGATTGATATGAATATTTATTTTAAAAAGGTTGAAGAGAAAGAATACAATTCATTTAGACAGGATGTAAAAGAGGTATTTGCCATTGCGGTTGTTGAAGAATTTGGAGATAGTGATGATGGAGACGTTATACTAGATGAAGATATCAACGAGTCACTATTTAATCCAAATGCAGAAACTTATTACATATATTTAGATGACAAAAAGATTGGAGGGGTTGTATTAAATATAAATAATATGACGCAGCATAATTCATTGGATTTATTTTATATATATCCAGATTGTCATAGTAAGGGTATTGGTCAGAAGGTTTGGTATATGATAGAAGAAAAATATCCTAAGACTAAGGTGTGGGAATTGGTAACACCTTATTTTGAAAAAAGAAATATAAATTTTTATGTTAATAAATGTGGATTTCATATTGTTGAATTTTTTAATAAATATCATAAAGATCCTAGAATAGGTGATTCGGATTATGAGTTTAAGGAGGAGTTTTTCAGATTTGAAAAGGTAATGAAATAATATGAAATCATATGTAGGAGTTAGTTTATGATTTTTAAGTTTAATCAATATGTAATAGATATAAACATTGATAAGACAAGGAGCTTTTATCAAGTAGCAGAAAATATTGCAGATGGATGTGATTGCCCTGGATGCCGCAACTTTGAAAAGGCAGTATCTCATCTGCCACAGGAGATTGTTGAAATATTTAATAAAATGGGAATTGATATGAAAAAAGCTAGAGAAGCTTATGTCAATTGCAAAAATCTAGATGGAACGTTATTTTATGCTGGATTTTATCATATTTGTGGTAAGTTGGTTAGTGGAGGTAGTCCGTGGAAAGAAACTAGTCAAATGTCAAAAGAATTAGATGAGAAAGAACTTTTTAAAATTAATGAGAATTTCCAAATTGGGTTTCAAGATGAAGTAGGTTTATTAGAAGAAAATTTTCCATTGCCTGTGATTCAGTTAGAATTTTTTGCTAATATTCCGTGGGTATTGGAGGAGGAGAATACGTATTTATGAAAGGTGCTATATTACAAAAAGGTGAAAAATTTTATACTGATTTACTAGATGTATT
>NZ_JAXEWM010000209.1:0-36391 GCF_034113885.1 Intestinibacter sp.
ATTTTTCCAAGCTGAAACATACTATTTTCTAATCCATTTGGAACTCCTATATACAAAATTCTCTTTATCATACTTCCATCAAAATGAAAGCACATTTTTTCAGATAAGTGAATTTGTAATTTTTGATTTCTTATAAGATAAAATGCTATTATAGCTGCCAAATATCTAGAAAATACTGTTGGAATAGCAGCTCCCATAACACCCATCTTTAATCCATATATCATAATTGCATTTCCTACAAAGTTTACACTGTTCATAAGAATTGATATTTTCATAGTTATATTAGAATTTCCCATAGCTCTAAACAACGCTGCCGCTCCATTATAAATAGCTATTCCCGGAATTGATAGAAATACTATCAATAAATATATAGTAGCATGATGCATTACATCAGCCTCTAATGTCCCAAATACCTTGTATAATATAAAGTTCTTTAAAAGATATCCTATAATCATAACTACAATTGAGCTGACTAATAAGAATAACATCAGTTGATCTGATGCTTCACATGATTTTTTCTCATTTTTTTGACCTAAAAATTGACCTGCGACAACAGCACCACCAGTTCCTAATGCTGTAAAAACCTGTGTTATAAGTACCATTATAGTATCTACTAGAGATACTGCCGATACCGCTGATTCCCCTACGCTTGCCACCATAATCGAGTCCACCAAGCCAACTACTATTAAAAGCAATTGCTCCACTATCAATGGACCAATTAATTTTTTTAAATCTGCATTAGAAAACAAATAGTTTATCTTTTTCTGACTTGCTTCCATTAAAACCACTTCTTTCGAGTAAAAATTTTTCCATAAATTAAGTAGCTACCAATATGCAATATATCAATAGCTACTTATTATCATTTATTTATTATATACCGATTGGTATTTTTTTACAACTTTTTTTATATAGTTGCCTTTAACGCTTGGTCTAAATCCCATAGTAAGTCGTCTATATCTTCTATACCTACAGACATTCTTATCATATCCGGTCTAACACCTGCTGCAATTTGTTCTTCTTCGTTAAGTTGAGCATGTGTAGTACTTGCAGGATGTATAACTAGTGATTTAGCATCGGCAACATTTGCAAGGTGAGAGAATATTTGAAGGCTTTCTATAAATTTCTTACCAGCTTCTAGTCCTCCCTTTATACCGAATGTAAATATTGAGCCTGCTCCTTTTGGTAGATATTTTTGACCTAATTCATAGTATTTGTTGTCTTTTAATCCTGGATAATTAACCCATGCAACTTGTGGATGATTATTTAAAAATTCAGTTATAGCTTTTGTATTTGAAATATGTCTTTCTATTCTAAGTGACATAGTTTCAAGTCCCTGTAATAGCATAAATGCACTGAATGGACTTAAGCAAGCACCAGAATCTCTTAGCCATTGAACCTTTAATTTAGTTGCATAAGCTGCAGCTCCTACATCTTTTGCATAGTTAAGTCCGTTATAAGACATATCTGGTTCAGTTAAGCAAGGGAATTTTCCACTTCCTATCCAGTCGAAGTTACCGCTGTCTACTACTACTCCACCTAAAGTAGTACCGTGACCACCTATGAATTTAGTAGCTGAGTGAACTACTATATCTACACCGTGATCAAATACTTTTATTAAGTAAGGAGTTCCAAAAGTATTGTCTAGCATAAATGGTATTTTATTTTCATGAGCTATATCTGCTATAGCTTCGATATCTACTAGATTTATTCCTGGGTTACCTATAGTTTCTGCGTAAACTAATCTAGTTTTTTCATTTATTGCTGCTCTAAAGCTTTCTGGATCATCAGGATTTACAAAGTGAGTTTTTACACCAAATTTTGGAAGCATATTTGCAAGTAAGTTATATGTTCCACCGTATAGAGTTGGTGATGCAACTATTTCATCTCCAGCTTGTATTATGTTAAGTATTGCTGCATTTATAGCTCCCATTCCTGATGAAAAAGCAACTGCTCCTACTCCACCTTCAAGTAGAGCCATTCTATCTTCAAATACTTGAACTGTTGGGTTTGATATTCTTGAATATATATGTCCTTCTTCCTTTAATGCAAATAAGTCTGCTCCGTATTGAACGCTGTCAAAGCAGTATGATGTTGTTTGATATATTGGAACTGCTCTAGCCCCTGTAGCTGAGTCTGGTTCTTGTCCCCCATGAATTTGTAATGTACTAAAACCTAATTTTCTTTCTGCCATATTGGTCCCTCCAAATATAATATATAAATATAAGCATTCCCCAAATAAACTCTTACACTCGTATTTATAGAAAATTTTAAACTATACTAAAAAACTCTTTTATCAAAAGATAAAAGAGTCTAAATTCAAATTTTCTCTTATCTTTCTTATGTAAAAACATAAGTAGGATTTAGCACCTATCTAAAACATAGGTTGCCGGACTTCATAGGGCCTATTCCCTCCATCACTCTTGATAAGAATTTATTTAGTTAATATATTTATTATATACCTAAAAATATATCAAAACAACAAAATTTTACATATATAGTAAATTTTCTCGCTATTTTTTCTCCGCAACTCTCAATTTTGCACTTCTTGAACGAGGATTTGCTTCGACCTCTTCTTTAGATGGAAGTATTGGTTTTCTCGTAATTACCTTGACCTCAGAAACTTTATCGCACTGGCAAATTGGAAGCTCTGGCGGACATATACAGCTAAGCGATAGATATTTGAACTCATTTTTTACTATTCTATCCTCTAAAGAATGGAAGGTGATTATACAAATTCTTCCACCCTTGTTCATCATAGAAACTGCATCATCTATCATTTTATTTATTACACCTAGCTCGTTGTTTACTTCTATACGTATAGCTTGGAATGTTCTCTTCGCTGGATGTGGTCCGTCTATTCTAGCCTTTTTAGGAATAGCCTTTTTAATTACGTCTACTAGCTCTCCTGTTTTTTCTATAGGCTTGTTTTTTCTCTCTTCAACTATAAATTTGGCAATTCTCTTAGCCCAATTATCCTCACCGTAGTCTTTTATTATTTTTGCAAGCTGTTCTTCTGAATAAGTGTTTACTACATCATATGCAGAAAAGTCCTGTCTAACGTCCATTCTCATATCTAAAGGTGCATCGTGCATATATGAAAATCCTCTATCAGCCTCATCCAATTGATGTGATGAAACACCTAAATCAGCTAAAACTCCGTCGATTTTATATACTCCTATTTTTTCAAGCTCTTCCTTTATATTTGCAAAATTACTGTGGATAAATCTGACTCTATCAGAATACTCACCTAATCTTTCCTTCGCTGTAGCTATAGCATTTTTATCTTGATCAAATCCTATAAAAAGACCCTTATCTGAAAGTCTCTTTACAATTTCCTTTGAATGACCTGCACCTCCCATAGTACAGTCTACATATATGCCGTCTTCTTTTATATTTAAATTTTCTATACATTCATTTAAAAGCACAGATACATGATTAAATTCCACTAAAGCATCACTTCCTTTCTTTAAAAATATTTCTAATCTATATATTATTTTTAGCTCTTCTAGATAATATGTAATTTAATATTACACCTAAAATTATGCAAGCTAAGCTTATAACTTGAGCCATTCTAAGTGGTCCTAGCATAAGTGAATCTGTTCTAAGTCCTTCTATAAAAAATCTTCCTATAGAATATAAAATTATATAATCTACAAGTATTTGTCCTTGATATTTTTGTTTTTTCCTAAATATAAATAAAAATAAAAAAACACCTAAGTCCCAAATAGACTCATATAAAAAAGTAGGATGTACCTTTATGCCATCGACCATTATACCCCAAGGTAGGTCCGTTGGACCTCCGTGTGCTTCTTGGTTTAAAAAGTTACCCCATCTACCAATAGCTTGAGCTAGCGGTATCCCAAGCACTACGCAATCTGCTAATTTAAAGAAATTTATATTTTTAACCTTTGAATATATAAGTCCTGCTAATATTCCTCCGATTAAACCTCCATGGATAGCCAATCCTCCACCTCTGAAGTTTAATATCTCAGATATATCTCCTGCGTAATACGACCAATTAAAAATTACATAATAAGCCCTCGCACCTATTAATCCACATGGGATTGCTATCATAGCTAGATTTAAAATATCATCCTCAGATATACCTAGTCTCTTAGCCTCTCTAAGTGCGATCAAAACAGCAAGTACCATTCCTGTAGCTATTAAAATTCCATACCACATTATATCTATTCCAAATAATGTAAATGCAACTCTATCCATATAAACACCTCTTATCTACCAAATATTCTCTTTAAAAATCCTCTTTTCTCCGCTGGCTTTTCAAGTGGTTCTTCAACAACGATGTCTTTATTTTGTATAATACATTCGGCGTTATTTATAAATAAATCGTCAGCTGTAGCCTTTGAATATTTTTTCTCAATATATTCGTATGCATCCTTTAATAACGGACGTCTTCTTCCAGAGCTATGTGCATCACTTGACACTAAATGCACCATATTTCTGCTTATTAAAATATTACATAGCTTTTGTAATTCTTTTCCATTTTTCCCCATAAGACTAGAGCTATTTATTTGAATAATAGCACCTGTCTTTATACAATCGTAAATTATCTCTGGATCATCATGAATTTTCACATATCTCTCTACATGAGCTAAAACAGGTACAAAGCCCTTTTGTTTTAATTCATATACAACATTACATAAATTAAGTGGGAAATTAGTCGGTGGAAACTCTACCAATACATACTTACTATTATTTAAAGAAAAAAAGTCCAAATCCTCTATATTTTCTATTAAATTAGAAGTAAAATAAATTTCATTTCCCATATATACTTCAATATCTATTTTATTTTCTTTTAATTCTTGTTTAAAATTCTCGTAAACCTCTTTTAGTTGTTCACCCTTTAAATATCTAAATTCAGGATGATAATGTGGTGTAGCTATGATCTTTTTTATTCCTTGTTCTTTAGCTATTAGAGCCATAGCTATAGAATCGTGCATGCATTCTGCTCCATCATCCACATCCGGTAATATATGGCAATGCATATCTATCATAAAAAATTCCCCCCTTTTGACAATGTAAATTATATAAATACCATTGTTATTATATCAGTTTATGGGTTAAAAATAAATATTTCATTTATCATTAAGCGATGTATATCTATTAAAAAAAGTTGCAGAAAATAATATCCCCACAACTTTTATTTATACTATTTATTTTCGATAGGTTCTACTATAGATATTACACAATTTTCTTCTTTAAAGTGATTCTTTAGTCTATCCTCTACCTCTTCGAATGTGACTTCCTTCATTACTTCTACATAGTCTAGTAAATTTATGTCTTTGAATTTATAGAAGATAAAATTATTGGCTATAAATGTTATAGAATCAAAATACTTGATAAATCCACCTATTCCAGCCTTTTTTAATCTCTCAAAGGTATTTCTATCTAGACCTTCTCTTTTGTATTTTTCTAGGTATTCAAATATTGTTTTTTTGACTTCTTTAGGCTGTTTTGATTCTCCAGAAATTATCGTAAATGCATAATCCACCTGTGAAGTAAATCCTGCTCCAAAGTTTCTATTTATCAAGCCCTTCATATATAAATCCTCGTATATTTCACTTCCACGTCTAAATAGCATCTCATTTAATATATCTGTTATAACCTCGTATCTAAGTAGCTCTTTACCCTTTATACCTACCTTGTCATCTTTAAATCCTATATTAAATATAGGTATAGAAATCGGAGCTTTTTCTATTATTTCCTTTTGATTTACAGTAGTCGGTTCATCTGGATATATTCTAGTTATCTCATGGTCCATTTTAGCCATATTGTATTTATTTGCAAGCTTGATTTTTTCAAATAATTCATTTTGATCTAAATCTCCAATTACAAATAACGCCATGTTTCCAGGGTTGTAGAAGGTATTGTAGCATTTATAAAGCTCCTCCTTTGTTATCTTGTATATGCTGTCTACCGTTCCCGCTATATCTACTTTGACAGGGTGGTTTACATACATAGCCTTTAATGCATTCAAAGCCACTGTCCAACCTGGATCGTCGTCGTACATTTTTATCTCTTGAGCTATTATTCCCTTTTCCTTCTCTACATTTTCGTCTGTAAAATGAGGTGTCTGTACATAATCAAGCAGATGCTCTAGACACTCATAGAAATTATCTGTAGTCGTAAATAAATAAGCTGTCGTCGTAAAATTTGTAAATGCATTTGCATTTGCTCCCCATTGAGAGAATTTTTCAAACGCATCTGTATTATCAGGCTGTTCAAACATCTTATGCTCTAAAAAGTGCGCTATTCCCTCATGTACTCTAAAGGGCTCGCTTTCTCCTATTGGAATAAATTCTAAATCATTTGAGCCGTAATCAGTAGCTAGTACGGCATATTTTTTAGTAAAACCCTTCTTAGGCATAAAATATACATCTAATCCATTTTCTAATTTTTCGTAATATAATTCTTCCTTTAATAATTCGTTGACTATCTTTTCCATTTATGCCTCCCTATTTACTTAAGAAATATATAGTATCTAATTCAATATTTTTAAAAGAGTCGACTATGTCCTCTTTTGTAGCTTTATTTATCATATCCTTTATTTCTTCTATACTGCTGTTATCCTTTGCTATATATTGTGAAAGATAAAAATCTGAAACTCTTCCGATTTCATCGTTTAAAGAATTAAGAGAATCTATAAAGCCTATCTTTGCATTTGAAATCTCAGTTTCTGTTATATCTCCATCCTTTACCTTCTGAAGCTGTTGTTTTACAAGCGAAACTGTCTTGTCGTAGTTTTCTGCTTCTATACCTGAACAAATAAGCATAGTAGATTTATTTTTTTGTATTGTAGAGTAAATAGTATAGCAAAGACTTTCTTTTTCTCTTACATTTATAAATAATTTACTGTCAGCTCCTCCACCTAGTATTTTAGAACCTAAAAGCAGGCTGTAATACTTTTGCTTATCTAAATAATCTACATTACATCTATATCCCATAACTAGCTTTCCTTGTGCTATGTCCATAGTTTCATGTATTTCCTTTACCTCTTTTACTTCTTTATAGTACTCGCTCTTTGGTATATCAATTATTTCTTCTCTTTCAAATGTGAACTTTTGTTTTATTAAATCTACTACTTCAGCTTCGTTAAATTCACCTTCTACAATTATATCTATCGGAGATGTCTTTAATATTTTCTTGTAGTGCTCGTATAAATTCACGCCATTTATAGAATCCAAATCCTCTACATATCCTCTTCCGCTTATAGAATAAGGTTCACCTTCGAACATAATCTCAGTAGCTCTTTTTACTGCATAATTAGCTTTATCGTTTATTATTCCTATTATTATATCCTTTCGTATTTCCTTTTCTACGTTTAAATACTCTTCATTAAATCCTCCATCTACAACTAGAGGGTTGTTTATTACTTCGTTTAAAAACTCTATACTCTGTCCTAGAATTTTTTCATCTAAATATTTTTCATTGACAGATAATATACTAAATCCTAGTATTTGATTTTCTCCTCTTTTTGATATTAATGTGTTTAAATAGGCTCCGTATAATTCCTCTTCTCTATCTGTCAACTGACTTCTTGTCTTATATTTGCTACAACCACTTTTTAAAACAGCTGGAAGTAGAGCATTTTTTGTAACTTCATCTCTATCTAATTTTCTCGATATAAATACACTTACTAGATTTGTTTTAAACTTACCTTCTGGAATCAATGTTAGGTTTACATTTTTCCCTATTTCTATTGTCTTTAAATTTTTCATTTACTAGCTCCTTTTCCCTATAATTACTATATTATATAATAATACCCTATCTTTATCATATTTGCTAACTTATTTAATAAATATTCTTTTTATATTATAACTTTATTTTTACTATTATATACAAGGTTCAAATTGTTTACATCTATTGGGTTTATGATGTATAATACAATATGTATGCCTAAAATTATTGAGAAAAAATAATTAATTTAATATAAAGAGAGGTAGATTATAATGAAATTAGGAATCGTAGGTTTACCAAATGTAGGTAAAAGTACTTTATTTAATGCTATAACTCAAGCTGGTGCAGAATCTGCTAACTACCCATTCTGTACAATAGAACCAAATGTAGGTGTAGTTGCTGTTCCAGATGAAAGATTAAATGTATTAAACAAATTATATAATTCAAAAAAAATAGTTCCAACTGCTATAGAATTCTGTGATATAGCAGGTCTTGTTAGAGGAGCTTCTAAAGGTGAAGGTCTTGGAAATAAATTCTTATCACACATAAGAGAAGTAGATGCTATAGTTCACGTTGTTAGATGCTTTGAAGACTCAAATGTAGTTCACGTTGACGGTTCAGTAGATCCACTTAGAGATATTGAAACTATAAACCTAGAATTAATCCTATCTGATATAGAAATACTAGATAGAAGAATAAACAAAACTACTAAAGCCTTAAAAGCAGACAAGTCTCTTGCTGCTGAATTAGAGCTTTTAAATTCTATAGCAAAAACTCTAGGTGAAAGTAAATGCGTAAGAACTATGGAATTCACTGAAGAAGAACAAGAATTTGTAAACAGCTTAAACTTATTAACTTCTAAACCAGTTATATACGCTGCAAATGTATCTGAAGATGATTTATCTGACGACGGTGCTTCTAATGAACACGTAGCTAAGGTTAAAGAATTTGCAAAAACTGAAAAAGCTGAAGTTATAGTTGTATGCGCTCAAATAGAAGCAGAAATATCTGAACTAGAATCTGAAGAAGAGAAAAAAGAATTCTTAGAAACTCTTGGACTTGAACAATCAGGTCTAGATAAATTAATAAAATCATCTTATACTTTATTAGGACTTATGTCTTTCTTAACTGCTGGTGAACCAGAAGTCAGAGCTTGGACTATAAAAATCGGTACAAAGGCTCCTCAAGCAGCAGGTAAAATCCACAGCGATATAGAAAGAGGCTTCATAAGAGCTGAAATAGTAAATTACGACGATTTAGTAGAATGTGGAAGTGTTGCAAACGCTAGAGAAAAAGGTCTTGTTAGACTTGAAGGAAAAGACTATGTAATGCAAGACGGAGACGTTGTAAACTTTAGATTTAACGTATAGGAATATATATTAGAAAATAAACCGTAGCTCGTAAATCCAACTTACAAGCTGCGGTTTTTTATTTTTATACTAAAAAATATCTCCAACCATATTGATATGATTAGAGATATTTATTATTTTTATTTAATTAATTTGCCATCATCATTTTAGCATGAGCTGCAAGAATTTTTCTAGCTTCTTCTCTTACGATTTCTTTTTCACTAAATGGAACCTTTACACCCTTTATCAATTGATAAGTCTCATGTCCCTTTCCTGCAAGCACTATCATATCGCCTTCTCTAGCCATTCTGACAGCAAGCTGAACTGCTTTTTTTCTATCAGGCTCAACTAAATATTTGCTCTTGTTTTTATCGAATGATTTGGCTATGTCGTTTATTATTTCGATAGGATCTTCAAAATCAGGATTATCAGATGTAAGTATACTTAAGTCGCATTCTCTAGAAGCTACATCTCCCAATTCCTTTCTACGAAGCTTTGTTCTTCCTCCGACTGATCCAAATACACAGATTAATCTCTTATGCTCGTAATGCTCTAATGTTTTTAATATGTTTTCTAAGCTCACACCATTATGAGCATAGTCTATTATAATAGTAGCATAAGGTAGTACAGATAAAACCTCTACTCTACCGCAAACCTTAGCCTCTCTTAAAGCATTGTTTGTTATTTTTCTATCTACACCTAAGTATTTACATACTGATATAACAGCTAAAGCATTATAAATACTAAATATACCTGGTGAACATATATAATAATCAGATTTAGTTTCTTTTGTTTTGCAGACAAAATTAACCCCTAGAGAATCTATGCTTTTTGAGTATTCTATATCAGTTGCCATTATATCTGCTTCTTTTTCTATACCAAAAGTCTCGATATCACAAGTAGCTATTTTGATTATGTCCTTTGCATGCTCATCATCTATATTTATTATTCCATGCTTGGCAAGTGTAAATAATTTTGCCTTACATTCTAAATAATCTTCGAACGTAGGGTGCTCTTTAGGTCCTATATGATCAGGAGATAAGTTAGTGAATATAGCCACGTCAAAATCTACATGATCAACTCTGCTCTTTTGAAGTCCACCTGAAGATACCTCCATAGAAACGCATTCTACTCCGCTGTCTAGCATTTTTCTAAAAATTCTATGAAGCTCATAGCTTTCAGGTGTTGTATTTACTGTACTCTCTGCAATATTGTTGAAGAAAGTCCCATTAGTACCTATTACACCAGTATTTATACCTGATTTATTTAAAACCTCACTTATATAATTTGTAATCGTAGTCTTTCCTTTTGTTCCTGTAACGCCAATTACCTTTAGCTGTTTAGATGGATTTCCAAAGTAATTTGCAGACATTTGAGATAAAGCCACTCTAGTGTCTTTAACTATTATTTTAACGGCGTCTTCTGCCATCTCTATATCATCTTGTAGTACAAAAACTCTAGCTCCTCTTGAATAAGCATCGAATACATATTTATGGCCATCTACAGTTTCACCCTTTAATGCTACAAACATATAACCTTCCTTACATCTTAGAGAGCTATAAGCTATATCTACTATTTCAATATCGTCAAGTCCATTTAAATTAGTATTGGAGGTAAAAGGAACATCCTCTAACACCTTTGTTAATTTAACCATATATCCTCCTATAATTTCAATGTTTAAAGTTAGATTAATAATTTTTCACTTTTCTATTTGATTTTATAATTGTTTGTCTCGCCAATACTTCCAATGAATCTATATACAAGTCATTGTCTAAATTGTTGTCGTTTTTTAGAATAGATAACTCTGTACATCCAAGTACTACGCCATCGCATCCATTCTCTTTTAAATGATCGACCAATTTATTAAATTTATTCATATCGGCTGGTTTTCCACTTTTTATGTCGTCGTAAATTATCTCCATGACCTTTTCTTGTCTTTCATCGTCTAAAACAAAGTATTCCATATCGAATCTTTTGCACATATTTTGGTATAGCTCTGTCTTTATGTTTCCTGTAGTAGCTAAAATTCCTAATTTTTTGTGTCCATTTTCTTTGGCATACTTAACAGTTTCCTCGACAATACTAAGTACAGGTATATTTACACTTTTATTTATTTTATCATAAAAATAGTGCGCTGTATTACATGTTATTACAATAAAGTCCACTCCAAATTTTTCCAACTTTTGGGCATCATCGACTAATGTATATACTGGATTGTCGTCACTTTGTCCTAAAATATACGCACTTCTATCTGGTGTAGTGGCTCTATTTGTAATCACCATGTCTACATGCTCTTGGTCTGTTTTAGCATCTGTCATATCTACCACCATTTTATAGAAATAAACAGAAGCCATAGGTCCTAGACCACCCATTACTCCTACAGTTATATTTTTCATATTATCTCCATTCTATTTACAATATTTATTGAATTTTCTAATTTGATTTATACTGTATAGGAATATATACCAACTTCTCTTTATGTTTCCACTTAAATCGTATTTATAGCCAAATGATGTAGCTTCTTTTCCTTCTGAAACTAATTGTTTACATTTATTTACTAAGTCTTTATTTTTAACAAATTTATATACTACACTTCTTGGTATTACTCTCCAGAAGAAAGGTTCTTTTTGTATTTTTAATTCTAATTCTTTGTTTTCTACTCTATCTTCAACTACATATTTAGCTATATTATTTCCAGAGCCTGTTACATAGTAGTTACTTCTACCTTGTCTTAAGTTGATTTCGAATACTCTATAAGAATTATCTCTTGTATCATATTTTATATCAAAATTAGAAAATCCTGTATAGTTTATACTTTCTAGGAAATTTTTAAATTTTGTCATTACCTTTTCATCGTATTCTGTGATTATAGCAGCGTGATTTCCTATTCCCTTTGGAGTATGCTCTTCAAGTAGAACATGTCCTAAACACATCATTTTAACCTTACCATTTTGATCTGAATAGCAAGTTAAAACTCTCATATGTGAGTCGTCTCCAGGTATAAAATCTTGTATGATTAGAGATTTTTCATATCCATGAGAATATATTTCATCAGTAACCTTTGTAAACTCTTCTTCATCTTTGACAATATATGCTTTTTTCATACCTTCAAATTCATGTTGGAAATAAGTTACACTATCTGATGCTTTTACTATCATAGGATATCTAAATCCAAAATCCATCACCTTATCACCTTTGTTGAATATATGAGTTTTGGGATAGTCAAGTCCGTATTCTTCACATATTTGATAGAAAGATTCCTTTTCTATTAATTTATCTTTTAATTCCTTTCCTATATAAGGAACTATGTATTTTGTTGAAAGAATATCTCTGTGATCTATTATAAACTCGGCATATTCATCTTTGCAGCCGTGTATTATAAATACCTTATTAGGCTCTGCTAATTCATCTGGTAAAGCTAATAATTTCTTTAAAAATCCTTCTTCATCTTCTATAGTTGTACCTTCTCTATAGTCAATTATTTTACTATGGTTAGTCGCACCTATGCGTATTTTCCCAAAAGCTATTGATTTCACTCCGTATGCTTCATGATAAGCTCTTGCAACAGAGTAACAATTTATATCTCCACCAACCAATACTGGTTGAATTTTAACATTATTCACTTAGTCCACCTCTTACTTTTATTTTAGTTCATTTTAATACAATGGTATTATACTTTATTTTATATCATATGTCAAAGAACAGACAACAAAAAACACGATAAAATATTGAAATTCCAACTTTTATTCCATATTTCATCATGTTTTTTTGTCTAATTTTCACTTATTATATACATTTATTTACAGTGATTTTGTAGTTACTTCCTTTTCAAATGGATCCATTTCTAAATCTGAATCATTTAATACTTCATTTATCTTATTTATATCATCTTCAGTTGAATATGCGATATTTGCTATTCCAAAATCCACATCGTAATCCATATATGAATAGTAGAACATTTTATTGGAATTAGATTTTTCAAGCTCTTTATTTATTAAATATACTAAATTTTCATCAAACATAGAAGTATCCTTGCTCAATTTAACGTTGACCTCTTGACTATTTATCTCTAGCTGGACTACTTTTTCTGTAAGCTTATTACTTTCACCTATATAAGAAATATCAACTTCACCGTCTGATATATCATTCATATTGCTTACTATATCTTCATAAGTATATCCATATTCTAGTATATCACTATCAAAAGACATTATATTATCTTCTTTAAGCTCTATACTTTTATCTTTGTCTTTTATATCCTCTAATAAATCTCCTAAATCTATATCTATATTGAAAGTATTATCAAATGAATAGTATACTTCCCAATCACCTAAAATACAATCCTCTAATTTTAATTGTTTATTTTTTCTAGTCAATGCACCAACTGTTGTTATCTCTCTGCCTAAGCTATAATTTTCTAATTCTTCAAATTTTTCATTGTAATCTCTATCAAAATAACAATCTAACTTATAATCGCTCTCTGTTTTTAAGCTTACCTTTACAGTTCTATAGTCTATTTTTTCTATACTTTCTATATCTCCTTTTACCTCTATATATGTATCTATATAGGTTTCATCAGCATCATCTTGATCATTTTCGTACTCATCTGCTAATTCATATGCTGTAATACAAGGATCCTCACCAAATCCATCAAAAAGATTTCCCCACATGCTTTCAAATTCACTTTGAGTATATACAGCAGAATCGCTATTATTTATATGGTTTAATTTATTAAAAATTAGCCCTATGGCAATACATATCAATATAAAAAACACCATAATTATTGTAAACCCCTGATGTCTACTAAAAAAATTTCCTTGGTCTGCCCCACACTTCAAACACTTTTTAGTATTTCCCTCTATTTTTTCACCACACTGCCTGCAAATTTTTTCTTTTTTCATATAAAAATTCCCCTTATTTCTAAATTCGTATACTTTTTAATACCTTATAATTATATTATACATAAAATATATATCCTCCATAGAAACAATTTTGTAAATTTTAATTTAAAAAAAGCCTAACCTCACATTATATAAGATTAGACCTTTCATTTAATTCTAATAATTTACTTTAAATATATATTATAAATTTCTTAAATTTAATGTTTTTATACATCGTAAGAATAATCTGATATGTTTTTACAGTGGTCAGATACCCTCTCTAAGTTAGTTAATATATCGAAATAAATTACACCTGCGTCTACTGTACATCTACCTTCATTTAATCTTTGTAGATGGTGATTTCTATATCCGACTTCTAGTAAATCAACTTGTTTTTCATTTTCGTGAACTTTTTTTCTAAGCTCTAGATTTACTTCTTCTAAACACTCCATAGAATCTTTAAAGTTGCTAAGTGCTAAAGTGTATATTTCTCTTATTTCATTTTGTGCATGTTCTGAAAAGCTCAATTTGTCGCCTACTAGAGTTTTTCCTAATTCAGCTATATTTTCTCCATGGTCTGATATTCTCTCGATATCAGTAACTGCATATATTAAATTTGTGACTTTATTACGTTCTTCTTCATTTAAACCTACTTTAGATAATTTTACTAAGAAGCTAAGAACTTGTTTTTGAATTTCATTTACTTTTGCTTCCATTTCAAAAGTCTTGTTTAATTCCTCTTCTGAATAATTAAGAACTCCATTCACTGCGTATTCTAAAGATTTTGTTGCATATTGTGCCATTTCTTTAACCTCTAATACGGCATTACCTACAGCTATACTTGGTGTTTCTATCATTCTTTCATCTATGTACTTAACGTCAGAAGCTTCATCTTCATCTTCAGTAACTGGTATTAATCTTAAAACAAGCTTTACTATATATTTTGAAAATGGTAAAAGCACTATAACATTTACAATGTTGAATAAAGTATGAGCATTAGCTATTTGTCTAGCTATGTCATTTGGATCTAAATAAGATACTATCATATTTATCGGCTTAGTAAATACTAGTATAAATAATATAGTTCCTATTACATTGAAAGTTAAATGCATAAACGCCGCTCTCTTAGCATTCTTAGATGCACCTAAACTAGATAAAAGTGATGTAACACAAGTACCTATATTATCACCATATAATATCGGTAATGCTGCACTCAACGGAAGTATGCCTTGTGAAGCCAACGCTATTAGCATACCCATAGATGCACTAGATGATTGAACTATACCCGTAATCAAAAATCCTGCAAGTATTCCTAATAAAGGATGAGTACCTACATAGATAAGTGCTTCTCTAAATTGTGGCAAATCAGCTAATGGATTTACAGCTTCCTTCATAAATTCCATACCTGTAAATAGCATACCAAATCCCAATAGTATCTCTGCATATTGCTTATGCTTTGGTTTTTTAGCTGCTAAATATACAATTATACCTATACCCAACGCTATAGGTGCTATATCCTCTAAACTAAATGAAACTAACTGTGCTGTAACAGTAGTACCTATATTGGCACCCATTATTACACCTATCGCTTGAGATAATGTCATTATCCCAGCATTCACGAAACCTACAACCATTACTGTTGTAGCACTTGAGCTTTGTATTATACCTGTTACTACAGTACCTACTAAAACTCCCATTACTACGTTACTTGTTAAAAATCCTATTATTTTCTTTAATTGATCTCCTGCACATTTTTGAAGGCCGTCTCCCATCATATTCATACCATATAAGAATAATCCCAGACCTCCTAATAGATTAATTGCTATTGACACGTTTGCTCCTCCTTAAGACTTATAAATTAATTCTATTAGATAATACATTAAAATTCGATTTATATGGCTAAATAAATGTTAATTCAATCTTAAGTTTATGTTAAATATTAAATGCTCATTAACATTTATTTAAATTTACATAAAAAAGGTATATCGACTAATAATTTTTTGTAAAATTCATCAATCTATATACCTTTATTCTTAACATATTTTTTCTAAATTATTCTATTTTATACTTTAAAATAAAAATTTTGCGACCTACATTTCTTTAATTAAACCCTTCTTATAAGCCATAACCAGCATCTTTAAGTCGTTTATTTCCTCTTGCATTTTTTCTCCGTCAAGAGTATCTCTGACATACATTCTTCGCGCTATATCCTCTACAACTACTGAAGTAGACAATATGTCACTCTCTTTTTTAATAGCATCCTCGGCTGAAGAAAACGGCTCATGTGCAACTAATTGAAGAGTATATGAGTTGTATATTAAAGTATATCCAGCTATACCAGTTTTTCCTTGGTATGCTCTAGAGAATCCTCCATCTATAACTAGTATTTTTCCGCCTGCTTTTATAGGACTTTCTCCCTTTTTACTTTCAACTGGAACGTGACCTGTTATTATGTGTGATTGTTCATAGTCAAGTCCAAATTCATCAAAAATCTTATTGCATATATCTTCATTTTCTCTCAATGTGTAATATGGATTTTTATTTTCGACATGTGCCTTCTTATCTGCAATAAAATATCTTTCATAAGTAGTCATATCGTCTTTTCCAAATAGAGAAGAACATTTACCTGTCCATAAATACCACATCATATCCATACCAAATTGCTTTTCAGGACCGTCTTTGTAGAAATATCCCTTTCTAGCATAAGAATCCATTTGATCCATCAACTCGCGTCCACTATACTCTTTTCCTTTTATCTTCATAGACATGAATTCGCCTTTTTCGTCAAGTGGAATACATCCATGAACTAGTAGGTTTTTGTTTGCTATTAAATATATGCTTCCCTTAGAGAATAGGAAAGAAACGTGTTTTTGTAATTTTTCACTGCCTTTAAAAGAAGCTACTAATTTGTCCATAAGATTTTGTTCTTCTTTAGTTAATTTATATGGAGATTTAGGATCTATAGTTGGGAAGTTTGTATCTCTCAATTTGTACTCTTTCCCTTTTAATGTTATAGTTCCTGTCTCGTAATTTACCTTGTCTAAAAGAAGTCTATGCTTCATATCGAATTCAGGGTTGTTGTTTATTACTTCAGCCTCTAGCTTAAATTGTATAATACTAATCGCCTTGTGCATTTTAGCTATTAATGATTTTTCCTTTGTTGAGACCTCTCCTTCTCCTACCTTAGGCATAAATTCAGTACATGGGTCGTCTTTATATGCTTCTAATGCAAATGTAGCTAGAGGAAGTAAATTTATTCCGTAGATATCTTCAACTATATCTAAATTAGCATATCTTGAAGATATTCTGACTGCATTTGCTATACAAACCTTTTGACCTGCTGCTGCACCCATCCATAAAATATCGTGATTTCCCCATTGTATGTCTACATTATAATGCTCCATCAAAGTATCCATTATAATATCCGGTCTTGGACCTCTATCGTAAACATCTCCTACTATATGTAATCTATCTACAACTAATTTTTGAATAACCTTTGATAAAGCTATTATAAATTCTCTAGATCTATCTATTTCAATTATAGTTTCTATTATACTTTTATAATAGCCTTCTTTATGTGGACTATTTTGATCTGGATGCAATAATTCTTCAATTATATATTTGAAATCATTAGGAAGAAATTTTCTAACTTTAGATCTTGTATATTTGCTAGACGCATATCTACAAAGCTCTATAAGTCTGTGAATTGTTATTCTGTAAAAATCCTCTAAGTCTTCCTCCTCTTTTACAAGTAAGTCTAATTTTTGTTCAGGATAATAAACTATTGTGGCTAATTTTTTTCTCTCAGCTTCAGAGACTATATTCCCAAATAGCTCCTCTATCTTTCTCTTTATAACGCCAGATCCATTTCTAAGTACATGTACAAATGGCTCGTATTCACCGTGTAAATCTGATAAGAAATGTTCTGTCCCCTTTGGAAGGCTAAGTATTGCTTCTAAATTTATTATTTCTGCACTTGCACTAGAAATGCTTGGATACTGTTTAGATAGTAATTTTAAATATTTAAGTTGGCTTTCTAAATATTCATCAGATATATTTTTCATATTAAAAATCCTCCTAATGTATTTTTTCAATTTTATTTTTTAATATTTCATTTTTCTAAATCCTTATATAAATTATAGCATACTCTTTGTATATTTCGTTTTAATAATGTATATTTTTTAATCATTTATGTTGTATTATTTGGTTATTTATAGACTTTTCTAGTCATTTTTACGCTATAATAAATCCTTTTAATTTTAATTAATTTTCTTATAAAAAAAATACTTTTACTTGCATTATTTATGAATTTAATATACAATATATTTATAAAAATTATAAAAATATTGTAAATTTTTAGATAATTTTAAATAGCATTCCCTATAATTTTAAATATATAATTAAACATTGTAATTAACATTGTGCATGCAAAATAACCATAAGTTATTATAGATCCCCTTCTAATATTCTTATGGTTATTTTGTTGTCTTGAATTATATAGCTCTAGTGTATTCCTTTAACCACTCTACTTCTTCTTTTTCTAAATAAGGTGAAATTTTTTCAAAAACCTCTTTGTGGTAATTATTTAAAAATTCTTTTTCTGATTTATCCATGTAATCTGGATTTACACCATCTAAATCTATAGGTGAAAAAGTTATAGTTTCAAATTCCATAAATTGATCTGAACCTATTTTTTGAGCTTTTTTGCACAATAATTCGTTTTCGATTCTTATACCGTGTTTTCCTTCTATATATACTCCTGGTTCGTTAGTCGTGATCATACCTTCTTCAAGAACGCATGAATCATTTCTCTCAGGTACTATTTTCCATCTAAATCCATTTGGACCTTCATGAACATTTAATACAAAGCCTACTCCGTGTCCTGTACCACATTTGTAATCGATACTTATATCCCATAACGGACCTCTAGCAAGTATATCTAAATTTATACCTCTACAGCCGTATAAAAATTTAGCCTTAGATAGACGTATCATACCTCTCAATGTAGAAGTATAATGTAATTTTTCTTCGTCAGTTATATCTCCCAATATATATGTTCTAGTTATATCTGTAGTCCCTGTAAAATATTGACCTCCAGAATCTACAAGCAGCATTCCCTCTGGCTTTAATTCGTAGTCGCTTTCTTCAGTTGCACTGTAGTGCATCATAGCAGCATGCTCTTTATATGCTGATATAGTATCAAAGCTCAAATCAAAGCAAGAATCCTCAGATCTTCTAAGCTCCTCTAATTTATCAGATGCACTTATTTCTGTTATTTTGATCTTTCCTACATTAGTCTTTAGCCAGTACATAAATTTAGTCATAGCAACGCCGTCTTTTATATGGCATTTTCTTAAGTTATCTAATTCGACCTCGTTTTTTATTGATTTAAAAATAAATGTAGGATTTGGTTTGTCTATTATTTTTACATCAGAAGGTATATTTTTATATATGCTGTAATTTACTTTAGCTTCATCTAATAAAACTGTTTCATTTTCTTTTATTTCTTTTACGAAATCGTATATTTCAAAATAATCTCTGATTTCTATACCTATCTCATCAAAACTTTCTATTATTTCTCGACTTAATTTATTTTCGTCTACAAAGTAGTAAACCTTATCTAAAGTCATAACTATACTAGATATAACTACAGGATTATACGCTATATCGTTGCCTCTTATATTTAATAGCCATGCTATGTCGTCTAGAGAATTTAATATATGGACAGTCGCATTTTTCTTTTTCATCTCTTCTCTAACTCTAGATAATTTACTCTCTGCACTTTCTCCAGCGTATTTAATATCTAGTAAAAATGCTTTTTCACTAGGCATTTGAGGTCTATCCGTCCAAAGATCATCTATTAAATCGTATTCGTAGACTATTTTTATATCTTTTTCTCTGTATTTATCTTCGTAATTGCTTCCCTCTTTAGCGCTTATAACTCTTCCATCAAATGCAAGAGTGTCGCCTTCTTTTAAAACAGCGTCTAAATATTCTTCAACAGTTAAGACACCTTCTTCACCCATCTTAAATAGCTTTATTTTAGAATCCTTTAATTGATTTTCTGCCTGTATAAAATATCTTCCATCTGTCCAAAGTCCAGCCTCATCCAAAGTAACAACTACAGTACCTGCTGATCCTGTAAAACCAGATATAAATTTTCTACATTTAAAATAATCCCCAACATATTCACTTTGATGAAAATCAGCTGAAGGTATTATATATGCGAAAATCGCCTTATCCTTCATGGATTTTCTTAATTTTTCTAATCTATCCTTTATCATTTCTGTTCCTCTTTTCTGTATTTATTTTTATATCCTACCCTTTTATCTTAGTACTACTTTTTTTATTCTTCAACGAAAATCCTTACTAAACTTTACAACTTCCTTACAATTTTTGTATCTATATTGATATTTTAATATATAAGAAATATCATTAAAAGGTATTTAAAATAAAACAATAACTAAAAAAATATATGAATAAATTTACACTAAAATTAACATTAACTGGCTTGAACATCATTTTTTTATGGAATATAATCTATATAGGAAAATTTTTATTTCAAAATATACGCTCTTTTATGCAGTTTTTTAGAGGAGGGATATGATATGAAAGTACAAAATAATCAATTTCTAGAAGACAATTCTAAATTAGTATTAAAATTTGACTACACAAATTGCTTTGACCTTATACACGAATGGCTTGATATTCCCTCTATAATCTCAAAGATATACAAGAAATTTTTTCATATTATGTTTATTATTTTTATAATAAGCATATTTTTTAGACCGTCTATTGAACTGGTTATTTTAAATTTAGGATTTGCAGTACTGTTTTTTTTAGTTTTTATAGGAGTTCATCAATTTTTACACTTAATCGCAGCCTACATTATTGGATGCCGAAGCGTAAAATTAATAATACCAAAAGCTAATATATTTTGCTATTGCGATAGAATGATATTTACTTCTAGCGAATACATATTTGTATCAATATTTCCATTTGTAATTACAACTATATCCAGCCTATTACTAGCAATAAATTTTCCTGAATACATAGGCGCTGCAGCTATTTTCAATATATTGAATGTAACTTTTTCAAATGGAGATATAGCCATTACTAATTACTTTTTAAAAAATCAAGATACATATTTTTATTGCGAACAAGATAAAAGTACTGCTTACTTATATAAAAAACTCTAGCTAAATTTTTGGGTCCAAAAGCTAGAGTTTTTTATTAGGTTACTTTATTTTATTTTTTTAAATCATCTACAATACAATCTATATTTGAATGGCAACTGCTAGCTGATGAACAGCTACTACAACCGCATCCACAGCCACCTTTCCCAGACTTTGACTTTTTAACAAAATTACCAATTGTCGCTACTACTATCGAAATAGCTACTATTGCTATTATATAATTAATCATTATTCACATCTCCATTTTATCTAAAATATCATTCCACATATTAGATATACTATTAATGAAACTATATAAGCTGTTACCATTTGGAATGCTACTGTTATGCCTGTCCATTTCCAAGAACCCATTTCTCTTTTTATAGCACCTACTGCTGCAAAACAAGGCATGCAAAGTAAGTTAAATGTCATATAAGCAAATGCTGATGCCTTAGTAAATACTGCTGCAAGTCCGTCAAGTGCCGCAGCACCCTCCATAGCTGCTTCTGCTACCATTTCTGTTGCACCGAATAATACTCCAAATGTAGAAACTATATTTTCCTTAGCTATCCATCCAGTTACAACACCTACTGCTGCCTTCCAATTTGCAAATCCAAGTGGTGTAAATATCCAAGCAATTCCATTACCTATTGATGCAAGTATTGAATCCTCCATTTCACACATTCCACCGAAGTTGAAGTTAGATAAGAACCATATAAGTATTGTCGAACCTAGAATTATTGTTCCTGCTTTTATAGCAAATCCCTTTACTTTTTCCCAAGCATGTATTAAAACACTTTTTAAAGTCGGTATTCTATATTGAGGAAGCTCCATTATAAAGTTTGAAGTTTCGCCTTTAAACATTGTCTTACTCAATATCAATGCTCCTATTACTGCTACTACTATACCTATCATGTATATAGAGTAAACTATTAATGTTTGATTATATCCTGCAAATAAAGTCGCTGCAAACATTAAATATATAGGTAATTTAGCACCACAAGACATAAATGGTGTTATCATCATAGTTATTTTTCTATCTTTTTCACTTTCAAGAGTTCTAGATGCCATAAGAGCTGGTACTGAACAACCATATCCCATTAGAAGTGGTATGAAAGATTTTCCTGATAAGCCAAATTTTCTAAATAATCTATCCATTACAAATGCAACTCTCGCCATGTATCCACTGTCTTCTAAGAATGACATCAATAAGAACAATACTAATATTTGTGGTAGGAAAGATACTACTCCTCCTACACCTGCAAGTATACCATCTCCTACAAGTCCTATTGCCCAATCAGCAGCGCCCATACCTTCTATAGCGCCCATTATAGCATCTGTAAATGGACCATCCCAGAAGTCACAAACTAGAGTTTGGAATTTTACACCTATACCTAATATACCTTCTCCAAATGTTATATGGAATAATGCATACATGATTACCAAAAAGGCTGGTATTGCTAATACTCTATTTGTAAGTATTTTATCTATTTTATCTGATTTTGTTTCTTTTCTTTGACCGTTTGATTTTACTGGCTTTTTAACAGTTTTATTTACTACATCTGATATAAATTTATATCTTTGATCTGCTATTTCAGCTTCTGTATCTCCATCAAAATCGTTGTTAGCTTTATCTACTATTGAAGTAATTTTAGCTCTTTTATTGCCTGGCAATTTTCCCATTACTACTTCGTCTTCTTCAAGGATTTTTATCGCTTGCCACATTTCATAAGAGTTAGAATTTTTAGTTTGACCTTGATTTTCATTCTCACTAATTAAACAAACTATTTCTTCTATGTAGTTTTTAATTTTTGGTGAAAATATTTCTAAATTTGTATCTTGTACGTCTGATGAAGCAATATTTTGTGCTTCCTTCATTAATTCGTCTACACCCTTACCATTTCTAGCCACTATTGGAACTACTGGAACACCTAGTAATTTTGAAAGCTTTTTAATATCTATTTTTGTTCCTGACGCCTCAACCTCATCCATCATATTTAGAGCTATTACTGTAGGTATTTTTGTCTCTAATACTTGTAAAGTTAAATATAAGTTTCTTTCTATATTAGTTCCATCTACTATATCTATTAAAACATCTGGATGTTCATCTACTATATAATCTCTCGCTACAATTTCTTCTGCTGAATATGGAGATAAAGAATATATTCCCGGTAAATCTACTATTTCTATCTCCTTATTCTTTTTATATTTTCCTGTTTTTTGTTCAACTGTAACACCTGGCCAGTTGCCGACATGTTGTTTTGAACCTGTTATATCATTGAATAATGTTGTTTTCCCGCAGTTTGGATTACCTGCAAGTGCTATTCTTATACTCATTTTTTCTCTCCTCTAATACTACTACTTTTTATATCAACTCGGTTAATATATCTAATAAATTTCACTATATTAAAATTTTACATAAGTCCTATATTTCAAAATTATTTTAAGTTTATATGTTCAGCTTCATCTTTTCTCAAGCTAAGCTCATATCCTCTTAAATTTACTTCTATCGGATCACCTAAAGGAGCTACCTTTACGACTTCCACATCTACACCTGGAGTTATCCCCATATCCATTAATCTTTTTCTTACAGGTCCTTTTTTACCAAGATTTAAGACTACTCCTCTTTCACCTGGTTTTAAATCTCTCAACGTCTTACTCATACTATACCTCCCAATTACTTGCTATTGCACGATTATTTTATTTGCCATGCCTCTATTTAAAGCTATTTTTGAGCCTTTTACCATTAAAATTAATCCACTATTATTTTCTGAAATAACTTCTATCTTTTCACCAGTTATAAAGCCTAAATTTTGTAAATGTCTTTTAACTTGTTCTTTAGCACGTATTTCTCTTATTATCTTTTGTTCTCCTATACTAACCATAGTTAATGACATAACCTTCACCCTTTCTCATATATCTATTTATTTTATATAAGTAATAATTTTAATTCCTAACGATATCAATTATCATTTATATTTATATAATATATCTTTTGATTTTGTTTGTCAATATTAAATGATAATAATTCTTACTTAGTTATTTTTTTGAAAATACCTAATAATTTTCTTTATTTTTTTTAATAATAATTATTAGAAAGGTTGTGAAGTAAAATATGTTTCAAGCTAAATTAATCAAGTTTTGTTCCCCTACATTGGCTGGCTTTAAGACAGGCAATTTATTTAAATTTAAAAATAAATACAATATTTGTGTCGATAACATTTTGAAAGAATACAATAAAAATTACAGTAAAAAGGGTGTTTTCTTTTTCAAAGTATTTGAAAAAAATGACTATGCACTAATCTACGTATATAGACCTAATTATTTACTTCGCGACTTATCTTCTCCTAAAAGCAGCGAATTTTTAAAATTATACGGATATAAGCTAGATAATCTAGACAACATATTAGCACAGCTTAGATACCGCTTTGAAATACTTGAGTCGACACCCCACGAAATAGGTTTGTTTTTGAGTTATCCTTTTTGTGATGTCAAAGGATTTATAGATAATCAAGGCAAAAATTACAAATACTGCGGATGTTGGAAAGTTTACGATAATGAAAAAAGTACATTGCTCTACTTCGATAAGTGCAAGCAATGTACTAATCTGTACTGTCGTCTATTTAAATTCGGAATCCCTTTAGATAAATTAATTGTTTTTACCAATACCAATGTGGAATTAGCATAGCGTCAGGTCTTTTTATTCTTATTAAAATTGGATTCCAGCCCCCAAACTTATCTTTTTAAAAATAACTTTAGATTTAAACTGTATTATTATATAATTGTATATACAGAGAAAAAAGACATTTCAAGGGGGAATACAAAAATGGAAAATGGATTAATGAACAGTCGTATGATGGGATTTACAGATGTTAGAGGATTAAATATATTAGAAGATGCTATAGCTAAATTTCCTAATGAAGCTTATAGAGATATAGATTTACAAAAGAGCTTAGATCAATACGATTTATTTAGAAAAGAAGCCAACTTTGATGAAATATACGGAGATTCAGATAGACAAATGGATTTAGGAAACGGTAAAGTTCTTCATATATTTGAAGGACGTAAATTCGAATTAGCGTTATTCGATTCAAACGACGTAGCAATAACTTCTGCTACTATATTCGGTGGCGGATTTAAAACTTATCAAGAGGGAAAGCAATTAGAAGAAATATTTGTAGTTCAAGCTATTGAGCTTAAATAGGTTGGTGATACTATGTACAGAGTGGTTGCATTTGATTTAGATGGAACTTTATTAAATTCTGAAATTATAAATTTAAAAAGCCTTCAAAAATGCCTTGATATTTACTACAATATATCAGTTTCAATGGAAGAGCTTTTAGAACTTACAGGTAAATCCGCAAAGGATATATTCGAAAATTACGGAATATCAGATTATAAAACAGCTCAAGAGAGGTGGATTAGTGGATTTGATAAAATAATAGATCAAATCGAAGTTTTTGATGGACTGTTAGATATACTTACAGAGCTTAAAAATTTAGGTATGAAACTAGCGATCGTGACATCTAGAAAAAGACATGAATTAGATAAATTAGTATCTTACTTCAATCTAGGAGATTATTTTGACTATACTGTGTCTATAGATGATACCAAAAATCCAAAACCATCTGCTGAACCACTTAAAAAGCTTATGAAGCTTGCAGATTGCACCAACAAAGAAATTTTATTTATAGGTGACTCATATACCGATATAAAATGTGCTGAAAACAACGATACAGAATTTGGATTAGCTCTATGGGGAGCTAATCCCGAGCTGAAGAATCAGTGTAAAATTATTCTAGAAACGCCAGATGACGTCTACAATATAGTGAAATAATTAATTTTTAAAAAAAGCTCCTTTGATATATATCTTTAAAACTTATATCAAAGGAGCTTTTTAATTACATCTATCTATTATTCAAAAGTTCGCAAATTCTCTTTAATCCTTCCTCTAGCATAGCCAATCATACCCATCTGTATAAGCTGCCTGTGCTGCTACTACGCTCAATGGGTTTTCAAAATCATAATGTCTAGCTTTGTAGATAGATCTTATTTTTTCATTTGGTATTATTATGTTTGAAATCATAAATCCTGCCATATTAAATGTTTTACTTGGCGCCATACAAGTTATTATTTGGTCTGTATCTGGGAATAGCTTAGCTAATGGAGTATGTTTTTTGCCATTTCTAAGTAAATCACAGTGGATTTCATCAGATATAACCATAACATTGTTATCTAGGCATATTTGACCTACTCTTTTTAGCTCCTCTTCTGTCCAAACTCTACCTGATGGATTGTGAGGATTGCAGAATATGCATAGAGTCACTCTATCGTCTTTAGCCTTAGCTTCAAAATCATCAAAATCTATAGTATAGTAATTATCTTTTTCTATTAAGTCACTTGTCACAAGCTCTCTTTTATTAAAATCTACAGCATGTTTAAAATATGCATAAAATGGAGTCACTATAAGAATTTTTTCGTATTCATTTGTTATATAGTCTACAAGTTCGTATAGTGCAGGTATAATCCCGTTGCAAGTAACTAGATGTTCTTTTTCAAAGCCCCAATCATAAAGCTTTTTGCACCAACCATTAAAGGCTTCATAATAAGCTGGATCGAATATCTTTGTATATCCAAATATTCTTTTTTAAGAAACTTTTATATCCGACTACAGGGAGGTACAATATGGAAGATTTATCTAATATAAATATCGAAATCGGCAAAAAAATAAAAAACATAAGAAAAGGAAAAAACATGACTATACAGGAGCTTGCAGATTCAATCAATAAAAGTAAATCTACTGTTTCTAAATATGAAAACGGTGATATCTCCGTAGATGTACAAACTCTATACGAAATCAGCAATGCTTTAAACGTTCATGTTGAACAGCTTTTGTATATAAGACCTAATATAGATAAAATACACAATAACAATATAGTAAATGCTTTTTTTAGAAATTCCAGCAAGTTTTACTCCTATATATACGACGGCAGAAGCAATGAAATTATAAAATGTGTGATAGATATTATAGCCCATACAGAGGATCTAAGCTACAAAACTATGCTCTACATGAATGTCAAGGATTTTGACAACTACCAAAACTGTGAAAACACATATTATGGATTCACAAAACACTACGATACGCTTACATCTATGATACTACAAAACCAAGCAACGCCTTTAGAACAAATTTCTATAAATATATTGGCATCATTTTTAGATACTGATAAAATATGGGGGCTTATGTCGGGTGTTTCGTTCAGACCTTTTATGCCAATTGCTCTAAAAATGCTATTTAGTAAAAAACCTTTAGAAGAAAATAACGACCTAGCGAAGGAATTAAAAATTTCAAAGGATGATATCAAGCTTATGAAGCTCTACAATATGTTTACTGTGACACAGTAAAATTTCATAAATTTTCAATCTCATATTGAAATTTACAATATTAATTGTTGTATTTTTTTATAATATAATTAAAGTAGACATAATTATATAAATTTTTGTGAAATTAGAACTTTTATATTGGGAGGATAATTTATGGAAAATAAAAATTTTAAAAAAAAATATTTCTTCTTCGACATCGACGGAACACTTGCAGTAGGTAATCCAGGAAAATATATTCCTGAATCAGCTAAAACCGCAATTGAAAAATTAGAAAGCCAAGGACATTTTTGTGCAATCGCAACTGGAAGAAGCCAAGCTATGGCATTTGATTATTGCAATGAAATTGGATTTAAAAATATGGTAAGCGACGGTGGAAATGGTATAACTATTGACAATAAGTTAATAAAAATAGATCCTCTAGATAGAGAAAGTGTCGTTAAATTAATAAAAGAATGTGATAAAAAAGGTTTTTCTTGGGCGATTTCATACGATAACTCAAAGGTTAGATACTGTAAATCTCCTAAATTTGTAGAAGATACCCAAAACGACGATTATATGGAAACAGCTGTAGACGAAAGCCTAGATATAGATAAAATAGACATTATTTACAAAGCTTATATAGCATGTACTTTAGAAAACGAGCATCAATTAGAAAATCTCCAAAACGTACCTTTCGCTCGCTATCAAAATACTTATGTTTTTGTTGAACCAGACGACAAATCTGTAGGAATAAAAAGTGTACTAGATTACTATAACGCTCCATACGAGGATGCAGTTGTATTTGGCGACGGCAAAAACGACTTAAAGATGTTTACAGATGAATGGACTTCTATCGCAATGGGAAATGCAATCGATAAACTAAAAGAAAAAGCTACATTTGTGACAAAGGATGCAGCAGATGATGGTATAGCTTATGCTTGTAAATATTTTAATTGGATATAATAGGAACTTAATAATTTGATATAGTAAATATTTATTAATTAATATTTTATATAAAATACAGATTGTGAGAAACTTACAGTCTGTATTTTTTTGGTTACAATTTTGTTTGTTGCTATTTAGCACTATATCGATTATGTTTTTTGTAAGGAGTATTATTTTTAAGGGGGAAAATAATCATGATGATGAAGGAATATAAAAGATGTAAATACTGTAGTATGGAAATGGATAAATCAGCGATAAAATGTCCTCACTGTAACAAAGTTCAAGCGACGAAATTTTCTATTAGCGGTAAATCTGAAAATTTAGTAATTGTATTGTTGATAATAGTTGCCATAATAGTCGGATTTTCATCTAAATTCTCCAATATACAAAATTCTCTAGTCTCCGTTACAAATTACTTTGAAACATCAGAAGCATTACAAGAGTTTCAACGAATAATTGCTTTTTTTGATGACGAGGATTATGATGACGGATATGAGGACTATATAGAAGTATATGCTGAAGACTTTGTTTATGATTTTGAAAATGACTATAATGATGCATACGACTATTATTCTGATTCTACTATAGAAATGACAGGCGAAATAAAAAAAATCGAAAGTGATTCTAACGGTGTATATGTATACTTAGATACTTATGGCTCTGAATACTCAATATATATCTGCATTTCAGCAGATGATACAGATGATGTAGATTATGTAAGTTCATTAGAGCCTGGCGATTATATAACTTATATGGGTGATTTTTATCATGATAGTTCATCTGAATACGAAATGTATTTGATAAATGGATATATTGTATAATAAAGTCAAAAACAGATAAGTTTTTCTTTAATACTTTTTTAAATACTTTTCAAACACAAAATATGGCGAGTCATAAGACTCGCCATACCTTTATTTAAATTTATTACAATCTAAACTTATTTTTCACAATTTAAATTGATTTTTAATCTAAATTCAATCCTTCAAATTATCACTAATTCAACCAATCTTATTGATTAGCTAATCTCTTATAGCTTTCTAATCTTTCGTTAGCAAGTTCTTCAGCTCTAGTGAATAATTCTTCAGCTTGTTCTGGGAATTGTTTAGCTATAGAAGCATATCTTACTTGTCCCATTATGAAATCTCTGAAGCTTTCAGTTGGTTCTTTAGAATCTAATGTGAATGGATTCTTACCTTCTGCTTTAAGTTCAGGATTATGTCTGTATAAATGCCAGTATCCGCATTTAACTGCATCAGCTTCGTTTTGGATAGATTTACCCATACCACATTTTAATCCATGGTTTATACATGGAGCGTAGCATATGATTAGAGATGGTCCATCATAAGCTTCAGCTTCTACTACAGCTTTAACAAATTGGTTATAATCAGCACCTATAGCAACTTGAGCAACATATACGTTACCATAAGATATAGCCATCATGCCTAAATCTTTCTTTCTAGATCTCTTACCTGCAGCAGCGAATTTAGCCATAGCAGCAAGTGGAGTAGCTTTTGAAGATTGTCCACCAGTATTAGAGTAAACTTCTGTATCGAATACTAATACATTTATGTTTTCTCCTGAAGCTAATACATGGTCAACACCACCGTAACCGATGTCATAAGCCCAACCGTCTCCACCAAGGATCCATTGAGATCTCTTAACTAGGTAGTCTTGTCTAGATTTTATACTAGCAACTAGAGCTTTAGCTTCTTCTTTTTCTGGGTTAGCTTTTTCTAATAATTCAACAACAGCTTTAGAAGCTTCAACTGAAGCAGCACTGTCTTCTTTAGCATCTATCCAAGCGTTTAATACTTTTGCACAGTCTTCACAACCACAAACATCTATTAAAGCTTTCATATCGTCTTCAAGTTTGTCTCTCATTTGTTTAACTGCAAGTCTCATACCTAAACCATATTCAGCATTGTCTTCAAATAAAGAGTTTGCCCAAGATGGACCTTTACCTTCATGGTTGCAAGTATATGGAGTTGAAGGAGCAGAACCACCCCAAATTGATGAACAACCAGTAGCATTAGCTATCATCATTCTATCTCCAAATAATTGAGTTACTAATTTGATGTATGGAGTTTCACCACATCCACCACAAGCACCTGTGAATTCAACAAGTGGTTGTTTGAATTGGCTACCTTTTACAGTCTTATCGTTCATTAAGTTACCTTTTGGAGCAACTTTCTTAGCATCAACAGCATAAGCCCAGTTAGGAACTTGTACTTCTTGGCTTTCTAATGGTTTCATTACTAATGCTTTTTCTTTAGCTGGACAAACGTCAGCACAGTTTCCACATCCAGTACAGTCCATTATACTAACTTGCATTCTGTATTTTAATCCTTTTAATTCTTTACCTTTAGCGTCAACAGCTACGAATGCTTCTGGAGCAGCAGCTACTTCTTCATCAGTTAAAAGAACTGGTCTTATACAAGCATGTGGACAAACGAATGAACATCTATTACATTGGATACAGTTATCTGGTTGCCATTCAGGAACGTTAACTGCAGTACCACGTTTTTCGTAAGCAGCTGTACCACATGGGAATGTACCATCTTCGTATCCTAAGAATGTAGATACTGGAAGGTCATTACCTTTTTGAGCTACCATTGGTCTTAATATGTTTTTGATGAATGCTGGTTCTTCAACTTCAGCTTTAGGAGCATCTACAGCTTCAGCCCAGCTAGCTGGAACATCAACTTTTACTAATGAATCTATACCAGCGTCAACAGCTTTGTAGTTCATGTTTACTATAGCTTCACCTTTTTTACCGTAAGCTTTAACTATAGATTCTTTTAAGTATTTAACAGCATCGTCTACTGGTATTATGTCAGCTAGTTTGAAGAAAGCAGCTTGACATATCATGTTTATTCTGTTTCCTAATCCTATTTCTTGTCCTAATTTAACAGCGTTTAATGTATAGAATTGTATATCATTTTTAGCGATATATTGTTTCATTTCAGCTGGTAAATGTTCTTCTAATCCTTCAGCGTCCCATATAGTATTTAATACGAAAGTTCCGCCTTTTCTAAGTCCTTTTAATAAATCATATTTGTAAACATATGATTGGTTATGACAAGCTATATAATCAGCTTCATCTAATAAGTAAGTTGATCTGATTGGAGTATCACCAAATCTTAAGTGAGACATTGTTATACCACCAGATTTTTTAGAGTCATAATCAAAGTATGCTTGAGCATATTTATCAGTGTGGTCACCTATTATTTTTATAGCTTGTTTGTTAGCTCCAACAGTACCGTCAGATCCTAATCCCCAGAATTTACATCTTACAGTACCTTTTGCAGATATTTTTATTGGTTCTGCAGCTGGAAGTGAAGTGTTAGTTACGTCATCAACTATACCTATAGTGAATCCGTTAGCTGGTTCATCTAATTTTAAGTTTTCAAATACTGCATGTAAGTCAGTAGGAGTAGTATCTTTAGAACCTAATCCGTATCTACCACCAACTATAACTGGAGCATTTTCAACACCTTTGTAGATGTTGCATATATCTAAGTATAATGGTTCTCCTAATGAACCTGGTTCTTTAGTTCTATCTAAAACTGCTATTTTTTCTACAGTTTTTGGCATAGCAGCTAAGAAATGTTTTGCAGAGAATGGTCTGTAAAGGTGAACTTTAACAACCCCTAATTTTTCTCCTCTAGCATTTAAGTAGTCTATTGTTTCTTCTAAAGCTTCTGTAACAGAACCCATAGCAACTACTACATGATTAGCATCTTCTGCACCATAGTAATCGAATAATCCATGTTTTCTTCCTGTTAATTCGCTTACTTTAGCCATGTTCTTTTCTACTATGTCTATCATATTGTCATAGTATTTATTAGAAACTTCTCTTGTTTGGAAGTAAATATCTGGGTTTTGAGCAGTACCACGAGTAACTGGGTGGTTTGGAGATAATGCTTTATCTCTGAATGCTTGAACAGCATCCATATCTATTAATTGTGCATATTCTTCATTTTCCATTAATTCAACTTTTTGTATTTCGTGTGAAGTTCTGAATCCATCAAAGAAATGTAAGAATGGTAAAGAACCTTCTATTGCAGACATATGAGCAACTGGAGCTATATCAGCAACTTCTTGAACAGATCCTGAACATAATAAACATGCACCAGTTTGTCTACAAGCCATAACGTCTTGATGGTCACCGAATATTGATAAAGCTTGAGATGCTATTGCACGAGCTGTAACGTGGAATACACCTGGTAATAATTCACCTGCAACTTTATACATATTAGGTATCATTAATAATAGCCCTTGAGATGCAGTAAATGTTGAAGTTAAAGCACCTGCTTGTAATGATCCGTGGAATGCACCAGCAGCACCTGCTTCTGATTGCATTTCAACAACTTTAACTTGTTGTCCGAATACATTTTTTCTTCCTTGAGAAGCCCATTCGTCAACTAATTCAGCCATAGTTGAAGAAGGAGTTATTGGATATATAGCAGCAACATCAGTGAATGCATAAGCAACATGAGCAGCAGCTGTATTTCCATCTACAGTTTTCATAAATTTAGCCATTTTATTACTTCCTCCTTGTAAATAAGTAAATATTATTAATTAAAATAAGGTTTGCTATTATAATACTGTCTATTTTTTAACAAAATGTTTAAATGCTAAACATTACTTATAAATTTCTACATTAATTGTCAAATTCCTTCTAATTTTTTAAATTAATTAAAAATTTAAGTTTTTCATTAAAATACTTGTCTTTATATGTTATTTTTTGTTGTTTATCTAATTTTATTTTTAAAAATAAAGAGTTGAATTATTTTTTTACCCATATTATATTTTTTTTATAAATTAAATAAATCAAATAGCATACATGATAATTAGATAATTAACAATTGTCTAAATATAACAAATAATTAATTTACACTTTTGTTGTTTTTTTAATTTATTAAGTAATTTTTATTATTTATGCTTTAATTTATTAGCATTTTAATAAACATTTTTTGGAAATCTAAACTCGATTGCCATATATTATGTTAGCACAGATAACGAAATTTTTAAAGTATTAATACTCTTTTCTTTTTTTTTTTAGTAAATTCCATTATTTAACTAAAAAAAAAAAGAAGTGTATACTATATACATACACTTCTTATTATTTTTTTAATCATATAATTTAATTAACTACGTTAATTATTTTATTAATTCTACTAAATCTCCATTTTTAACGCCAGCAGCGTTTCCTTCTTCTATATCAACGTGCATTTCTAAAGCAAATTTTTCGCTAGCTCTAACTAATACATTGTGGAAAGTTAATCCTCTTAATCCATCAGTTTTAACACTTACTACATCTTTATCTTTAACACCGAATTTTTCAGCATCTTCAAGACTCATATGTATATGTCTAGCAGCAACTATTATACCTTTTTCACATTCAACTTCACCTTTAGGACCTACTAATTTGAATCCTGGAGTTCCTTCAGTATCTCCTGATTGTCTAACTGGAACAGCTAAACCTAAGCCTCTAGCGTCTGCTAAAGAAACTTCTACTTGTGATTCTGGTCTAACTGGACCAAGAACTCTCATAGTTTGTTGACCTTTAGGTCCTACTACTGTAACTTTTTCTTCACATGCATATTGTCCTGGTTGAGATAATGCTTTAGATTGAGTTAATTGATATCCTTCTCCGAATAATGCATCTACATCTGCTTGGCTTAAATGTATATGTTTATTTGATAATGCTATTGGTAATTTCATAATAAAAACCTCCTAAAATATAGTTTAATTTTTTAATAACCGCAATTAAATTATATCTAAATTTGATAAGAAAATCAATTATTATAATACATTAGAATTCATTATCTTACAAATTTTTCACTTTATTTTTTTTAAAGATTATTTTTTTATACAAAATATTTTTATCTGTTATCTATTATTTATTTAAATTTTTTAATAAATCGAAATATCCTGGGAAAGATATATTTATACAATTAGTATCATCAAGTACTACTCTTGAATCACTAACTAAGTCTGCTATAGAGAAAGACATAGCAATTCTGTGATCCTTAAAAGTTTCTATAGAAGCTCCATGAAGCTTAGTCTTTCCTTTTATTATCATACCATCTTCTAACTCTTCTATATCTGCACCCATTTTCTTTAGATTATCTACAACAGTTTTTATTCTGTTACTTTCTTTTACTTTTAATTCTTGAGCATCCTTTATTATAGTTGTACCCTCTGCTTGTGTAGCAAGTACTGCTATTACTGGTATTTCGTCTATAAGTCTAGGGATTATAGTTTTATCTATTGTAGTTGCAGTTAAGTCTTTAGAGTATTTAACTAGTAAATCTCCTACTTTTTCTCCACCTACTATTCTCTCGTCTACGATTTCTATATTTCCATTCATACTTTTTACTACATCTATAATTCCAGTTCTAGTTTCGTTTAATCCTACATTTTTGATTAAAACCTCAGAGCCCTCGCTGATTAATGCTCCAACTATTATAAATGCTGCAGAAGATATATCTCCAGGTACATATATATCTTGATTGAATAATTCGTCTACAGGATTTACGATTATATCTAGTCCGTCTTCTTTTATGTCAGCTCCAAATGCCTTTAACATTATTTCAGTGTGGTTTCTTGATTTTACCTTTTCGTGGATTATACTTTGACCGTCTGCATATAAGCTAGCAAGTATTATAGCTGATTTAACTTGAGCTGAAGCAACTGGCATTTTGTAATCTATGCTGTGTAAATGTCCACCCTTAACTGTTATAGGTGTAAAGTTTGCATCGTCTTTTCCTGTTATATTACATCCCATCATTCTAAGCGGATCTGTAACTCTCTTCATAGGTCTTTTTCCTATTGATTCATCTCCAATTAGAGTTGATTCAAAGTCATTACCTGCAAGTATACCCATAATTAATCTTATAGTTGTACCTGAGTTACCTACATCAAGTATATCTGTTGGAGGCTTTAATCCCCTGATTCCATTACCCTTTATAAAAACATCTTTTCCTACAATATCTATGTCTACACCCATTTTTCTGAAGCAAGAAACTGTACTTAGGCAATCCTGCCCCATTAAAAAGTTACTTACTTTGTTATTTCCCTTTGATATAGCAGAAAACATTATTGATCTATGTGATATTGATTTATCCCCTATTAATTCAAAAGTTCCTCTAAGCATGTTTGCACCCCTTTATTACTTCTAAAATTGTCTCATCGTCTACATCGTTAAATAACTGTACCTTACCATGTCCTACTGGCAACATCATATTTATTTTTGAAAAGCTATTTTTCTTATCGCTCTTCATTATATTTAGTACTTCCTTTTCATCTGCCCCTTCAAATTCTGTAGGTAAATTGAATTTTTCACATATTTGTAAAAATTTATTATAGTATTCTTGATCTACTAGATTTTTCTTTAGAGAAAGCTTAAATGCCATGTTCATACCGATACTCACGGCTTCTCCATGAGCTATATGACAAAGCTTTTCAACTCCATGCCCAAAGGTATGTCCGAAGTTAAGGATTTTTCTAAGTCCGCCTTCCTTTTCGTCAGCTTCTACGACATTTGCTTTTATCTCTGCACATTTTTTTACTATGTATTTAAGTGCAGAGTCTCTTTTGTCTAAGATATCTTCACTGTTTTCTAGTAAATAATCTATAAATTCATAATCGTATATAAATCCGTATTTAACAACTTCACTCATTCCATTTCTAAATTGATCATCTGGAAGAGTTCTAAGAGCTGACACGTTTATAAATGTGAATTGAGGTTGATAAAATGCTCCTACTACATTTTTGTAAGTACCTAGATTTATTCCAGTTTTGCCCCCGATAGATGAATCTACTTGTGCTAAAAGAGTTGTAGGTACTTGTATAAAGTCAATTCCTCTCATATATGAGGCTGCAACATATCCTGATAAGTCACCTACTACACCACCGCCGACAGCAATTACTAGTGATTTTCTAGTAAGACCA
This sequence comes from Intestinibacter sp., assembly GCF_034113885.1. Lineage (GTDB taxonomy): Bacteria > Bacillota > Clostridia > Peptostreptococcales > Peptostreptococcaceae > Intestinibacter. Next base: position 36,370 of record NZ_JAXEWM010000209.1, read on the forward strand.
GCATTTAATCCATGTTCTAGTA
>NZ_JAXEWM010000210.1:0-4654 GCF_034113885.1 Intestinibacter sp.
AGAAATGAATGAAATTAACATAGGGAAAAACATAACTAAGTTCAGAAGAAATAAAGGCATAACTCAAGATGAGCTTGCAAATTATATAGGCGTATCAAAATCGTCAGTTTCAAAATGGGAGAACAACATAACATATCCAGATATATTATTACTTCCTCAATTGGCGACGTTGTTCAATATATCACTAGATGAACTCATGGGATATGAACCACAGCTTACAAAAGAGGATATAAAGAAAATTTACTATAGCTTGGCTGATGAATTTACTGAAAATAAACCAGATGAGGTCTTAGAAAAATGTGAAAAGTACATTAAAAAATACTACTCTTGCTTTGAATTTTTAAAACGAATGGTGGTGCTTTACTTAAATCACCATATGCTATTTGAAAATAAAGAGGAAATTTTAGATAAAGCGAGAGATTTATGTATAAGAATAAAGGAAGAAAGCAACGATCCAAAATTGATAAAGGAGATAGTTTCCCTAGAGGCGCTTTCACTAGCTATGGCGAATAAACCAGCTGAGATTTTAGAGCTTTTAGGAGAAGATATCGAATCATATAGTCAAGATGCAGAGCTCATAGGTCTTAGCTTCCAGTTATTGGGTAACGTAGATAAGGCAGATGAAGTAGCACAGATTTGTATGTACCAGCATTTAATAGGTTTAGTTGGAAATGCAGTTCAACGTATAGCTTTAAATGCAAACGACTTAAAGGTAGTAGATGAAACTTTTGAAAAGGCGTTTGAAATATGTAAAGCGTTTGATTTAGATGAGCTTCATTCAAATATAGCAGTAAATTTATACTTAAGTACAGCACAGGCTTATGCAGTACATGGAGAAAAGGAAAAAGCTCTAGATTTGATAGAGATGTATACAAAAGTATGCGTAAAGAGTATATATAATTTTAAACTAAAGGGAAATGAATATTTTGACAAAATAGAATCTTGGTTTAAAGACTTGGATTTAGGAGTAAATCCACCTAGAAGCCAAAAATTAATAAAACAAAGCGTAATAAGTGCTTTAAAGGACAATCCAGTTTTTGCTAGTTTAAAAGAAGAGTACAGATTTAAATCTTGTTTATTGGCGTTAGAAAGCGAGTAAAAATATTAAATTTTAGGAGGAAACAAACATTATGAATCAATTACCATTATTATTACCACTTATTATATTACAATTTATATTGGCTATAACTGCACTAGTTCATGTGCTTAGACATCCAAATTACAGATTTGGAAATAAAGTAATATGGGTGTTAGTAGTTTTATTTGTACAATTTATAGGACCTATATTCTACTTTGTATTTGGTAGAGGTGAAGAATAATGAATGTACTTGAAATCAACGGGCTATCTAAAAAATTTGGCTCAAATCATATAATAAAGGATCTGAATCTAAAAGTAAGTGAAAATACTATATGTGGATTTATAGGAGAAAATGGTGCCGGTAAAACTACTACTATGAAGATGATACTTGGATTTTTAAAGCCAGATAGTGGCACTATAACAGTCTGTGGTGAGAAGGTTCATTATGGAGAAACTAAAACAAATAGATTTATAGGCTACCTTCCAGACGTGCCAGAGTACTACGGATATATGAATCCAGTCGAGTATTTGAAGTTATGTGGTCAAATTACTGGTATGAATAATAGAGAGATAAAAGAAAAAACTGAAGAGCTTTTAGAGCTTGTAGGTCTTAAGGAGCACAAGAAAAGACGAATAGGCAGATTTTCAAGGGGGATGAAGCAGAGACTGGGAATTGCACAAGCACTTTTAAATGAGCCTAAGCTACTGATATGCGATGAACCTACATCAGCACTAGATCCAATAGGAAGAAAAGAAATTCTAGATATTTTATTAAAGGTCAAGGAGAAGACTACAGTAATATTTTCAACACATATACTATCTGATGTGGAAAGAATTTGCGATGAAATTGCAATTTTAAAGTATGGGAAAATAGCTCTAAGTGGTGCATTATCTCAAATTAGAGCTGATAATATTGTAGATTGTCTAGAGATAGAATTTAAAAATGGCGATAATTTAGCACAATTTTTAAATATATTCGGAAATAATTCTGAATTAAAGGAAATGGAAACCTCTCTAGAAAAATCAGAAAATACGATTTTTATTCATTCAAATAATATAGTAAAAATCCAAAAAGAGATTATGAAGGTACTGATAGATGCAGATTTATACCCTATATCTATAAGACTTCAAGAGCCTACATTAGAGAGATTATTTTTGGAGGATGTAAAATAAAATGAGAGCGTATATAGCATTTACTAAAAAGGAAATTTACGAATTAGCCAAAACATATAAATTACTTTTACTTGTAATAGTGTTTTTGATTTTAGGATTTATGAATCCTATCACAGCTAAATTTACACCAGATCTTTTAGAATCATTTATGGAGGAGGGTGTCAGCATAAACCTACCAGAGCCTACGATTATGGATTCTTGGATGCAGTTTTTCAAAAATGTAAATCAAATGGGACTTATCGTAATGGTGATTATGTTTAGTGGTATAATTTCAAACGAGCTTGCAAAGGGTACACTTATCAACATGCTTACAAAAGGTTTATCTAGAAAGACAGTGATTTTATCTAAATTTACTTCAACTTGTTTGATTTGGACAGTTGTGTATTTTTTAGCTGCATTGGTCACATTTTTATATTCGATGTTGTTTTGGGAGGATACTGAGGTCGCAAATCTGTTGTTCTCAGTAAGCCTTGTATGGATATTTGGGATATTCTTGATAACGGCAGTGATTTTGGGAGGAATTTTATTTAAGAGTTCATATGGAGCTATGCTATTTTGTGGTTTGATAGTAGCTTGCTTGTTGTTTTTAAATATGTTGCCTTCTATAAAAGAGTACAATCCAGTTCAATTAGTCGTTGTGAATATGGATCTTTTGAAGGAGAATATAGAAATATCAGATTTATTAAAGTGTATTTGGATTAATATAGGAGCGAGTGTTTTATTTTTAGCTTCGAGTATAGTTGTATTTTGTAAAAGAGAATTTTAATAGATTAATTTGAAGGTTCCATCCTAATTCTACCAATTAGGGATGGAATTTTTCTTTTAAATTGGATATTTTTAACTTATAAAAAACAGTGGGCAGGTTAAATGAATTATTTAGTATGGTATAATTATAAGAGGGTATCTAAAAAACATACAAAAAAATTAAATTCAAAATAAAGGGGAGAGATTAAAATGAAAAAACTAATATCTATATTTTTAGCCTTAACATTGATAATCTGTAATTTTAATGTTGTCGATGTATCATTTGCAGATGAGATATACGATGATTTTAAGTATAGTATAGATAACTCAAATATTACAATAACAGATTATACAGGTAGTGCTGAAAATTTAGTTTTACCAGATGAAATTAACGGTATGAGGGTAATTGCTATAAAAGATTTGGCATTTGCAAATAGTGAAAGCCTTATAACTGTAGAAATTCCAGATAGTATTATAAGTATAGGTGAATCTGCATTTTGGGGATGTACTAACTTAGCAACTGTAAAATTGCCTAATAATTTAACAACTATAAAAGCAAGTTTATTTTCTGAATGTATAAGTCTAAAAGATATAACAATACCAGACAGTGTGACAACTATAGGCAAAAGTGCGTTTTATAAATGTACAAGCTTGAAAAATATAGATATCCCAAATAGCGTGACAACTATAGGTGATTCAGTATTTGAACAATGCAACAGTTTGATAAGTATAAAAATACCAAACAATGTGAAAGCTATAAATCAATTCACGTTTAATTATTGCACTAGTTTAGAAAATGTTCAAATTCCAAATGGCTTAACTATTATTGGAACAGCAGCATTTTGTCATTGTGTTAACTTGAAAGACGTCAAAATACCAGATAGTGTAGCGGATATACAATATGCTGCATTTGGTGATTGTAAAAGTTTAACAAACATAACAATACCAGATAGTGTAGAAGTTTTAGGATCATATGTATTTAATGGCTGTGTTAATTTAAAAGAGGTAAATCTACCAAATAATTTAGAATCTATAGCTCCATATGAATTCTCTGGATGTAGTAGTTTAACAAATATAAAGCTACCAGATAGTTTAGTAAAAATAGGTATGAGTGCGTTTGAAAGATGCAATAATTTAACAAATATACAAATACCAGATAGTGTGATAAGCATAGGTGAATCCGCATTTGACGATTGTACTAACTTAGAAAGTATAAATATTCCAGAAGGTATAACTGTTATAAAAAACAATTTATTTTCAGACTGTACTAGTTTAAAAGAGCTATCAATACCAGAGAGTGCTACAACTATAGAATATTGTGCATTTAATGGATGTACTAATTTAACAAAGGTGAAAATTTTAGATGGTGTAACGACTGTAGGTAGCGATGCATTTAATGGATGTAGTAATGTAACTATATACGGTTATCCTCAATCTTATATACAGACTTATGCACAAGAAAATAATATAAATTTTGTTGAATTAGCTATACCACCAGAAAAAGGATTTGAATACATTGTGTCAGAGTCTGGTTCAGAGGTATGCATAACTGGATGTACTAGAAATGAGACAGACATCGTTATACCGAGCGAAATAAAAGGAATGACAGTAACAAGTATATCATCAAATGCATTTTCTAATTCTAATATAACAAGTGTT
>NZ_JAXEWM010000211.1:0-2559 GCF_034113885.1 Intestinibacter sp.
ATCTAGGAGTTCTACCTATAGGGCTTTGGTCTATGTTTATTATTTTATCTATATTTTCTATGCCTTTTATATCTTTGTGCTTTCCTGGCTTAGTTTTAGATCTATTTACCTTATTTGCAACACTCTTATATAATATTTCATTTATCAGTGTACTCTTTCCTGAGCCTGAAACACCTGTTATACAGACAAACTTTCCTAAAGGTATTTTGACATCTATATTTTTAAGGTTATTTTCACTTGCCTCTATTATTTCTATGAAGTTTCCATTTCCTTCTCTAATAGTGTCTGGAATTTCGATTTTTCTCTTTCCACTCAAGTACATCCCTGTTATAGAATTTGGATTTGCTATTATTTCCTCCATTGTACCTTGAGCTACAATTTCTCCACCGTGGATTCCTGCGCCTGGTCCTATATCTACTATGTGATCTGCCGCTCTCATAGTATCTTCATCGTGTTCAACTACTATCAGCGTATTACCTAATTTAGTTAAATTTTGTAGTGATGCTATTAGCTTATCGTTGTCTCTTTGGTGAAGACCTATACTTGGCTCATCTAGTACATATAATACTCCCACTAAAGCTGAACCTATTTGAGTAGCAAGTCTTATACGCTGAGCCTCTCCACCTGATAGAGTTCCTGCCTTTCTAGATAGATTTAAATATTCCAAACCTACATTTCTCAAGAAGGATGCTCTTTCACGAATTTCCTTCAATATTTCCTGAGCAATAAATTGATTTTTTTCACTTAATTGTAAATTATCTATAAAATCTATTAACTCATTTATCGAAAGCTCTGTTACTTCAATTATATTTTTTCCGTTTATTTTTACTGATAAAACTTCTTTTTTAAGTCTGTTTCCATGGCATTTGGGACAAGGTGTTTCTGCCATAAACTCTTCTATTTTTTCCTTTGAATATTCTGAAGATGTTTCGTTATATCTTCTTTCTAGATTTACAAGAACACCTTCAAACGGAGCTTTATAATGTCTTCTTCCTCCATATTTGGATTCGTATTCAAATTCTACCATCACGTTATTTTTACCGTAAAGTAACTCCTCTACAAAATCTTCTGGTAACTCCTTAAATGGAACATCTAGAGATACACCGAATGTTTCAGCTAGACTTCTTACCATTTTGCTGTAATAAGTATCATTGCTCTTGCTGACAGATCCCCAAGCTGCAATTGCACCTTGATTTATAGATAAATCCTTATTAGGAATTACTAAATCCTTATCTACTGTTCTACTTTCTCCAAGACCCTTACATTCGTCACATGCTCCAAAAGGTGCATTAAATGAAAACATTCTTGGAGATAACTCTTCTATTCCTATACCGTGGTCTGGACATGCAAACTTAGTAGAATATAAAATTTCTTCTCCACCTATAATTTGAGCTATTACAAGTCCATCTGATAGCTTGACAGCAGTTTCAATTGAATCAGAAAGTCTATTTTCAATTCCTTCTTTGACGATTATTCTGTCCACAACTACCTCTATATTGTGCTTTTTATTCTTACTTAGTTCAATTTCATCTGTAACCTCGTAATTTTCTCCGTTTACTCTAACTCTTACGAAGCCTTCTTTCTTTATATTTTCAAGTGTCTTTTTATGTGTTCCTTTTTGACCCCTAACAATAGGAGACAGTATTTGTATTTTGGTTCTTTCAGGAAATTCTAGTATTTTATCTACAATTTCCTGTATAGTCATTTGACTTATTTTATTTCCACATACTGGACAGTATACTTCTCCTACTCTAGCAAATAGAAGTCTTAGATAATCGTATATTTCTGTAACTGTACCAACTGTTGATCTTGGGTTTCTAGATGTTGTCTTTTGGTCTATTGATATAGCAGGTGAAAGCCCTTCTATATACTCTACATTTGGTTTTTCCATTTGCCCTAAGAATTGTCTAGCATATGATGAAAGACTCTCCACATATCTTCTCTGACCTTCTGCATAAATTGTATCAAATGCCAATGAAGATTTTCCTGAACCCGATAATCCTGTAAATACTATGAATTTATTTCTAGGGATAACTAAATCTACATTTTTTAAGTTGTTTTCTTTAGCTCCCCTTATGACTATTTTATCTTCCATTATAAATTCCTTTCTATTAATTGTATTTATTTCAATTTATTTTCCAGTTCTTTAATTTTATCTCTCAATTCAGCAGCTCTTTCAAATTGTAAATTAGTAGCCGCTTCCATCATCTCAGATTTTAATTTTTCTATATTCGCTTTAATTTGTTCCTTATCATCTGTATCTGATATTCCGTAAATTTCCTCTTCTTCAGCTAATTTAAGCGTTTCTATGTTGTCTCTAATATCTTTTTGAATAGTTTTAGGAATGATTCCATGTTCCTCATTGTATAGAGATTGTATTTCTCTTCTTCTTGCAGTCTCTTCAATAGTAGCGGCCATAGAACGAGTGATTTTATCTGCATACATGATAACTCTACCCTCTGCATTTCTAGCTGCACGTCCAACCGTTTGTATTAAAGAGGTTTCAGAACGTAGGAAGCCTTCCTTATCTGCATCTAAAATAGCTATTAGAGAAACCTC
>NZ_JAXEWM010000212.1:0-11347 GCF_034113885.1 Intestinibacter sp.
AATATTTTTTTATAGTTTTAAAAGTAGATTTATTATTAATACGCATATAACTGAGCTCCTTATTTTATTATTTTGTGTGGTTACTTATATAATAAAACAAAATGGATGCTCAGTTATTTTTATTTTAAAATTTTTTAAAAATTAATTACTTGTAAAGTGGTGAATATATTAAAAAAAATTAAAAATTAAAAGGATATTTAAAACTAATGGAGAATATAATATAAAACATAAAAAATTTATCATAATAGTGAAGTACATAAATATGAACCTATGAACTTTACGTAGTGAAGGGAGCTGTTCTTATGAAAATATTAATAACAGGAAAGAAAATAGAACTTACAGATGGTATCAAAGGAGCTGTAGAAGACAAATTAGGTAAATTAGACCGTTATCTTCACGAAGACACAGAAGTAAAGGTTACTGTAAGTGCTAGAAAAGCAAAACAAAAAATAGAAGTAACAATAATCCCTATAAATGGACCTATAATAAGAGCTGAAGATAGTGAAGAAAGCCTATATGCAGCAATTGACGTTGTTTATGATAAACTTAATAAACAATTAAGAAGATACAAAAACAAATTAAAAGGAAAATATCAAGCTAAAGGACAAGAAAGTATTAGATTCCAAAATATTGAAACTGATGCTAAAGAAGAACAAAGCGGTGAATTCGATATAGTTATTGAAAGACATAAAAAATTCGATATGAAACCAATGAGTCCAGAAGAAGCTGTATTACAAATGGAATTAATAGGACATGATTTCTATATGTTTAGAAATATAGACACAGACGAAATTTCAACTGTTTATAAACGTGAAAATGGCGGTTATGGATTAATTGAACATGAATAGTAGTCTTGCTATATAAATTATTAATTAAAGTTTGAGTATTACAAGCTATCGATAAGAAATTATCGATAGCTTTTTTAAGTTAAGGTTAAATTTATTTAAGTTAAGATTAAATTTAGTATATTAAAATAGCATAGATTTTATGTTAATGTTAAAATATAATACTGTAAATAAAAAGGAAAGGAGTATATGAAATGGTAGAAGCTTTATTGATTGTTATTATAATATTATTGGTTATAAATATTTATATAACAATTAAACCTAAAAGTGTCGATATGGATCCTATTCAAAGAAATATGGAGCAAAAGCTAATTTCAGTGGAAAAGGCACTTAGAGAAGAATTCACAATAAATAGAGAAGAATCTAGAAAAAACGAGCAATCGAATAGAACAGAAATAGGTAGCTCTATTGAAAAATTAAGTTCTTCTATATTATCCAATATGATTGATTTATCTAACCTACAAAAAAATCAATTTGATACTTATTCAAGAACTATGGAGAGAACATTAGATGCATTTAACTACAATTTGAGAGCTAGTATAGATGATTTAACTAAATTACAAAATGAAAAATTTACAGAGCTTACAAAAGCAACTGAGGATAATCTAGAAAAGATGAGAGTTACAGTAGATGAGAAACTACAAAGTACTCTAGAAAAAAGACTTGGAGAATCCTTTAAAATGGTAAGCGAGAGACTTGAAGAAGTACATAAAGGCCTTGGTGAAATGCAAAACCTAGCAGCTGGAGTAGGCGATTTGAAGAAAGTACTTTCAAATACTAAGACTAGAGGTGTGTTAGGAGAAGTACAGTTAGAGAGAATACTAGAACAATTTTTATCTCCAGAGCAGTACGAAAAGAACGTAATAACTAAGAAGGGCTCTAGAGAAACTGTAGAATTTGCTATAAAGCTTCCAGGCAAAGATTATGATAATGAAATGATATACCTACCACTAGATGCAAAATTCCCGTTAGAAGTGTATAATAAATTATTGGATGCGTATGATAGTCAGAATCAAGCAGCTATTGATGTAGCATCTAAGAATTTAGAGAAATTTATAAAAAAATCTGCTAAGGACATCAGAGATAAGTACATAGATCCACCTAATACTACTGATTTTGGATTGATGTTCTTACCTACAGAGGGAATTTACGCAGAGGTTCTTAAAAATCAAAGTTTAGTAGAGCTTGTGCAGAGAGATTATAAAGTAAATATAACTGGACCTACTACATTAGTTGCGCTTTTAAATAGCTTACAAATGGGATTTAGAAGCTTAGCTATAGAAAAGCATTCCAGTGAAGTTTGGAAGATACTAGGTGCGGTGAAAACTGAGTTTTCTAAATTTGAAACGGTGCTTAATTCAGCACAAAATAAATTAAATCAAGCTAGCTCAGAGATAGATAAGCTTGTAGGAACTAGAACTAGACAGATCAATAGAAAATTGAAAAGTGTAGATAAATTGAGCTTTGAAGACACAGGAATTTATCTACCACAGGATTATGATGAAAAAGAATAAAATGAATTAAAATAGTATTAAATTTAACAAATGAGTCAATATTTAATATTAAATATTAAAATTTTATGTTAAAATGTATAATAGTATAATTTATGCAATGAGGAGAGATGCGAAACTATGGGTTTTTTAGATAACTTATTCAACATGGCTGACAGAAAAGAATTAAAAGCATTTGGAAAAATAGCGGATAAAATAGATGCTATGGAACCTAAATTCGAAGCCATGACAAATAAAGAATTAAAAAGTATGACAAATACCTTTAAAGAAAGATTAGCTAAAGGTGAAACATTAGATGATATACTACCAGAAGCTTTTGCTACCGTTAGAGAAGCTTCTAAGAGAGTCTTAGGATTAAGACACTATAAAGTACAGCTTATAGGGGGTATGGTTTTACATCAAGGTAGAATCGCAGAAATGAAAACAGGTGAAGGTAAAACATTAGTTGCTACATTACCTGTATATCTTAATGCCCTTGAAGGTAAAGGTGTACATGTTGTTACAGTAAATGATTACTTAGCAAAACGTGATAAGGAAGACATGGGTAAAATTTACGAATTCTTAGGACTTACTGTAGGGGTTATAGTTCATGGACAAACTCCTGAAGTAAGAAGAAAACAATATGAATGTGATATCACATACGGAACTAACAACGAGTACGGATTTGACTACTTAAAGGACAACATGGTAATTCATAAGGAACAAAGAGTTCAAAGAGAATTAAACTATGCTATCGTCGATGAAGTCGACTCAATCTTAATAGACGAAGCTAGAACACCACTTATCATATCTGGTCCTGGGGATAAATCTACTCATTTATACACAGATGCAAATACATTTGTATTGACATTAAAGAGACCAAGTAAAACTCAGCAAGAAAAAACAGAAGAAGAAAAGGAACTTCCATCAGATGGAGATTACGAAATAGATGAAAAACAAAAGGCTGTTTCATTAAGTGAATCAGGTATCAAAAAGGCAGAAGTTTACTTCAATGTTGAAAATATAACAGATGTAGAGCATACTGAATTATTCCACCACATAAACCAAGCACTTAAAGCACACGCTATAATGAAAAAAGACGTAGACTACGTTGCTAAAGACGGTGAAATAATCATAGTTGACGAATTTACAGGTCGTCTAATGTTTGGTAGAAGATACTCAGAAGGTTTACACCAAGCTATAGAAGCTAAAGAAGGATTACATGTTCAAAGAGAATCAAAAACTCTTGCAACTATAACATTCCAAAACTTCTTTAGAATGTATGCTAAGCTTGCAGGTATGACAGGTACAGCTAAAACAGAAGAAGAAGAATTTAAATCAATTTACAAAATGGACGTTGTACAAGTACCTACAAATGAACCGGTAATAAGAGAGGATTTACCAGACGTTGTTTACAAAAACGAAAAAGGTAAATTCAACGCAGTAGCAGAAGATATAATTCAAAGACACGAAAAAAATCAACCAGTACTAGTTGGTACTGTATCAATAGAAAAATCAGAATTATTATCACAAATCCTTAAGAGAAAGGGTATAAAACACGAAGTTTTAAATGCTAAAAACCACGAAAAAGAAGCTGAAATAATCGCACAAGCAGGTAGACTTGGAGCAGTTACAATAGCAACAAACATGGCTGGTCGTGGTACCGACATTATGCTTGGTGGTAACCCATTATTCTTAACTAAAAAGGAATTAAGAAGACAAGGATTTACTGAAGAATCTATAAAGAGAGTTGATACTAGTATAGATGCTGAAGAATTAGCAGAAAATGAAGATTTAGCAAAAGCTAAAGAAACATTTGATAATTTATACGGCAAATTCAAAGAACAAGCTGCAAAAGAACAAGAAGAAGTAAAAGCAGCTGGTGGACTTGCTATAATTGGTACAGAAAGACATGAGTCTCGAAGAATAGACAATCAGTTAAGAGGTCGTTCTGGACGTCAAGGTGACCCAGGTGCATCAAGATTCTATATAGGACTTGACGATGACCTTATGAGATTATTCGGAAGCGAAAGAATAAAAGGTCTTGTAGACAAAATAGGTCTAGAAGATGATATGCCTATTGAACATAAGATGTTAACTAAATCTATTGAAGGAGCACAAAAGAAAGTCGAAGGTAGAAACTTCGGTATAAGAAAACACGTACTTCAATACGACGACGTTATGAATAAACAAAGACAAGTTATATACGCTGAAAGAAGTAAGGTTCTTGAAGGCGAAGATATGCATGAATATATCCAATCTATGGTAAAAGACAGAATATCTTTAGCTGTAGAAGCATACACAGAAGACAAGAAAATTGATTATGCTGGATTAAAACACTACCTATATGGAGCATTTATGCCAGCAGAAAGCTTAGAAGTAGAAGGATTAGATGCTTTAGCTGGACAAGAATTAATAGACAAAATATACGAAATAGCTCAAGCAATCTACCAAGAAAAAGAAGATATCATAACACCAGAAAGAATGAGAGAAATAGAAAGAATCATACTTTTACAATGTGTTGATAATCACTGGATAGATCATATAGATGCTATGGATCAATTACGTCAAGGTATAGGCCTTCGTGCTTTAGGTCAACAAGACCCAGTAATAGCATACAAGATGGAAGGTTTCAATATGTTCGATGAAATGATCGATCAAATAAGACACGATACAGTTAGATACTTATTCGGTATAACTATAGAACAACAACCAAAGGAAAGAAAACAAGTAGTAGATGTTGATAATATATCTTCATCAACTGATGAGAAAAAACCAGTTGTCAAAGAACAAAAGGTAGGAAGAAATGATCCTTGCCCATGTGGTAGTGGTAAAAAATATAAAAACTGCTGCGGTAGAAACTAGGAGGTTCTGATGTTAAGAGAACTAGATTACAGACAGTCAGTAGAGAAGATGTCTGCAGACTTACAAGAATTGGGTGTTTCTCTTTGACTTAGCTTCAAAGAATGACGAGATTCAAAAGTATGAGGAAGAAATAAACAAGCAGGAATTTTGGGACGATAATGAAAGAGCCCAAAAGATACTTCAAAAAAACAACGATCTAAAGGCTATCGTTGAAGAATACGAAGGCTTGCAAGAGGACTTGGAGGAAATTGAGGTTCTAATAGAATTAGGACTAGAAGAAAACGACGAGTCTATAGAAAAGGACATAGAGAAATCTATAAAAAATCTAGAAAACAAAATAGATAAAGTAAAAATAAAGACATTATTAAGTGGACAATACGATAATAGTAACGCAATATTAGCTATAAATGCAGGTACAGGAGGATTAGATGCACAGGATTGTGCACAAATCCTTCTTAGAATGTACCTTAGATGGGCTGATGACAGAGGGTTTAAGGTTCATACTTTAGATATGATACAAGACCCAGCAGCAGGTATAAAAAGTGTTACATTATTGATAGAAGGACTAAATGCATATGGATACCTAAAAAGCGAAAAGGGAGTCCATAGAATAGTTAGAATATCACCTTTTGATGCATCAGGCAAAAGACATACTTCATTTGTATCAGTAGATGTTACGCCAGAGCTAGATGATAGTATAGAAGTCGACATAAATCCAAATGATTTAAAAATAGACACCTATAGATCATCAGGAGCTGGAGGACAACACGTAAATAAAACTGACTCAGCAGTTAGAATAACTCATATTCCGACTGGAATAGTAGTCCAATGCCAAAATGAAAGATCGCAATTTCAGAACAAAGATACAGCGATGAAAATTCTAAAAGGAAAGCTTGTTCATTTAAAGGAATTAGAAAATAAAGAGAGAATAGAAGATATACAAGGTAAGTATTCACAGATAACTTGGGGAAGTCAAATAAGATCTTACGTATTCCAGCCTTATAAGCTGGTTAAGGATCACAGAACTAATGCCGAGATAGGAAATGTGGATAGTGTATTAGATGGAAATATAGATTTATTTATAAACGAATACTTGAAGATGAATAAAATCAAAAGTAAATAAAAATAAAATAAGGGGGCTAGGCATATAGTTGCTAGCTCCTTATTTTTTAAAGGAGTTGTGTGCGTTTTGGATATATATAATATTTTAGAAAAAGAATTTAATGTAAAAAGAGAGTATATAGACAATACTGTAAAATTAATTGATGAAGGAAATACTATACCTTTTATTGCTAGATATAGAAAAGAAATGACTGGCGAGATGAGCGACGTCGTTTTAAGACAGCTATACGATAGATTAGTTTATTTGAGAAATCTAGAAGCTAGAAAAGAAGACGTAACTAGAATAATAGATGAACAAGGAAAATTGACTGAAGATTTGAAAAAGAAAATAGAAAAAGCAAAAACTCTTCAAGAAGTAGAGGATATATATGCTCCTTACAAACAAAAGAAAAGAACTAGAGCGACTATAGCTAAAGAAAAGGGATTAGAGCCTCTAGCTAATTCTATCTTAGAAAAAAATATCTCAGATATAAATGCTGAAGCATCTAAATATATAGACTCTGAAAAAGGTGTAGAAGCAGTAGAAGACGCTATAAAAGGAGCCTTAGACATAATTGCCGAAGTAGTTTCTGATGATGCAGATATAAGAAAATACATAAGAAAACTATCTATAGACCACGGTGTAATTTCTACTCAAAATGCAACTGACGAAAAATCAGTATACGACATGTACTACGATTACAGCGAGCCAGTTAAAACAATGGCCTCACATAGAGTATTGGCGATAAACAGAGGTGAAAAGGAAAACTTCCTAAAGGTTAAATTAGAAATAGACAACGATAAAGTATTAGATTATATACAAAACAAATACATAAACAAAAATAATTTAGAAAATGCATTAGAAATAAGTACAGCCATAGATGATTCATATAAGAGACTTATATTCCCATCAATAGAAAGGGAGATAAGGGCGTATTTAACTGAAAATGCCCAAGAAAGAGCGATAAGTGTATTTGGAGAAAATATAAAAAATCTATTACTACAACCACCTCTAAAGGGAAAAGTAGTGATGGGATTTGACCCAGGATACAGAAATGGATGTAAGATAGCTGTTGTGGACAGAAATGGAAAATTCCTAGACCAAGCAATAGTATATCCGCATGAACCACAAGCAAAAATGGAATCAGCCAAAAAGAAAGTTACAGAGCTTGTGAAAAAATACAGCATAGACGTAATAGCAATCGGAAATGGTACTGCATCTAGAGAATCAGAAAAGATGATAGCTGACTTAATCAAAGAGCAAAATCTTCCGACTCAATATGTAATAGTAAGTGAAGCTGGAGCCTCTATATACTCAGCATCAGAGCTAGCAGCAGAAGAGCATCCAGATATCAACGTATCTATAAGGGGTGCGATTTCAATAGGTAGAAGACTTCAAGACCCACTTGCAGAGCTTGTAAAAATCGAGCCTCAAAATATAGGTGTAGGTCAATACCAACACGATTTAAATAAAAAGAGACTTACAGAGGTTTTAGATGGAGTTGTAGAGGATTCAGTTAACAGCGTCGGAGTTGATTTAAATACAGCTTCATACTCATTACTTGAACATGTTTCAGGTATAAGTAAATCAGTTGCAAAAAACATAGTTACATATAGAGAAGAAAACGGCGATTTTACATCAAGAGCTCAGCTTAAAAAAGTAAAAAGATTAGGACCAAGTGCATTCGTCCAATGTGCAGGATTCATGAGAATCGCAGGAGGCAAAAATCCTCTAGACAACACAGGAGTCCATCCAGAAAGCTACGATGTATGCAAGCAAATGATAGAAATGCTAGGCTACACTATGAAGGATATCGAAAATAGAAATATATCTGACATAGATGCTAGAGTTAAAAAAATCGGCCTAAAACAAATAAGCAAAAAACTAGAAGTAGGAGAACCTACTCTAAAGGATATAATCCAAGAAATCAAAAAGCCAGGACGCGACCCTAGGGATGAAGGTATGAAACCTATTTTAAGAACAGACGTATTGAAAATCGAAGACATCAAGGAGGGCATGACTTTAAAAGGAACTGTAAGAAACGTAGTGGACTTCGGAGCCTTCGTAGACATCGGAATCAAAAACGATGGACTTGTTCACAAATCACAAATGAGCAACAAATTTGTAAAGGATCCTATGGAAATAGTTTCTGTTGGAGATATAGTAGATGTCAAGGTTATAGGTGTAGATTTAGATAAAGGTAGAGTTTCTCTATCTATGAAACTTTAATTATATACAGTAGATAAGGGGTAGGAAAAATGGAATTTAGAAAAACAGTAAAAGCAGACGTACCAAAAGTAATGGAAATAATAAACCAAGCTAAGGATTACCTTAAAGGAAAAGGAATCGATCAATGGCAAAAGGGATATCCAAACGAAGAGCTTATAAACGACGACATAGAAAAAGGCATAGGATATGTAATGGTTAAAGATGGGGAAGTAATAGCTACAACAGCTATATCTTTTGAAGAAGAAAGTGCCTACAACAAAATACAAGAAGGTAAATGGATAACTGAAGGAGAATACTCTTCAATCCACAGAATCGCAGTAGCTAATTCACAAAAAGGCTTAGGTGTAATGGGCGAAATGGTAAAATGTGTGCAAGAGATGAGCTTAGAAAAAGGAATGCACAGTATAAAAATCGATACACACGAAGAAAATCTTTCTATGCAAAAGGCAATGGAAAACAGTGGATTTAAATACTGCGGTGTAATCTATCTAGAAGGTGGACCAGAAGATGGAGACAAGAGAGTAGCATACGAAAAAGTATTCTAGAAATAAATTTGGAGGAACACGTGTTAGTTATAAAAAATGGAACAATAAATACAATCACTGAAGGAATAAAAAAATCAGATATATTAATCAAAAATAAAAAAATAATAGCAATAAAAGAAGATGTAGAGCCTTTAATTTCTGAGATTAAGGCCAATGAAATCACAGAGGATTTAGAAGTTATAGATGCAGAAGGTAAATTCATATTTCCGGGCTTTATAGATGCACATACACATCTAGGTCTTTGGGAGGACGGTATGGGATTTGAAGGTGCAGACGGAAACGAAGAAACAGACCCAATAACACCTCAGCTAAATGTAATAGATGGAATAAACCCAATGGATAGAACCTTCAAGGAGGCATACCAAGGAGGAGTAACCTCAGTATGTACAACTCCAGGAAGCGCCAATGTCATGGGAGGGCAAGCCATCGCCATAAAGACATTTGGAAAGAGAATAGATAAAATGGTAATTAAAAATCCAGTCGCATCAAAAATAGCATTTGGAGAAAATCCTAAATCCTGCTACGGCCATGAAGACAATACACCACAGACTAGAATGGCAATAGCGGCATTGCTTAGAGAAAATTTAAGAAAGGCTGAAGAATATCTAGATGATTTAGAGTCATCAGAGGAGGAAGATGGAGGAGATAAGCCAGAATACGATATAAAATTAGAGGCGCTTATACCTGTTCTAAAAAAAGAAATCCCTCTAAAAGCACACGCACACAGAGCTGATGATATGTTTACAGCCATAAGAATCGCACAAGAATTCGACTTAAAGCTTACATTAGACCATTGCACAGAAGGTCACTTGATAGTAGATGAATTATTAGAGGAAAATTACCCTCTAATAGTAGGACCATCTCTATCAGAAAGATCTAAGATAGAGCTTAGAAACTTAACCTTTGAGACAGCAGGAATTTTATCAAATGCAGGCAAGGATATCTGCCTTATGACAGACCACCCAGTAATACCGCTACAATATTTGCCTATATGTGCAGGATTGGCAGTTAAATACGGTATGAAACAAGAAAAAGCATTAGAAGCTATAACTATAAATCCAGCTAAAGTTCTAGGTATAGACGACAAAGTTGGATCTATAGAGGTTGGAAAGGATGCCGATATAGTTATTTGGGATGGAAACCCTCTTGAGATTCAAAGCAATGTTTTATATACAATAATCGATGGAAAAGTTGTCTATAAAAGATAAATATAAGTATAAAAAAATAATAAACAATATAAATTTATCAATATAGTTGACATATAGTTATGTATTAATTATCATTATAATTGTAATAGGAAAATAAAATAACTAGAAAATCTTCGGGGCAGGGTGAAATTCCCTACCGGCGGTAAAGCCCGCGAACTATTATTTTTATAATAGCTGATTTGGTGTAATTCCAAAGCCGACAGTAGAGTCTGGATGAGAGAAGAGAGTTATAAATTTTTTAAAATTTATTTATTATGATTGCTCATAAAACTCGAAGAAGAAGATTCTCTCGAGTTTTTTTATTTAGCCTATAATAATTTATTTTATTGGAGGTTATATTTATGCAACAAAGTGTTAATGTTAAACAAACAAAAGTATCTACAAGATTAATAGCTCAAATAGGGATTTTAGCGGCGATATCTTATTTATTGAGATTTTTCGAAATACCACTACCAATATTCCCACCATTTTTAAGAATCGATTTATCTGATGTAGTTGCAGTATTCGGTGGTATATCAATGGGACCTGTTGCAGGATTTGTAATAGTTGTAATCAAGAACTTATTACAAGCGATAACAGGAAGTACAACTGGTGGAGTTGGAGAAATAGCAAATGTATTAATAGCAGGACCATATGTACTTATGATATGCTTATTCTGTAGAAAAGTTAAAAGCTACAAAAACGTATTAATAGGCGCAGTATTAGGAACAATAGCAATGGCAATCGTTGGAGCTGTAGTAGATTACTTTATAGTATTCCCACTATATGCAAAGGTTATGGTTCCAATGGAAGTTATAATCCAAATGGGAACTGTATTAAATCCTAGAGTAACTGATTTATTCAGTTTTATGATTTGGCTTGTAGTACCATTTAACATAGTAAAAGGTGCAATCATGACAGTGGTAATTTTACCATTATATAAGAAGGTTGAAAAAATACTAACAGTTAAATAGATTATAAATGAAATAACACCTGTCTCGTAAATCTGGGACAGGTTTTTTATGATGGACTTTAGTCTGTTGAGTATGCGTGCATGCTCAACAATAAACCACCCGCTATGCGG
>NZ_JAXEWM010000213.1:0-4274 GCF_034113885.1 Intestinibacter sp.
TATAGTAGCATTTGATATAGAAGAACCAGAATTGTTCATAGCTTCGTTTAACTTAGCTGTAGCTTCGTCTATTACAGATTGATCTTTTAATAATAAATATTCAGTTTTATTTACAGCTTTTGCTTCTTTTAATGCAGCTTGGAAAGCAGCATAAGCAGTATCAGAGAAGCTTGTTTTGTCCATATCGTTAGCTTTTTCAATTGCTTCTTTTAATGCATCTTTAGATGGAGTTATTAAACCATCAGGGCTTACTTGACATAAGATTGAATCTAATAATGTACAATAAGCAGATATTGTATCTTTTCCACGAGTTCCCCAAGTATTTTCTATAAAGCTTAAATCATCTCTACCTGGTACGTGCATTACTTCACCAGTTTCAGTTTCATAAGCACCTGAACTTCCCCATTCAGGATGGTCTGGATCATCAGGAAGTTCCCAGTTAGCTGCTTCAAAGTATAAGTAAGGCATTTTACTCCAGAAGCTAGCATGGTCACTCCAACTACCAGTAGATGGACTTGGATAATCATAGTTTAATTCAGTATCATTAAGTCTCATACCTGTTCCTAAAGCATCTGATAATTGCATAGCTTGTTTAATTGGCCATGTATTTTCAACTTCACCAGTTTCTTTGTTATATTTACCACTATAAATATAGCGATAAGTACCTGCTAAAATACTATCCATATTTACCATATAAAGAGTATTTGCAACTTCTTCGTCTGTCATAGCATCTGAATAAGCCTTAGAACCTTTAAGACCTACTTCTTCAGCTCCAAAGAATACAAACTTAATAGTATAAGGAGTTTTCTTATTTACAAATCTCTTTGCAGTTTCTAGGTTTACAACTGTACCAGATCCATTATCGTCAACACCATGAGTTCCAACACTGTCATAGTGAGATCCAACTATAACTTCTTTAGAAGATTCACCTTTTTTAGTAACTATTACGTTTTGAGAATTATAAGTTACATCTCTTCTAGTGTAAGTAAAAGGTTGAACTTCAACTTCATAACCAAAAGATTCTAATTGTTCTTTTAGGTAATCAGCCATTTTTTTCTCTTGGTCAGTACCTGCTCTTCTTTCAACTAAATTCTGATCTATGTATTGTAATACACTATAAGCATATTCACCATAGGAATCAGTTGTTTCTTCTGCGAATGATAATGGTGCATAGGCAAACATGCTGAATACCATAGTCACAGCCATTAAAATTGCTAATAATTTTTTCTTCATGATTTTCCCCCCAGTAATTATATTATCAAATAATTTCAGATTAAATTAACTAACCTATTTTTATTTTAGTCTATTTCACAAAATTTGTCATTTATTTTTTCAATATTTTGTAAATAAATATATTATAACGTAAATTCCAGCAAAAATTTGTCTTTTCAGATTATTTTGAAAATTAATTCAATGCCATTCATCGACAATTTTTTATACGAAAAAAAACTGCAATCATAAAAATTGCAGTTTCTAATATCGTATTCAATTAAGCAGATCTATAAGCGGAGTTCTGTATTTGATAATCATCTTTCTAGACTTATTGTCACCAATAAGTTCAAGCGGCCTACCTACCGGAGGATGCGAGCAACATCCTTTTTGCCCTATCTTGGCCTTGCTCCAGGTGGGGTTTACACGGCTCGACTAGTCACCTAGTCGACGGTGAGCTCTTACCTCGCCTTTTCATCCTTACCACAAAAGTGGCGGTTATTTTCTGTTGCACTTTCCTTAGGATCACTCCCACTAGGCGTTACCTAGCACCCTGCTCTATGGAGCTCCGACTTTCCTCACGCAGCCAAAGCTGCCCGCGATTATCTGGTCTACTTAATCGAATTACATATTATCATACCTAAATTTTTATGTCAATGTTTATATTTATATATTTTATATGTAATTTTTAGCTTTTTAATATGCTATTAAATTTTCATATTATATACATATTATTTCTAATTATTTAGCACTATCTATAGAAATTTTGAGTCAGATACATATTAGTACTGCCACCAAATACAACTCCAACACCTACATAATTGTAGTCTCCTAGTATGTTGACTCTATGTCCTTCTGAATTCATCAATGCATAATGCGCAAATATCGCACTAGTCTGACCTGCAGCTATATTCTCTGCTGCCCCAATATAATAGATATTGTAGTCGTTCATTCTATCAAATGGACTCTGATTTTTCAAATTTTGATGTGCAAAGTAATCATTATCTCTCATATCCTCACTATGTGATCTAGCACATAAAGTCGCCTTTTCACTATAGGAAACAGTATTTAAATCATGCGCTACTCTCTCTGAATTTATAAGATATCTGTTTGTATTTTCAAAGTCATCTGTCACCGAATTATCCTTTGTGTATATCCCAGACATGCTTTTTTCTATGTCTTTAGATATAATTTGTATTCCAACTATTTTATTATCTTCAAATGAATCGTAAAATGCCGTTATGTAGCTATTATCTACTTCTATTAAGCTGTAATAATCTTCATTTATAATATATCTAGTATTTCCTATTTTTCTGTATGTCAAAGGCTCGTAAGCTTTCAGAACCTGTGATTTAGTTTCTCCAAGGTTTATATCTTGGCTTTCGGTTGAATCCATTGTGTTACTAAATAAAGCCACAACTTTATCATTAGATATACCTACCATGCAAAATCTTGTGTAGTCTTGATTATATACATACCATTTAAAGCCGTATTCACTGCCTTCTATTTTATTCGGTTGCCCCATTTTTGAAATTAAACTATCTAAAGTGTCGCCTAATTGGATATTCTCGTAGTTTTGTACAGTGGTTGAGCCTGAGTTACTCTCTTCTATGTTTTTATCATTACCATTTTCTTGGTTATTTATACCTATATTATTTAAATTTTTTTGATCTTTTTTTAATATTTCAACTTTAATATAATCGGTCAAATCTCCTGTAAATTGTTTGATTCCATCTTGAAAGAAAATTATCCCGACCAAGATTACAAGGATTATAAAAAACTTTTTCACTATAGCCCCTCCTCCTTTAATTAGACGCAACAGATGTGCGTTAATATACTACTAAATACAATTCTCTACATTATAATAAAATGGTATCCCACATAAAATGAAATACCATCTTTAAACTATCTTCCTCCAGTTAATACCATATAAAATCTATTCATAAATCTTCTCAAGAACATCGCAACCAATATGCATACGATTATCGAAATAACCGGAGCCACAAAGAATATTATCAAGCTGCTGATATCAGTAAGCGGCATAACCTTAAACCATAATTTCTTTAAGATTGATTGGAATGGTATGTGGAAGAAATATATAAATATTCCGTATTTTGCTATATCTATTTTCTTATCATTTATACTGCTTATTCTATCGTAAACAAGCCACATAAATGGAACTCCAAATAGAATCACGGCATTTTCCGCCAAGTCTAATAATGGTAGCTCAGTATACATAAGTACAGTTCTAACTACGCAAGATAATATGTACAATACCCCTAAAACTACTACATGCTTGTCCTCTATATCTCTAAAATGCAAATCTACCTTATTAATAGCTAAAGCCGCACCTATTGCAAATATTGTAAATGGATAGTTGAATATTTGTAAGAACCATATTCCTCCAAACATCTCTGAAATTGGATATAAAAACCATATTACAACTAATATAGGTAGTGATTTTTTGCCAAGTGATTTGATTATATAGTAAAATACAGGTGTCAATATCACATCTAGCATCAATGATCTTATATACCAAAATTGGTAAGGAAGCGGATATATGTATGTATTTAAAAATAATTCCTTAAGAGTATAATCTGTTATTATTCTATCTGAGAATAATGCTCTACCAATTGGCAATAATTCAACTAAATACAATATAACTAACCAACCTGTACACCAAATCACATATGGTATAAATAAGCTGTGGAATCTGCTTTTGAATTTGTACTTCCACTTTTCCATAGATGGTACAAAGTTATAAAAAAACAAATATCCTGATATCAAGAAAAACATAGGGACTGCTACCCTGACAATACCTTGCCCTATAAAATTCTGTACTAGAGAATTAATACTTACCACACTTTGAGTAGTGTCTAGATTGTTCGAATGTAGTAAAACTACAAAGAACGTCATAAATAATGATACATTTTTTATCTTGTTACTAATATATTTATCCATTCAACGCTTACCTCTTCCCTCTTTATTATAGTCAAAATCTAGATTAAAAATACCATATTTCTAGCATATTTTCAACTTACAACAACATTACAATTTTCTTAAAT
>NZ_JAXEWM010000214.1:0-8398 GCF_034113885.1 Intestinibacter sp.
TTCATTCATTCCTATATCTCCTCTCTTTATACTTAAATTATATGCTGTAATTTTTATCTGAACAATGGAGCCAAAAGCTACTTTTGTAAAAAAAGTTTCCCAAACTGAAACTCATATATTCAAAAACTTTTCATTGAAAAAAATATTTTTATATGTTACCATAAAATTACAATTGAAATATATACAGGGGAGCTTTTGCTGAGATTGAATTTTTTTCTAAACCCTCCGAACCTGCCGGATAATGCCGCGAGGGAGTTTATATTTTTGTATTTATATACATTAATCTGAATCTTAATCGTACATTATTTGTACGATTTTTTTAATTGTATAAATTTTCTATAGTAATTTATATAAATTAGACTTAAGCTTATTTATATAAATTTCTCAGCTTGACGATTTAACTTTGCTAATTTTTATAAAACCTCCGAAGTATATAAAATTTCAATATTAAAATTTAACTAGTTAAAAATACTTGCAAGTAATTATATTTTGAAATCTAAATTTAAGGAGAAAAAATATGAATTACACTACTCAAATGGATGCCGCAAGAAAAGGCATAATAACAGACGAAATGAAACAAGTAAGTGAATACGAAAACTTTGACATAAATGAATTAGTAGAATTAGTAGCTCAAGGTAAGGTTTGTATTCCTGCTAATAAAAACCACAAATGCTTAAAGCCTTATGGTATAGGAAAAAAATTAAAAACTAAAATAAATGTAAACCTTGGTACTTCTAGAGACTGTTTAGATATGGACTTAGAAATGGAAAAGGTTATGAGCGCTGTAAACATGGGTGCTGAATCAATAATGGATTTAAGCTCATACGGCGACACTCAAAAATTCAGAAGAAAATTAACTGCTGAATGTCCCGCTATAATAGGAACAGTTCCTATATACGATGCTGTTGTTTACTACAACAAACCGCTTAGAACTATAACTGCAAGAGAATGGATAGATGTAGTCAGAATGCACGCTGAAGATGGCGTAGATTTCATGACTATTCATTGTGGTGTCAATAAACACACAGCTGAAAGATTCAAACAATCTAAACGTCTTACAAATATAGTATCTAGAGGTGGATCTATAATTTTCGCATGGATGGAATTAACAGGAAACGAAAACCCATTCTTTGAATACTACGACGAAATCCTAGATATCTGTAGAGAATACGACGTAACTATAAGCTTAGGAGATGCTTGTAGACCTGGAAGTATCCACGATGCTGGAGATATATCTCAAATAGAAGAGCTAGTAACTCTAGGCGAATTAACTAATCGCGCTTGGGAAAAAGACGTTCAAGTTATGATAGAAGGTCCTGGTCATATGCCACTTAATCAAATAAAAGCCAATATGGAAATCCAAGAAACTATATGCAACGGAGCACCTTTCTATGTATTAGGACCTCTTGTTACAGATGTTGCACCAGGATACGACCATATTACATCTGCTATAGGTGGAGCAATCGCTGCAACTTATGGAGCTTCTTTCCTATGCTATGTAACTCCTGCAGAACATCTTAGACTACCTAACCTAGAAGATGTAAAGGAAGGTATAATAGCATCTAAAATAGCTGCACATGCTGCCGATATTGCAAAGGGAGTAAAAGGAGCTGCTGATTGGGATAACCAAATGAGCCAAGCTAGACGTGATTTAGACTGGGAAAAAATGTTTGATTTAGCTATAGACAGCGAAAAAGCAAGACGCTATAGAGCAGAATCTAAACCTGAAAACGAAGATACTTGTACTATGTGCGGTAAGATGTGCGCAGTTAGAAATATCAACAAGATCTTAAAGGGTGAAGATGTAGATATAATGGAATAAATTTTTATTCACATTAAAATATATACATAACGAAATAAATTTTTTAATCAAATAAATTAAGCCAAACGGGAATTAAATCCTATTTGGCTTTTAATTTATTTATTTACAATCCTGTTTTTTATTTCCTCCATACGAACATCTAGGTTTGCACTAATTTCTGCGCATTCCAATAGCTCTTGTCTCAATAATTCAGCCTCTTCTTTTGGAATATCTTTTTTATAGCTCAATTTGTGATCTAAGCTTGCCCAAAAATCCATGGCTATAGTTCTAAGTTGAACCTCTACCCTCATATTTTTCTTTTCATCCTTCAAAAATATCGGAACCTCTATAATTAAATGCAAGCTTCTATAACCATTTGGCTTCGGATTTTTTATGTAATCTTTTACTTGAATTAATTTAATGTCATCTTGTTGTAATAAACAATCAGCCAATAGATATATATCCTCTATGAAAGAACATACAACTCTGACTCCAGCTACATCATTTAAATTCGCTTCTATTGATTCAACTGTAAGCGGTAAATCATTTTTAGCTAATTTTTTTATTATACTTTCTGTTGATTTTAATCTTGTCTTAATTGTTTCTATCGGATTTCTATCGTATTCAAGTGAAAATTCTTGATTTAGTACTTTAAACTTTGTTTCTACCTCCATAATTGCACATCTATAATATGTCATTAGCTTTTTTAAAGGCATCATATTATCTTCTAATTTATCGATCATATTGCTTTTTATCAATGTTTTTACAACTGGACTTACTATTTTTTCTTTTATCATAATTTATTTGACCCCTATCATAAAATTAATTAATGTATAATTAGCTTTATTAGCTTCCTTGATTAAAGCATAAAAAATTATTTTTATATTCTACTTTTATTATACCATAATTTTATATACTATATATTAAAACAAGGTATATGAATTCATATACCTTGCTTATAATTTATGATAAATTATATTTATTATAATATTATACTATAAGTAATCCTTTGTGGTCGGCAATCGAAATAACTGCCTCATTTCCAGAGTTAAATTCTATGTAATCCTCTTCTACTCCATCGCTAAATATCACTCCATTTTCAGGCATTAAAGATTGTATTTTCAAAGAGTTCGTTTTATCGATTTTTCCAAATACCATAGTATCTGATGTCCATTTGCTTGGATACGGTTCACGAACTGTGTAGTATAGAAAATCTGAATTCCATCTAAATTCTTCTTTTTGTCTAAGCTCGACTTCTTTACCAGAGCATCCTGTCGATATTTTTGATGCTCCTGCTAAAATACTTTTAAACCATCCTGTAGAGCCTAATCCTGTCGATACAATTATGCCACTTGAAGATTGACGTTCATTTTTGTCGTTTTGATTTAAAATATATTGTGCTGACACATGAGTTTTTTGACCGATAAATATATCGTTTACTCCTAGAAGAGATTGACCATCGTTTAATGTCGCCTTTGCTAGAGTTATTTCTTTGAAGCTTCTAT
Source organism: Intestinibacter sp. (assembly GCF_034113885.1). Lineage (GTDB taxonomy): Bacteria > Bacillota > Clostridia > Peptostreptococcales > Peptostreptococcaceae > Intestinibacter. The sequence continues at coordinate 3,307 of NZ_JAXEWM010000214.1, forward strand.
TTTTATTTAATACTTCTTTTACTATTAGCTCTACATCATCTGGCTTGAAAGGAAGCAATACACCGTCAAATCTCATCGGATCGGGATTTACTCCTATTAGAGGTTGACTGTCTAGGTATTTCAAAGTATTTGCTACTAATCCATCTTGTCCTACTGCGACTACTATATCATCTTTTGCGAAAATATAGTTTGAAATATAGTCTCTATCTAAGACTTGTACACGCGCTATTTTTTGTAATTCAGATGTTATTTTAGTCAAAGTCTCCTTGTATCTATTATCCTCTACCTTATAATCTGTAAAATCTCCCCCTGAATGCTCTATTATAAATTTTACTTGCCCTTCTGTGTTGTATTTGTGGATTAAATTTTCAAGTCTAGTTTTTCTCTTTACTAGAACGATTTTTTTATTGTCGTTTCTCATGTAAATTGGCCCCCTCAGTCTTAAATTTTATATATTTCTGCCCTTCATCAAGCTTTGAAGTAAATCTGGAGAAATATTAAGTTCTCCTATTTTATCTGCCTTATTCGCAAGCTGTTGAAATGCTCCTGCTATTAATTTTTCAGGTTCCATATTTATAGTAGCCAAAGCTTGTATGACATTTGGATCCATTTCGTTGAACACCTTCATCATCGCAGCAAATTGATAAGCCTTTGAATCAGATTCTTCTCTTGCATTTTCTACTGAAAGCTTGATAAATTCTTTTCTCTTTTCTTCAAGCTTAGTTTGATATCCAAGCTCCTCGTCCTTCATTTTATTTTCTTTTTCCATTTTTAGTCTTTTTGATTCTAATTGTGATTCTTGGATTTGTTTTCTCTTTTCTTCTATTGCGATTTCTGTGTTAAGCTCGTTTTCTTTGACGATGCGCTCTTGTTCAATAGATGAATTTCTTCTTTCGTAAATCGCCTCGTCTGCCTTTTTCAAAATTTCTTCTCTTGCTGTTGCTTCTAGAGCCCTTGCTGTCTCTTTATTTGGACTTATTGCCAAAATAGAAAATCCAATTATTTCTATACCAAGATTTAAAACCTCTTTACTGTCAATTAGAGTCTCTCTTATTAAATTAGCTAGGGTTTCACTAGATTTTATTGCTTCCTTTAAAGGCATATTTTCTATGCTTTTCTTAGTTAATACCTTAGTTATATTTACTAATCTTTGAGGTATTTTCTTGTGATCTTCAGTTACATATTTTTTCTTTTTCATATCGTATGTATAGTCCAAAATTTCTGATACTCTCTTATAATCTGCTATTTTATAAGTTATTTGACCTTGAACACTTACTGTTTGATAATCATTTGTAATCTCTTGGAATATAAATGGCACATCTGCACTTGATGTTGGAATCACAACAACTGAAGTATTTGGTACGTAGTAAATAAAAGATAGCCCCTTTCCTTCTTTCACTATTTTTCCTTTTTTATACTTAAAAACATACTCACTTGGTAAAAATTTGATAGATTTAAAGTTTAACATTTTTTCTTCCTCCTTTATTATTTCTTAGTCATATTTTGTTACTAAGTAATTTTAAAAAAATATTTATTATTTAGGTGATAAATTTAAAAACTTTTATTTATCACCTATTTTTAACTTTTTAGAATTTTGGACTCCAATCTGGATTGAATTTATAGTACTTAGATGGACGATGACCTTTTTCCTTTGAAATTAAATCTGTTTCTACGACCATGTCCTTTATCTTTCTCCAGAGCTCCATTCTGGTGAATTTTCTATCTAGTATCAACTCATATATCGATTGAATTTCAGCCCTTGTAAAATACTCTCCCACTAAATTAAATGCTATCGGCGTGTACTCTATTTTATTTTTTAGTCTATTTAACGCATCTACTAAAATTCTGTAATGGTCAAATGCCAGTTTTTCTTGAGTCAAAGCCTGTGGATTTACTACTACTTCCTTTAGCTCTGTCACACCTCTTCTTATGCATTTTTCTGTGACTTCATAGGATATATTTATCTCTTCATCCTCACTTGTAAGCTTAAGTAACCACTTAGATTCATTTTCCTTATCGCAGTCGATATTTTCTCTTTTTATACTAAACCATCTGATGTCGTCGGCATCTCTTCCTACCTTAGGCTTTAAATTTTCATTTGGTATAAGCGCCATATGTGCTACTGATAAAACTCTAGTTCTAGGGTCGCGTCCTATGTCTCCATATGTATATAACTGCTCAAAGTATATATTTGACATATTAGCTTCCTCTCTTATCATTCTATCAACTGCATCATCTAGTGATTCATCAATTTGAACAAATCCTCCAGGAAATGCCCAGCTACCTAGAAAAGGATGTGCATTTCTCTTTATAAGTAAAATTTTAAGCTCCTTTTCGTCTAGCTTTCTGATGTCTTCATTTACTTTATTTGTTACTGTGAAAACAAGTGTATCGACTGTAACAGAAGGTCTTTCGTAGTCGTTTAAATTGTATTGACTTAAAAACTGCTCCTCTGTTAATGTATTTAAATCCTGATTCAATCTATCACCTTCTTTTCTTAGTTTCTTTTTGTTACTAAGTTTTATTAATTAAATAATAGTCTCTTTTTTAATAAAAGTCAACTGCTTTTTTTAAATTTTTTATTAAATTAAAAAAAACATCTAGTTGTAGATTTTTATTTAAATACAACTAGATATTTTTAAATTTATCCTACCTTTACATTAAGCTTTGCTCCAGCAAAATAGACTGCAGAATAAGCTAGTATAAGCGTTGGGTCTACTAAATCTTCATTCACACCCAATCTCTCAAAGGCTATTGGAAGCTCAGTGCATCCCAAAATTATTTTTTCAGCACCTTTTTCTTTTAATTCATCTAAAATATCCCTTAATCTAGAATCCTCGTAATCATCTCGTCCAGATTTTATATAATCGTATATCAATTCTATAATAAATTTTTGATTTTCACTAGAAGGATAAACTGTGTTTATACCTTGTTTTTTCAACGCTTTTTGATAAACACCACTTTCAATAGTACCGTCAGTTGCAAGTACTCCTACCTTTTTAACTCCCATATCTTTCAAATAAATAGTGGTTTCATCGGGCATATTCAAAAGAGGAATATCTAGACATTCGACCAATTCATCGTAAAAATAATGAGCTGTATTACAAGACATCACAAGCAAATCCGCTCCCATAGATTGTAGACGTTTTCCACTTTTAATTAGCTCTGGAACTGGACTTTCACCTTGCCCAAATATAGCTTTAGTTCTATCAGGTATATTTGTATTACAATCTACAAATACATGTATATGATCTTGATCATTTTGTGCATCTGTAGACATTATAATCTTTTGCATCAAATCACATGTCGCTTTTGGTCCCATACCGCCTATAATACCTATTTTTTTCATACTGGCAACCCCCTTATTCTTAGTTTTTTGGACATAAATTAATTCATAATAATTATATTATATTAAATTATGTTAACCAAATATGAATACATTATCTAATTTATTTCAAAAAAATGTAAACTTCAAAGCGGTTCAAGTTTACAATAAATGAAAAAACTCCAAATTCTTATAAGAATTAAACAATTTCCTTTATTAGAATTTAGAGTTTTTATTTAATTTATATTAAGTTTTTTATTTAGACACACCTAATAATTTATTTATAGTTGTTGAACCATTTTTATATGGTGAATAAACTGTATATTCATTGCCTGATTTATCCTTGTAAATTACATAAGATGATGCTGTCATATTTGTGTCGAACTGAGAATTTGGTATATTTATTATAGTTCCTAAGTAAATTACGTAATTCTTTTCTTCATTTACTTCGTAATTTACCTTACCTACAGATCTAGCAGCCTTTGGAGTTTCTAATGTTAAAGCCTCTCCATCTGCTAATAAGTTAGCTGGTAGTATCAAAGTACCTTTTTCTACTATTTCGTCTCCATCATCGTAAATTCTAGTACCAAATCTTATACCACTCTTATTGTCAACTACGGCTTTAACTTGAGCACCTAACATATTTACATGAGCATATTTTGCTGTATATGTAACATCTTCTGTATATGTATTACCTGATTTATATTCTGTAGTTATATCATCTACATCTTTGAACCATCCTACAAACACATATCCGTTTTTAACTGGTATTTGAGGTGTATAATCTAATGCTGAATCTTTTGAAGCTTCTTTTTCAATAGAATTTTCGCCGTTATTTGGATTAAATACTACATTTACTTTATTGCTTTGATCTTCCATACCAACATTAAGATGCACTGTTTTTTGAACTGAAACTCCTTTTACTGATATTATTAAATCAACATCTCCTGGAAGATTTGCATTCACTGTTATTTGTGCTTTGCCTTCTTCATTTATAGATCCTATATTTTTTACTGATGCTATATCAGATGATGAAGATTTACATTCTAATTCGTATTTAGATTCATTTTCAGCTGGGTCTAATTGTAAATTTAATACTACCTCCTTACCATAATTACAGCTTATATTTTCTTCAGTTATTATATCTCTAAGTGCGTTAATACAATTAGCTGAATAAATATAATCATTTTTCATTTGCACATCTGCATAACTTGTTATTGATTTATTTAATGTTATTTTATATACGTCGTTTCCATTAAGTTCATTTTTAAATTTCACCCTGTATAATGTAGCAAGTTTTACTCCTGTTGTATCATCTTCATCTACTGCTTCAATATCTGATATTTCTATATTTGAAGCTGTTGTTGATATTGATACTGATTGATTTGTAACAGTATCTGATTTCATATACTTATTAAATTTAACTTCTGCATAATCTTTATAGATATTTATGTACTCTACAGTAGGTGCTTCTTTTGAAACCATACCTATATTTATATCTGTTTGTGGTGGTGGAACTGGAAGCCAATCACTATATACAGTTTCATAGCCATCTTTTTCACATTTTACTTGCCATTGTCCTTCTGGAACATCCCATGCATATTTACCTTCTTTGTCTGTGGTTAATGGATTTACCTGATCATAATCTGCTGCATCCCACTTGACGGTGTTGCCATTTTCATCTTTTGTATATGCGGTTACTGTTACTCCTCGAAGTCTATTTGATGGTACTGCTTCATATATATAACCTGATGGATCTATTGCCCA
>NZ_JAXEWM010000215.1:0-6979 GCF_034113885.1 Intestinibacter sp.
CTATTTCCTTTAGATAATTAGTCAAATCCTCGCTCATCTTTTTAGTCAAAGTCGTAATCAATACTCTTTCATTTTTTTCCACAACCTTGTTTATTTCTCCGACTAAATCATCTATTTGATTTTCTATCGGTCTGACTTCTATAATAGGATCAAGTAGACCTGTAGGTCTTATAATTTGCTGTGCTACTGTCGTCGAATGCTCTATTTCATAAGGTCCAGGAGTAGCAGAAACAAATAGAACTTGGTTTATATTTTCCTCAAATTCAGAGAAATTCAAAGGTCTATTGTCGTAAGCAGAAGGAAGTCTAAATCCGTTATCTATCAACGATTTTTTTCTAGATTGATCACCTGCATACATACCTCTAACCTGTGGTATTGTAACGTGTGATTCGTCCACTATCAATAGAAAATCATCTGGGAAGAAATTCATAAGAGTATACGGTTTTTCACCTGGTTTTCTGCCTGTAATATGTCTCGAATAGTTTTCTATCCCCTGGCAGAATCCCAATTCCTTAAGCATTTCTATGTCGTATTTTGTTCTCTGTTCTATTCTCTGTGCTTCAAGTAATTTATCATTATCTTTAAATTCTTGAATTACCTCTGCTAATTCCTTTTCTATAGACTTTATAGCCTCTTCAATTCTCTCTGGAGTTGTAACATAATGTGATGCAGGGAAAATAGCCGTATAGCTTCTCGTACCAATTATTTTACCTGTTACATAATCAATTTCTGTTATTCTATCTATTTCATCTCCAAAAAATTCTACTCTAATCGCTCTTTCATCGTTGCTTACAGGGAAAATTTCAACTACATCTCCCCTAACTCTAAATGTCCCTCTGACAAAATTAATGTCATTTCTCTCGTATTGTATCTCTACTAGCTTCTTGATAATATCATCTCTTTCAACCTGCATACCTACTCTTAGAGATAACATCAAATCCTTGTAATCCTTTGGATCCCCTATACCGTAAATACAAGATACAGAAGATACTATTATCGTATCCTTTCTCTCTAAAATCGATGCTGTAGCAGAATGACGTAATTTGTCGATTTCATCATTTATACTCGCATCCTTTTCTATATAAGTATCACTATGAGCTACATAGGCCTCTGGTTGATAATAATCATAATAACTGACAAAATATTCTACTGCATTATCAGGAAAAAATTCTTTAAATTCACTGTAAAGCTGAGCTGCCAATGTCTTATTATGAGCTAAAATAAGAGTTGGCTTTTTGACCTCTTGTATTATATTTGCCATAGTAAATGTTTTTCCTGAACCCGTAACACCTAATAAAGTCGAAAATTTTTCATCATGATTTATGGCGTTTACAATTTCTCTAATAGCCTCTGGTTGATCTCCAGTCGGTTTGAAGTCTGATTTTATTTTAAAATCCATAATATCACCTCGCCTCTCTCGAACATTAGTTCACCTTCCTCAATTATACCATAATATATATCACTGTATCCTAACTTTTAACTATTAAACTAAAAATATTTTACCCATAAAAAAATAGTTTAAATGCGTTTTTATAAAAAATTCGTCTATTAAAAAATATTTTATTTAAAAAAAATAAATTTTTTTCGATATAATTTTCAGATTTTTTACAATTTTATCCATTTATATATTATAATAGGTATGTAATATTTAGAAATTTTATAATTACTTCATATTACATTTTATTTTTATTTTTAAAATATATGTTTGCCTATATAGTATATACTGTATATTGCATAATTATATTTTTTAAACTTAAAATATAAATACATCTTATTTTTTATTTAGTATATTTTATTAATTTTAATTATTTCAAAATTGAAAAGGGGGATTTGTATGTGTGATTTCGTTTCACAAAACCAAAAATTATTTGATGAATTAGATAAATTAATCGATTCATTAGAAGTAGCTGATGAAAGTTCATTAATCTTTGTTCTTAAAGAAGCACAAGGAATTTTTGGATATCTACCAAAAGAAGTTCAACTTCACATAGCAAAAAGATTAGGTATTTCACCTGCTACTGTTTATGGTGTTGTTAGCTTTTACTCTTACTTCTCTGTAAATCCAATCGGAGAATACAAAATTAGTGTCTGTCTAGGTACAGTTTGCTTCGTTAAAGGCTCAGACAAAGTTATGGCTGAATTTGAAAAACAATTAGGAATTAAAAATGGCGAAACTACTGAAGATCTTAAATTCACTCTTGAAGGATTAAGATGTGTAGGTGCTTGTGGTTTAGCTCCTGTTGTTACTGTTAACGGTAAAGTTTACGGTCAAGTAACTGTTGACGATGTTTCAAAAATATTAGACAACTATAGAAATTTAGAATTAAGCTGTTAGGGAGGTAATATTGATGAAAAAATTAAATTCAATAGCTGAGTTAAAAGCTGCTGTCCAAGAATATAAACCTATTCTTAATTTAAGAGAAAATCATACTGAAGAAATACCAGATAAAAGAGATATATTAGTTTGCGGTGGTACTGGATGTACTTCTTCAGAAAGTTTAGTTATAATAGAAAATCTAAAAAATGAAATTAAAAAAGCTGGTTTAGAAGACCATGCTATGGTACATCTAACAGGATGCTTTGGATTCTGTGCAATGGGTCCAATAGTTAAAGTTTACCCTGATAACGTGTTCTACGTTCATGTAAAACCTGAAGATGCCGCTGAAATAGTTGAAAGTCATATAAAAAATAACCAAGTCGTTGAAAGATTATTATTCGCAGAACCAACTCTAGATTTCCAAAAAGTTAAAAGAGATAGCGATATGGAATTCTACAAAAAACAAGTTCGTATTGCTTTAAGAAACTGTGGACATATAAATCCAGAAGATATAACTGAATATATAGCAAATGATGGATATACTGCACTTGCTAAATGTCTATCTGAAATGACTCCTAAAGAAGTTATAGAAGAAATGAAAGCTTCTGGTTTAAGAGGTCGTGGTGGAGCTGGTTTCCCTACAGGAAGAAAATGGGAATCTGCTTCTAAAAACCCTGCTATAAACGGTAAAAAATTCATAGTATGTAACGCTGACGAAGGTGACCCAGGTGCATTCATGGATAGATCTTTACTTGAAGGTGACCCACACAGTGTATTAGAAGCTATGGCAATAGCAGGTTATGCTGTAGGTGCTGCAGAAGGATACATCTACATAAGAGCTGAATATCCTCTTGCAATAGATAGATTAAAAATAGCTATAGCTCAAGCTGAAGAAGCTGGAGTTTTAGGTGAAAATATATTAGGAACTGGATTTAACTTCAAAATAGAATTAAAATATGGTGCTGGTGCATTCGTTTGTGGTGAAGGTACTGCTCTTATAAATTCTATAGAAGGTAAACGTGGTGAACCAAGAATGAAAACATTCTCTTCTTCTCAACATGGTTTATGGCAAGCTCCAACTTCTGTAAACAACGTTGAAACTTTCGGAAACGTTCCTGCAATAATAAACAAAGGTGCTAAATGGTTCGCTTCTTTTGGTACTGAAGATTCTACTGGTACTAAAGTTTTCGCTTTAGGTGGAAAAATAAACAACGTTGGTCTTGTTGAAGTACCTATGGGAACTACTTTAAGAGAAATAGTTTACGATATCGGTGGAGGTATCCCTGGTGGAAAGAAATTCAAAGCTGTTCAAACAGGTGGTCCTTCTGGTGGATGTATATCAGAAAAAGATCTAGATACTCCAATAGATTTCAAATCATTAAGTGATATAGGATCTATGATGGGTTCTGGTGGTATGCTTGTTCTTGATGAAACTGACTGTATGGTTGACATAGCTAAATTCTTCCTTGAATTCACAGTTGATGAATCTTGTGGTAAATGTACACCATGTCGTATAGGTAACAAGAGATTACTTGAAATGTTAAACAAAATATGTGATGGAAAAGCTGAAGAAAAAGACTTAGATGACTTAAAAGACTTAGCTTTAACTATAAAGAATACTTCTTTATGTGGTCTTGGTAAATGTGCTCCAAACCCAGTACTTAGTACATTAGATTGTTTCTACGATGAATATTTAGCTCACGTTAAGGATAAAAAATGTCCTGCTGGTAAATGTCAATCTCTATTAAACTTCGTAATAACTGACAACTGTATAGGTTGTGGATTATGTAAGAAGAATTGTCCAGCTGATGCTATAACTGGTGAAAAGAAACAAAAACATGTTATTGATACTACTAAATGTCTAAAATGTGGTGCTTGTATGTCTAAATGTAAGAAAGACGCTATAGTAAAAATGTAGTATGCTCAATGTATAACGTGTAAAGTGCTTAAACAATAATTTTATTAAATTATTAAGGAGGAATTTATCAATGAACTTAGTTAACTTAACTATAAATGGTAAAGCTGTATCAGTTCCTGCTGGAACTAAGATATTAGATGCAGCAAAACAAGTAAATATAAAAATACCTAGTCTATGTAATATGAAAATAGAAGAAATTGGATTCGTAGACGACTGTGCTTCTTGCCGTGTTTGTATGGTAACTGCTGGAAACAAATTAGTACCTGCTTGTGGTACTATGGTTAGAGAAGGTATGGTAGTAAATACTAACAGCCCAGAAGCTTTAAGATATAGAAAAAACGTAGTTGAATTACTACTATCAGACCATCCACAAGATTGCTTCACTTGCGATAAATGTGGTACTTGTGAATTACAAAAACTTGCATCTGAAATGAACATAAGAGAAATCAGATTCAAAGGTGAAAAATCAACATTTAGACCTGACACTTCTTCTCTTCCAATAATAAAAGATACATCTAAATGTGTATTATGTAGAAGATGTGAAACTATGTGTAATAAAGTTCAAACTGTAGGTGCTCTTTCTGGTTTAAACCGTGGATTCAACACTATAGTTGGTACTTTCTTTGATCAAGACTTAGTTCATACAGATTGCGTATTCTGTGGACAATGTGTAAGTGTATGTCCAACTGATGCTTTAATAGAAAAAGATAACTCTAAAGAAGCTTGGGCTGCATTACAACAAACTGAAAAACCTGTTATAGTTCAAATAGCTCCAGCTGTAAGAGTTAGTATATGTGAAGAATTCGGACTAGATCCTGGTACTGTATCTACAGGTAAATTAATATCTGCTTTAAAACAATTAGGATTTGACTATGTATTCGATACTAACTTTGCTGCTGACTTAACTATAATGGAAGAAGCAAATGAATTTGTAGAAAGATTTACTAACGGTGGAAAATTACCAATACTTACTTCTTGTTGTCCATCTTGGGTTAGATTCTGTGAAACTCAATTCCCAGATTTAATTCCATATTTATCAACTTGTAAATCTCCACAAGGTATGTTCTCTTCAATGGCAAGATACTACTTTGCAGACAAAGTATTAGATAAAAAACCAGATGAAGTAATAATCGTATCTATAATGCCTTGTATAGCTAAAAAATACGAAATATCTAGAGAACAATTAAGTAAAGACGGTATACAAGACACTGATATATCATTATCTGTAAGAGAAATCGCTAGAATGATAAGAGAAGCTGGTATAGATCTAGTTCATATGCCTGAATCTCAATTCAATAGTCCTCTAGGAAACTCAACTGGTGCTGCTGATATATTCGGTGTTACTGGTGGTGTTCTAGAAGCTGCATTAAGAACTGCTTATACTGATATAACTAAGATGGAATTACCATTCAATGGTATAGATTTCGTAGAAGTTAGAGGATTTAAAGGTATAAAAGAAGCTACTATAAATATAGCTGGTAAAGATGTAAGAGTTGCTGCTGCTTCATCTTTAGGACATGCAAGAACATTAATGGAAGAATTAAGAGCAGATTTAGCTGCTGGTAGAGAACCTAAATACCAAGTTATAGAAATAATGGCTTGCCCAGGCGGATGTGTAGCTGGTGGTGGACAACCATTCCATCATGGAGATTATGAAAAAGTTAAAGCTAGAGGTGCTGCTTTATATGCAATAGACTCTAATAAAACTCAACGTAAATCTCATAAAAACCAAGATATCTTAACATTATATGCTAACTTCTTAGGTAAGAGAGGCGGACACGAAGCTCACGAATATCTACATACTTCTTATACTGATAAGAGTAACCCATATATGAATGAATAAGATGAATGAGATAGATAAATATTATAAATAATTTTATAAAGGATGATCGATTTACGGTCATCCTTTTTTATTTTATAAAAAAATATTTTTTTCAAAAATTTATACAATTTGCTATAATACTACTTTATAACATTGATTTCATCTATAAATATTCAATTTCTAGTTTACAATTTGTCGGATATTGTATATAATAGCAATTAACAAAACACAATAAAACATTTTAAAATATAACAAAACATAATAAAAAGTATTGTAATTATATAAAAAAAGTAGTATTATTATAATATAAGAAATATCCATAAGAAATATATCTTATAAATAACAATACTAACAATTTAGAATTAAAATAAATTATCTCAAAAGTATATAACTCTTAATAAGACTCCTTTAGTCCCCGTCTAATTGAGTCTCTTTTTTTATTTACAATAAAAAAAGACTACGTGGCTACGTCCTACTCTCCCAGGCGGTCACCCACCAAGTACCATCGGCGCTAAAGAGCTTAACTTCTGTGTTCGGAATGGGAACAGGTGTATCCTCTTTGCTATAATAACCACATAATCTTATTTGGAGCTGGTGATAGGAGTCGAACCTACAACCTGCTGATTACAAGTCAGCTGCTCTGCCATTGAGCCACACCAGCATATATATAAAAGCATAAAAATATTATTCTTATGCTATATTTCATATTAATATATTCTAAGTTTATTTAAAATCCATATTAACACTTTCAAAATTGCTAACATTTAATGAATGTATTATTCATTTGGTCAAGTCCTCGATCTATTAGTATCAGTAAGCTAAATACATTACTGCACTTACACCTCTGACCTATCAACCAGGTAGTCTTCCTGGGATCTTAACCTTGCGGTGGGAAATCTTATCTTGAAGTGGGCTTCGCGCT
>NZ_JAXEWM010000216.1:0-7132 GCF_034113885.1 Intestinibacter sp.
GATAATGATTTTGGAAAAAGTAATAATAAAATCAAATCTAGAAATATGGTGTCGTTTTTTGAAGGGAAAGTAGAAAAAGATGCAATTTTATGTGTGTATTCATGGAAGTATAGGAACGTAGCTAGAGAGCTAGATTTAAAATTAATTAAAGTGTTTGGACAATATGATCCTATTTACAACGTGAAACGAGTTTTTAAATATAATAGAGAATTAAGAGAATGGATGAGAAATTTTAACGGTGTTGCTACTAAGTATTTAAATAATTATTTAACTTGGTTTAAATTTTTATTTATAAGTAAGAAATATAAAGAATTTAATCGAATAAAGGAATTATTTATGGAATTAGCGACAAGAGATCTTTATATTACTCAAGATATGATAAAAAATAGATTTGTAGAGTTATTATAATGAATAAATTTTATTTTATAAAAAGAGATGTTTAAAACTATAATTCTTCACAAAGTTATTAAACATATTTACAATAGCTGAGGAGAAGATAGTAGTAGCTTCGCTAGAGATAGATAAGATTGAATAAAATCTATTTTGATTAGTATGTTTTTTCAAGTTTCATCTTGTTAATTAGTAAAACTTATATTAAAATAGGTTTGCTAAAGTAGTATAGAAAAAACAATATTTTAATACAAATTAAAGGAGAACAAATGAGAATTAATAAATATATAGCACTTTGCGGAGTAGCATCTAGGAGAAAGGCAGAGGAATTAATATTAAATAATAGAGTAAAGGTCAACAACAAAATAGTGACAGAACTTTCTTATCAAGTGGATGAAGAAAATGACATAGTAAAAGTAGATGACAAAGTAATAAAAGAAGAACAAAAACTCGTATACATACTATTAAACAAGCCAGAAGGGTATATAACTACAGTCAAGGATCAATTCGATAGACCGAGCGTATTAGATTTAGTGAGAGATATAAAAGAAAGAGTTTATCCTATAGGAAGACTTGACTACGAGACAAGTGGGCTGCTTCTTTTGACTAATGATGGAGATTTGACTTATAAGCTGACGCATCCAAAGCATGAGGTGGAAAAGACTTATTTAGCAAGAGTTAAGGGAAAACCTAATAGAAATGAAATAGAAAATTTCAAAAATGGATTGAAGATAGAAGATTACACTACAGCTAAGGCTAAGTTAAAAATAGTAAAATACGACGAAAAGAAGGACGTATCTATTTTAGAAATAAAAATACACGAAGGCAAAAATCGCCAAATTAGAAAAATGTGCAAGGCGATAAATCATCCAGTACTTAGATTAAAAAGAGTGGCTATGGGTAAAATAAAAATACAAGATTGTGAAATAGGAAAATACAGATATTTGACAGAGGAAGAGATAAAATACTTAAAGAGTATTTAATTAAAAAATAAAAGCAGTGAAGAGGAATTTAAATGTTGAGAGCTAAATATATAAACAAAGTAACAGAAGTAAATAAAATTTATCTAGAAGATATAGTAAAAGAAGGAGATGTAGTAGTAGATGCAACTATGGGAAATGGATACGACACAGTATACCTTGCTAAAAAAGTAGGAAGTAAGGGAAAGGTATACGCATTTGATGTTCAAGAAGAGGCGCTTAAATCTACATCTAAAAAAATTGTAAAGGAACAACTAGAAAATGTAGAGCTTATTTTAGATGGGCATGAAAATATGGACAAATACGTAAAAGAACAGGTATCATGTGTAGTATTTAACTTGGGATATCTTCCGAGGGCAAAGCACCAAATCATTACAAAATCAGATACGACTTTGCCTGCGATAAAAACGGGACTCGATTTACTAAAGCCAAATGGAGTTATGAGTATTGCAATTTACAGTGGCCACGAAGGCGGAATGGAGGAAAAGGAAGCAGTCTACGAATTTACAAAGAATTTAGACCAAAACTACTTCAATGTAATGTGCACTAAATTTATAAATCAAGTAAATAATCCGCCAGAGCTTCTACTAATAGAAAAAAAAGGATAAATTTTACTATATATATAAATTAAAGATTATAAGAAATTAATATAAAAATAGTGTTATAATAAATGTGAAGGTTTGTAGCGGTTTAATAGGAAAGAGGGAAATATATGGATGATAAAAATTCTAGAAATGACAACAAACAATTAATAAATATAATACAATCGCAATATCCTAGGCTTAGTAAGGGTCAAAAATTAATAGCCCAGTATATAATAAACAATTACGACAAGGTGGCGTTTATGACAGCCAGCAAATTAGGTGAAACAGTAGGAGTCAGTGAATCTACAGTAGTTAGATTTGCAAATGCCCTAGGATATGCTGGATACCCTAAATTACAAGAGGGATTACAAGAATTGATTAAAAATAAATTGACTACAGTTCAAAGAGTCGAAATGGCAAATGAAGACTATTCAGATGATTCTACAATCTTAAGCAAGGTATTGAAAAGTGATATCGACAATATAAAAGCTACATCAGAGGATATGGATCAAAAGGCATTTGAAGAGGCATCTACAAGAATTTTAAAATCTAGAAAAATATATATATTGGGAATGAGAAGTTCATTTACTGTAGCACAGTATTTGGCATTTTATTTAAATGTAATATTAGATAATGTTCAGCTTATCAGAATAGACATGGGAGATCCTTATCAACAAATAGTCAGAATGAATGAAGAGGATATCTTAATAGTATTTAGTTTCCCAAGATATTCAAAGCAATCTCATCAGGTTGCAAAATATGCAAAGAGTAAGGGAGCATATATAGTATCTATAACTGACAGTTCTTTTGCTCCAGTAGCACCTTTATCAAATAATATACTATTGGCTAAAAGTAATATGGCATCATTTGTAGACTCTCTAGTAGCAGCTATGAGTGTAGCAAACGCACTTATTATATCAGTTGCCATGAAGGAAACTGACGATATAAAGAAATATTTCCACGATTTAGAGCAAATTTGGGAAGAATATGTAGTCTATGAATAATTATTTAATCGATTTTTAAAAATAATAATTGACAATAGATAGAAAATTAATTATTATTTTATTAATAAAAAATAATTCTAAATTCAGTGATGAAGAAAAGTAGCATGGATTGGATTTATAGAGAGTTGGGGATGGTGGAAGCCTGATAATTACTTTCATTGTGAAAAGAGCTTTTGAGAAGGTTATTTGAACTTTTAGTAGGATAATCGGTATACCTGCCTTAAAGGTTAGAGTGGATAAGATATACTTATCAATTAGAGTGGTACCGCGCGATGTCGCCTCTTAGTTTTATACTAAGAGGCTTTTTTAATTAATACATCAAAGGGACAATAATAAATAGTAAAGGAGACGAAGTTATGGCAAAGAAAATAGACTTAAAGGGGAAAAGTTTCTTAACATTAAAGGATTTTTCAAAGGAAGAAATAAAATATTTCTTATCATTAGCTAGCTACTTAAAAACTAAAAAGAAAATAGGAATAAAAGGCGATTTACTAGAAGGTAAAAATATAGCTTTAATATTTGAAAAGGCGTCTACAAGAACAAGATGTTCATTCGAAGTTGCAGCACATGATGAAGGTGCTCAAGTTACTTACTTAGGACCAAACGACAACCACATGGGTAAAAAAGAATCTATGGAAGATACTGCTAAGGTTTTAGGAAGATTTTTCGACGGTATAGAATTCAGAGGATTCAAACAATCTACAGTTGAATGCTTAGCAAAATACTCAGGAGTGCCTGTATGGAATGGATTAACTGACGAATACCATCCAACTCAAATATTAGCTGACTTACTAACTATATCTGAACATGTAGACAAACCATTTGACAAAATAAAATTTGTATACGTTGGGGATGCAAGAAACAACATGGGTAATTCACTTATGATAGGCTGCGTAAAAATGGGTATGAAATTCGTATCTCTTGCACCAAAAGAATTATGGCCTAATGAACAATTAGTAGAAGAAATGCAAGAAGTTTGCAAGCAAACTAAAGGAAGCATTCATTTGACAGAAGATATAAACGATGTAGTAGACGCTGATGTTATATACACTGATGTATGGGTTTCAATGGGTGAAGAAGATCAATACGAACAAAGAATAAAACTATTAAAAGACTACCAAGTCAACATGGATATGATAAAGAAAACTAACAACGAAAATGTTATATTCTTACATTGTTTACCAGCTTTCCACGATTTAGAAACAGTAGTAGGTAGAGAAATATACGAAAAATACGGCCTATCTGAATTAGAAGTAACTGATGAAGTATTTAGATCTAAATATTCAAAGGTATTTGACGAGGCTGAAAATAGAATGCATACTATAAAGGCAATCATGGTTGCAACTTTAGCTGATGTAGATATAACAGCAACTCATAAATAAAGTTCAAATTACTTGAAATAAATTAAAAGGCTTATATTAATTCTTGTATTAATATAGGCTTTTTTCTATAAAAAAATTTATTTATTAAAAAAAATATTTTAAAAATAGATAATTTATAAAGTCTAAAAACCTTTATCCCTTACTAAGAAAATATAGAAAAAATCAAATATAATAAAATTTATATGGTAAAAATTGCAATTTACATAAAAAAACTTTCATAATTAATAACTTAAAAAAATTTTTAAAATTATAGTGCAATTTCCATATAATGGTTATATAATAAGATGTATAAAGAATTAGCAATAAATTTTGATATTAAAAATATATCAAATACAAAAAAATGAATGAAACTTTTTAAAACTTTCATTCATTTTTAAAAACCTATATATCATGTATACTACTTTAATTTTTAAAATTATAATTATTTTAGGGGGTAAAAAAAATGTGCGTAAAAGATAAAATCAAGAATAAAGAAATAAAGATAGTTGATACAACTTTAAGAGATGGAGAACAAACAGCAGGTGTTGCTTTTGCAAACCATGAAAAAATAGCTATAGCTCAAGCTCTAAGCGATATAGGTGTAGACCAATTAGAAGTTGGTATACCTACAATGGGTGGAGATGAAAAAGCTACAATCAAAGAAATATGCAAGAGAAACTTAAAAGCAAGCATAATGGCATGGAACAGAGCTGTTGTTTCAGATATAGAACAATCTATAGACTGTGGAGTTGACGCAGTTGCAATTTCTTTATCAGTATCAGATATACACATTCAACATAAATTAAAAAAATCTAGAGAATGGGTTTTAGAAAACATGTTCAATGCAGTTTCTTTCGCTCATAAAAATGGATTATATATATCAGTTAATGGTGAAGATGCTTCAAGAGCAGATACAGATTTCTTAATAGAATTTATAAATGTTGCTAAACAAGCAGGTGCCAACAGATTTAGATTCTGTGATACAGTTGGTGTTATGGAACCATTCGCAACTAGAGAAAAAATAGAAAAAATACATAAAGCAACTAATTTCGATATAGAAATGCATACACACAATGACTTCGGTATGGCAACTGCAAATGCTATAGCAGGTGTTATAGGTGGTGCAAATCATATAGGATGTACAGTAAATGGTCTAGGTGAGAGAGCAGGAAATGCTGCACTTGAAGAAGTTCTTATGGCACTTAAATTCGTATATGGATATGACACAGATATAGATACTACTAAATTCGTAGAAATATCTAGATATGTATCACAAGCTTCTGGTAGACAATTACCAGCATGGAAGGCAATAGTTGGTACTAACATGTTTAGACATGAATCAGGAATACATGCAGATGGAGCTATAAAGGATCCTAAAAACTACGAAGCATTTGACCCAGCAGAAGTTGGTCTTCAAAGACAAATAGTAATAGGTAAACACTCTGGAAAAGCTGCAATAGTAAATAAATTCAAAGAGTATTCTATAGAACTTACTAATGATGAAGCTAATCAAATATTAGAAGAAGTTCGTAAAGTATCTGTAGGATTAAAGAGAGAATTATTCGATAAAGAATTAGTTCAAATATATCAAGATATAAAAAATGACTATAGAATATTCTAATAAGCCTAGATATTAGGAGGATGTAATGAAATCAAATGTCAATGAGATAACAGCTGGTGTTATGATAAAATTAAAAGACGATATAACGACAAATGATGTCATCACACTAGATGAAAATAATATTAATACTTTAGCTAAAAAGTGCTTTAATAAAATAGATGAAGGCTTCATAGACCGCGTAACTTTTAATGAAGGCGGATTTATAGTTGCAGGAGAAGATTTCTTAGAAGGAACTTCTGATGAAATCGTGGCAAAAGTATTTTCAAATTTAAAAATAAAAGGTATAATAGCAAAATCTTTTAATCAAATGTATAAAGAAAATTTAATAAACAACGATATTATACCTATGGAATTTGTAAATTCCGATGAATACGAAAAAGTTGGACTATACGATATATTAAAATTAAAAAATTTATATGAAGATCTACCTAAAGGCATTTTAGAAGTTATAAATATAACTAAGGGAAGTAACTTTTGGGTAAAATTATAAATTCTTATTTAATAGGGGGATATGAAATGTATAAAGTAACATTAATACCAGGAGATGGAATAGGACCAGAAGTAGCAGCAGCTATGGTAAAAGTTGTAGAGGCTACTGGTGTAAATATAGAATGGGAAAAGGTAGACGCTGGAGCAGGCGTTATGGATGAATATGGAACTCCACTTCCAGAACATGTAATAGAAGCTATAAAAAGAAATAAAATAGCTATAAAAGGACCTGTAACTACTCCTGTAGGTAAAGGATTCAAAAGTGTAAACGTAACACTTAGACAAACTTTAGATTTATATGTAAATTTAAGACCTGTAAAGAGCTTTAAAGGTATTAAATCTAGATATGAAAATATAGATTTAGTAATAGTTAGAGAAAACACTGAAGGATTATATTCAGGAATAGAACATAAAATAGGTGACTACGGCGCAGAAACTATAAAAATAATAACTAAACCAGCTTGTGAAAGAATATGCGAATTTGCATTTAACTACGCAAAAGACAATAATAGAAAGAAAGTAACAGGTGTACACAAAGCAAACATAATGAAATTAAGCGATGGTTTATTCTTAAACACATTTAAAGATATCGCAGCTAAATATCCTGATGTAGCTAGCGACGACTTAATAGTAGATGCTGCTTGTATGAACCTAGTTATAAACCCAGAAAAATACGATGTAATGGTTATGCCTAACCTATACG
>NZ_JAXEWM010000217.1:0-51283 GCF_034113885.1 Intestinibacter sp.
GGCCCTGGTGTTCATGCATCACATGGTATGGAACGTACACATATTGATGGACTTATGAATACGATGAAATTAATTGCTTCCTATATTGGAATTAATAAATAAAGATAGGTTTATTATTAAATATAATTAATTTTAATATAGAAAAATATTTTAGAGGTTGTTGCAAAATATATTTTACTTTATTTTGTAACAACCTTTTATTTAATAAATATTTTATTTTTAATACTCATTCATATTTTCAAGTAAAGCTATCAAATAATGCCATACATTTTGTATAGAAGAAATACTTATATGTTCATTCGGAGTATGAGCATCGTAAGTATTAGGACCTATTGAGATTGCTTCACAGTCTTCCATTTTTTGAAGGAATAATCCGCATTCAAGTCCAGCGTGGATTGTGATGATTTGAGCATCTTTACCAGTTAGTTTTTTATATGTTTCTAAGCTGATTTTTTCTAGTTTAGAATCAATAGCTCTTTCCCATTCTGGATATGGATCAGTTTCTTCATAGTCAGCACCTACACAGTCTGCTAGTAATTTTATCTTGTAATTTATATCTTCTCTTCTAGTTCCTATAGAGCTTCTTGTTGCGTTTTCAAATAGCATAGTATTTTCTTTTGTTGTTACTACACCTATGTTTGTAGAGCTTTCAACTAATCCAGGAATATCGGCGCACATTGTTTGAATTCCATTAGGAATTAGATTTAATATTTTTATAATTTTATATTTGCAATCATCAGTCAGTACTTTATCGAAAGAAGCTTCACCTATTTCTATTTTTATGTCAGGGTCTGATACTTGGTATTCGTGGTTGAATATCTTTTGTATATCATATATTTGAGCTTTAAATTCGTCTAAATCTTTTTTATCTACAGCTACAACGGCATCGCATTCACGAGGTATAGCATTTTGTTTTAGGCCACCGTTTATACTAACTAAATCGTAATCTACATCTAATAAATTTAAAATTCTACCCATTAATTTATTTGAATTAGCATGGTTTTTATCTATTTCAGAGCCAGAGTGTCCGCCCACAAGACCTTTTAGCTCTATTAAGATACCTTGCTTGTCTGAATCAGTAAACTCAAGTGGTAGACTAATGCAGTTTCTATTACCACCAGCACATCCCACTAATATAAATCCTTCTTCTTCAGAATCTATATTTATCATGTATTTTCCGTTTAAATTGCTAGCATCTAAATTTATAGCACCAGTCATACCAACTTCTTCGTCAGTAGTTATAAGGACTTCTAGGTTTGGATGCTTTATATCATCAGAAGCAAGAATAGCCATGGCATAAGCTACTGCGATACCATCATCTGCACCTAAAGTAGTATCAGTTGCGTAAATCATATCGCCGTCAACTCTCAATTGGATAGGATCGTTTAAAAAGTCGTGGTTAGAAGCTTTGTTTTTTTCGCAGACCATATCCATATGCCCTTGAAGTATTACACCAGGACAGTTTTCGTATCCTTCAGTCGCTTTTTTCTTGATGATGACATTTAGGTGTTCATCTTGTATGTATTCTAGATTTAATTCTTTTGCAAAATTGCATAAATAATCGCTTATAGCTTTTTCATTTCCAGAGCCTCTAGGAATTCTAGATATTTGTTCGAAGTAATTTAAAACAGATTGAGGTTCTAGCCCTTCTAATATATTTTTCATCTTAACGTCAACTCCTTGTTTTGTTTATTCTATCAATTAGTATAGTATACCAAAATTTACGAATCAATATTAGATTATAATTATTTATTTTGAATTATCCATAACAAACTATCTCTATCTTTATTTATTAATTCCAATATAGGAAGCAATTAATTTCATCGTATTCATAAGTCCATCAATATGTGTACGTTCCATACCATGTGATGCGTGAACACCAGGTCCGATAAGAGCTGCTCTAGTATCATATCCAGCACGCCAAAGTGCAGCAGCATCAGAAGAATATCTAGGATAAATATCAGTTGTATAATTAATTCCAAATTGTTCAGATAACGTAATTAAACGATTTACCATTTCATAGTCATATGGTCCAACATTATCCTTGGCACAAATAGAAACTTGTTGTTCTGTGCAACTAAGATCATCTCCTACGCATCCCATATCAACAACTAAAAGTTCTTCAGCATCAGATGGAAGAGTAGCTCCACCATAACCTATCTCTTCATGTGTAGTGAAACAAAAATAAGTAAGATTTTTAGGTATTAAATTTTCATCCTTCATAATCTTTAAAATAGTGATAAGCAATGCAGCACATCCCTTATCATCAATAAATCTTGATTTTAAGAAACCACTATCAGTAAAAGTTGTCTTTGGATCATAGCATATAAAATCTCCTGCTTTTATTCCCAATGACTTTACTTCTTCTTTTGTATGTACAACCTCATCAATTCTAACTGCCATATTTTTATCATCTCTTTGACGTGTAGATGCATCAGGGAAAACATGTATAGCAGGTGAAAGTGAAAGGACTGTTCCTGTATATATATCACCACTATGAGTATGAATTCTACAATATTCTCCATCTAATGTTGGAAGAATTGGAGATCCAATTGGTGTAGTCATTAAATATCCATCATTAGTAATAGAACGAACCATAAGTCCTAGTGTATCAATATGTGAAGACAATGCAACTGAATGATCGTCAATATTTCCTTCTACTGTTACGATTACATTTCCTAAATTATTGCAACGAACAGGATATCCCATTTCTTTTACAATATTATACACATAATCTGTCACATTTTTTGTAAATCCAGAAGGACTGTCAATTGCAAGAAGTTCTTTAGCAGTTTTAACCAAAAAATCTTTATAAAGTTCAAAATTCATAATACCCTCCTAAAAAATACATTTTGTCTAAACTAATGCTTCTCCTGCTTTAATAGCATCTTCTATTAATTTATCATCTAATTTAAATCCTGGTGAGCTTGTTCCAGCAACCACAAATGTTTTTTCTAAATCCCATCCAAATGCTTTGAAGAATTTATTTATTTCATCTATTTGAGGCTTAAATACATCGGCATTATCTGCCCCTTGAGCGTATATTGTAATAGCTTTTTTACCTGGATATCTAGGTGCAAAGCTTGAATCTATAACTGGATATAATCTGTCTATAAGTATCTTACCTTGTCCTGATATATTGTAGAAATATATTGGAAATGCAGCAACTATTGCATCTGCTTCTTCTATATCTTTGTACATTGGTTGTAATTTATCCTTTGTTGCACAGCCTTCGTTTTTTCTACAATAGTTACACCCTTGACATCCTTTTACTCCCTCTTCATTTAAATCGTATACTATTACTTCTGCACCTTTTAATTTTGCACCTTCTATAACTTTATTTAATACCTTTGAACAATATCCATTTTTTCTTGGACTTGTCATAAATGCTACAACTTTACTCATTGTTCAATCTCTCCTTTTATTTAACTAAATAATATATTTTAAAAGAGAGAATTCAAGCATATCATGCCTAAATCCTCTCTTTAAATATATTATATCACTAATTGTAATAATTTGAACTGCTTTCCAAAACTATTCTTCTTTATAATCCTCAACTAATTTTACATAGAATTGATCCTTTGGTATTCTAACGAAATAATATTCTTTTTCGTCCTTTTCTAAGGTTAGAGTTTCTCCGTGGTCATCTGTTTTTATAGTTGCAGGAGTAGTTTTATCACCATTTTTTATATTTATATCTATACTGTTTTCATTTGACTCGATTACCTCATAGCTACACTCTTCACGAGAACCATCGCTGTAATATAAATCTAAATTCATTTTCCAGTCGAATTTTAATAATGCGCTTTCATCCTCGCCTTTATACTCCCAATATCCCTCTACGTCTTGTATTTGTAAGGTATTTTGTGCTGAAGTTTGTTCGCTTTTAGTAGAAGTCTTATCTGTTGATTTTTCTTGTGTAGTACTATCTTTGCTACATCCCACAGATAGAATTACGATCAATAATATCATCAATATTTTCTTCATAAAAATCCCCTCTTTAATCTATTCCTTTATATAGATGTCCCAATGTTGTATCTAATTCATCAAATAATTCTTGTGCCTTTGAATTAACCGTACAATTATTTTTTATCGTGTCTATAAAGGCATGTGTAATTTTGACTATTAAACCCGTATCCTCATGTGTGAAATCCAATCTAAATACGCTTACTCCAGCATCTAAAAGCTCCTCTATTTCGTTTATCAGGCAATTCGGTCTTGAATTATATATTGTACTTCTACAGAATAATCCCTGAGATATTCTGTATTCCTCTCCCTTAAAATCTCTAAGTGCGTATTTACTTTCGTTACAGGCTACACATCTTTTGTCTTTTTTACAGTTTCTAGTAAGCACACCCATTGGGCAGTATTCACTTATCATCATCGGAATATATCCGTAAGCTACTGTCTCTATTTCTAAATCTGTGTATTTTGTAGTCTCTTTTATCTCGCTTATATTTAATTCTTGTGAAATACAAAGAGATTTTGCGCCTTCTTTTTTATAATGATTTATTGTCTCGCTATTAAAAGGATTTAAGTAGTAATCTACATTTAAAGTCACATTCTCATTGTTTTCTTTGTAAAATTTCACTTGTCCTAGTGCAGATATTTGTACATCTTCTTTGCAGTATTGTTTATATTTTTCTAGAATTTTATATTCTTTATTTCTAACTATTCTAGGAGCACTGTAGATTAATTTTTTATTGTTTGTTTTAGCTATTTGTATAGCTTGCTCTAAGGTCTTTAAGTCTTCATAGTAAATTGTGTCAATTTCTAAACTAACTATTGCTTTTAATGCATCTAAATTGTTTATTTTTACTCTAATTTTCGGTTCGTATTTTTTGCTTTGTTTCTTAGGAGTATAGCTTATATTACTTTGTTTATATGCTCTACCCTTTACAGGAATTCTAGCCTCATCTAATAATTCAATTGCATCTCTACGCATTTGATTTATCAAGCTAATAGGCATACTAACTCCATCGTCTAAATTTATTATTAGGTTGTCGATTTCGTAAGGTGTATTTCCTAATTTTTTCATTTGAGTTTCTATTTTTTCTTCACTCAATGCTACCTTCAACGCTTTTTCTACTAATTTATCCCCTTTAACAGTTACAAAATTTTCCTCTTTATCTGCCAATGTCAATTGTGGATATTCATCTAATTTAATTGTAATTTCTGCATCTATTAAATTTTTTACTAATTCTTTATCTTGAGTATAAGTCTTTTGTGCTCTATCAATTAAATCTGTATCAGATGTTTTATAGACAACTTGATTTTTTCTAGCCTCTCCTATAAAATCTATTTCTATAGTTTCACCCTTGTGACCTACTTTGCAGATTTCTTTACCCTTTATAATTCTTCCTATAGTTCCTCCACCTAGGTTTATTCCATCGCCTTTTTTTAGAGTGCCCTCTAATTTTATCTTTAATCGCTTGGCTTTTTTATTGTAATCCACAACCTTTCCTACATATAGACCTTGATTATTTGGTATGTTGCTGTTCATAACTTCTGAACCTACTTCACCTAAAATAAGACCCTTTGTGAATTTTCTATTGAAGATAGTGTATAAATCCTCCATTGTATCTGTGGATATTTTTACCTTTTTATTTTCAAGATAATCGTCTATAGCCTCCCTATAACTGTTGATAACTGTCGCTACATACTCTGGTTTCTTCATTCTACCCTCGATTTTCAAGGATAAAACGCCACTTTCTATTATTTTATCCACATCCTCTATAGTATTTAAATCTCTTGTACTCAAAAGATATTCTCCCTTGTTGTGGATTTCTTCACCTGTAGATATGTCTATTAGCTTATATTTTTGTCTGCAAGGCTGTGCACATCTTCCTCTATTTCCAGAACGATTTCCGATCATACTGCTCATCAGACATCCACCAGAATAGCAAACACAAAGTGCCCCGTGGACAAAAATTTCTATATCAACATCTGTATTGTCGCAAATATATTTGATTTCTTCTATAGTCAGCTCTCTCGCAAGCACGACTCTTTTAAACCCAATACTTTCCAAATATTTCACATCCTCTAAAGAATGTGCTACCATCTGAGTACTTGCATGTAATTCAAAATCAGGTAATAGTCTATGTATAAGCATAGCCACTCCTATATCCTGCATTATAAGAGCATCGACATCTATATCATATAAAAATTTAGCATATTCAACAAAATCCTCTATTTCATTTTGCTTTATAAGTGTGTTCGTAGTAACGAAAACTCTGACACCTCTTATATGAGCATATTTAACTGCTTCTATAAGCTCTTCTCTATCAAAATTATTTGCAGATGCTCTAGCACTAAAATCTTTTCCACCTAGATAAACTGCATTTGCTCCATTTTGTACAGCTGCCTTTAATGAGTCAAAGGACCCAACAGGAGCCAGTAATTCTATATTTTTCATTTTATTTCTCCTATTTATTAAAATTCGTATTCCATCATCACCTCATAATACACTACTATCCCATAAAACTCAAGCATAATAAATAAAAAGCTCTATCGACTTATTCCATCGATAGAGCTTTATTTATATTATTTGATATTATTCTTGATCTGTTATTGGAACTATACCTTCTTTAAGTCGATTTTCCAATTCAGTTATTGCTAATTGCAAATTGAAAGATTTATTTTGCCATTCAGAAGAAAGATTTTCAGCTACCTTAGCTCTTTCTGTTACTTCCTCTAATGACGCCTTTAAACTTTCTATTTGCGCTTTGTAATCTTCTATTTCAGATTTACTACCTTTTGTAACATTACTCAAATTGTCAATTTGCTTTTCTTGATCAGAAATTATACCATTTAATCTCTCTATCTCGAATTTACTCTCAACAAGCTCTCTTTCTTTAGCACTTATTGAATTCATCAATTCAGCTATTTTAGCCTCTACTTCTTCATTTGGTTGACCTAGCTTTTCTTTGAGCTCCTCCACTTGATTTAATAGAGCCTCATTTTCACTTGAACATTCAAATAATAAATCTGCCATATTTAGTGATGTTAATATGGATACTTGAAGTGAACTAAGATTAGGAGCACTTTCTTTTAATTTATCCATTTCACTATTTACATAATTTGCTACTCTAAGTATTTCTTTTTCAGTCTTCTCTCCGACCATTGCATAATTCGATCCTTGGATTGTCACTGTTACTTTGTTCATTAACTAATTCCCCCTACCAAAAGATGAGTTAGTTTGTTCTTAGTTTAGCGTCTAGTTTTGTTTCTAACTCACTTAAAATTTTATCATGAACCTTAGCTACATCTTCATCAGTAAGAGTTTTATCTTTGCTTCTATAAGTTATAGAATAAGCAACTGATTTATATCCATCAGCTATTTGAGAGCCTGTATAAACGTCGAATAATTTATAGCTTTCAACTAAGCCTTCACCATTAGCTTCTATTATTTCTTCTATTTGACCTACGAATACGTCCTTTTTAACTAATAGAGCTATATCTCTTGAAGTTGAAGGATATTTTGGTAATGGATTGTAAATTATAGTTCTATCTGAATTATCGTATACTAAATCTAAGTCTATTTCACCAAGATAAACTCTTTGTGTTAAGTTATAGTTTTCTATAACTTCTGGATGCGCTTCACCAAATGTTCCTACATATTGTTCTTTATACATTATTGTAGCACATCTACCTGGGTGGAATGTAGAATTATTAGTTTCTGGTATAATTTCGTAACCTTTAAATCCTATTGCTTCAAATATTTTTTCTATAGATCCTTTTAATACGAAGAAATCTACATCCTTACCATACATACCTATACATAAGTGATTGTTTTCTATTGGAAGACCTTCTTGTGGAGTAAATGTATGACCACATTCAAATACTAGAGCTTGTTCTACCTTACGAGAAGCATTAGTATATAATACATCTAATGTAGATGGCATCATAGTTGTTCTCATTATAGAAGTATCTTCTCCAAGTGGATTTAATAATTTTATATAATTTCTCTTAGGACTATCTGCTGGTAATTTTATTTTGTCTAATGATCTAGGACTTACGAAAGAATAAGTTAATATTTCATATAATCCTATACTTGTTGCAGTATCTTTTATTTTATCCATGAATTTTTGTCTGTCAGTTTTTACACCAGCAGTTGCATTTCCTTCTAATTGTGCTGAAGGTATTTTATCGTAGCCGTAGATTCTAGCTATTTCTTCGTATACGTCAGCTTCTTGTTCCATATCTAATCTGTAATCTGGAACTTCTATTTCTATTTCTTCTGGTGATTTTAAATCACATTTGAATTCTAAGTCTTCCATTATTTTAACAAATTCATCTAGAGTTATAGGAGCACCTATGTTTTTGATTATTCTAGATGGATTTACGTTTAATACTACTTTTTCTTGTTTAGTTGGATAGTCTTCAGCTATTCCTTTAAGAACACGCCCACATCCTAGCATTTCAACTAATTGGCAAGCTCTTTCAACACCAGTTTTTGAAGTTTCTGTAGCAACACCTTTTTCGTATCTTCCTGAAGCTTCTGTTCTAAGTCCTAATTTCTTAGAAGTTCTTCTTATGTTTTCAGCGTTGAATGCTGCACCTTCGAATAAAACTTCTGTAGTTTCATCAGTTATTTCTGAATTTAAACCACCCATTACACCAGCTAAACCTATAGATTTTTCACCGTCAGTTATAACTAACATTTGGTCATCTAATGTTCTTTCTACGTTATCTAGTGTAGTGAATTTTTCTCCTTCTTTTGCAGTTCTTACTACTATTTTTCCTGTTGGAACTTGGTTTAAGTCGAAAGCATGTAGTGGTTGACCATATTCAAGCATTACGAAGTTTGTTATATCAACTATGTTGTTTATTGGTCTTACGCCAGCTTCTATTAATCTTCTTTGCATCCAGTATGGAGATGGTCCTATTTTAACGTCTTTAACTATTCTAGCCCCGTATCTCATACATAAGTCTGGATTTTCAACTTTTACGTCGAAATCTATTTCTTCATCACATTCTTTTACTGTGATTTCTGGATATTTTATTTTTTTACCTATAGTTACAGCTGCTTCTCTAGCTATACCTATCATAGATCTACAGTCAGGTCTGTTAGCTGTTAATTCGAAGTCTATAACTGCATCGTATAAGCCTAATGCTTCTTTGATGTCTTTTCCTAATTCCATACCTTCGAAGTTATTTAATAGGTATATACCATTTTTACTTTCGTCTCCTACATAGAATTCATCTATTCCTAATTCTTTAGCAGAACACATCATACCTTCTGATAATACACCTCTTAATTCAGAAGTATGTATTTCAACTCCTCCTGGTAATTTAGATTTGTCTAATGCTACTGGAATTATATCTCCTTCGTGTACGTTTGGAGCTCCTGTACATATTTGAACTGTTTTTCCATTTCCAATATCTACTTGACCAACTACTAATTTGTCAGCATTTGGATGTTGTTTTAATTCTACTATTTTTCCAACTACTACATTTTCTATTCCTTCTCCAAAAAATTCTACAGTTTCAGTTTTTGTTCCTGTCATTGTCATCATATCAGCGAATTCCACTGAATCTATATCTATATCAACGTAATCTTTAAGCCATTTTACAGGTACTAACATTTTTTTCCTCCTAATTTTTATTTAAATTTATATTATTTAAATCTATATCGAATTTTCTTATAAAATCTTATATCTAAAATAATTCTTATTTAAATTGATCTAAGAATCTTATGTCATTTTCAACTAAAAGTCTTATATCGTCTATTTCATATTTAAGCATTGCAAGTCTTTCAACACCCATACCGAAAGCAAATCCAGAATAAACTTCAGGGTCTATTCCACAATTTCTAAGTACATTTGGATGAACCATACCTGCACCTAATATTTCTATCCAACCTTCTCCTTTACACATTGAACATCCTTTACCACCGCATTTGAAGCAACTAACGTCGACTTCTGCACTTGGTTCTGTGAATGGGAAGTTATGTGGTCTAAATTTAGTTTTAGTGTTTTCTCCGAATAACTTCTTAACGAAAGTTTCTACAGTTCCTTTAAATTGAGCCATTGTTATATCTTTACCTACAACTAATCCTTCTATTTGATGGAACATTGGTGAATGTGTTGCATCTAATGAGTCATTTCTGAAGCATCTACCTGGAGAAACTATTTTTATTGGTAACTCTTGACTTCTCATTGTTCTTATTTGAACTGGAGATGTTTGAGTTCTAAGTAATAATTCTTCGTTAAAGTAGAATGTATCAGTCATATCTCTTGATGGATGGTCTTTTGGTGCATTTAATGCATCGAAGTTATTTTCTACTGTTTCAACTTCTGGTCCTTCAACTACTGAAAATCCGATTCCCATGAATATTTCTGAAACTTCGTCTATTATTTGAGTTATTGGATGTTTTTTACCTACATTGAAAGTTTTACCTGGCATAGTTACATCTATAACTTCTGATTGTAATTTAGCTTGTTGTTCTATTCTTTTAACTTCAACTTTTTTATCGTTTATTGATGTTTCTATAGCTTCTCTTACTTCGTTGGCAATCTTACCTACAACTGGTCTTTCTTCTGAAGATAATTTCCCCATACCTTTTAATAATTTAGTTAATTCACCTTTTTTTCCTAAATATTTTACTCTTGTGCTATCTAATTCTTCCATAGCAGAAGTAGCTTTTATATCTTCTAAAGCAGCTTCTTTTAATTTAAGTAATTGATCTTTCACGTTTATTTCACCCTTTCCAAATTTTATTATTAAAATTCTAATTATTTTTCTAAATAAAAAAAGCCTTCATCCCAGCTAGGGACGAAAGCTATCATTTCGCGGTACCACCCTAGTAGCTTATAAACACAATGCTCATAAACCACTCGAAGAAACTTAACGCGCTTCAAACGTCAAAGCCTACTTTTATTTCAGCCTCGATACTCTAGAGCGAACTTCTCTTAAACTATCTATTTAATACTTCCAGCCTAGGTATTATTCTCTGTATAGAATTATTTAAAATACTTTTCTCCTTCATCGTAACTTTTGGTATTTATTTGAAAATATTTCACGTTTTCGTGATACAACTCATTATAACATATGTATTTTTGGCTTTCAACATATTAAATTAAATATTTTTTAATCTCATACATCAGTATAGCGGCACTTATTGCTGCATTTAATGACTCTGCCTTGCCATATATAGGAATCTTTATTAGCTTATCTGACTTAGAAATTAGGTCATCGTTAATGCCATTTGCCTCGTTTCCTATTACTAATGCAATCTTGCCTTCGTAATTAGTTTCGTGGTAATAATTATCTGTCTGTAGATAGCTAGATACTATATTAAAGTCATTTTCTTTTAAGAAATCGACTGCTTCATCCTGAGTAGAGTGAATTATATTCATATCAAATATAGAACCCATAGTAGATCTGATTACCTTTGGATTATAGATATCTACACATCCCTTTAAAAGTATAATAGCATCTACGCCAGCGCTATCAGCAGTTCTTATTATAGTTCCCATATTACCAGGGTCTTGTATTCTATCTAAAATTAAAACAAACTTGTGATTCCCACTTATATTATTTACTAAATCTCTTTCTTTATACTTCAATACTCCTAAAATCCCCTGAGTATTCTCTGTATCTACCATTTCTAAGAAAATTTTATTTACAGCTTTATATATTTTTATTCCTTTATTTTCTAATAAATTTAAAAATGACTTATGCTCTTGTTTCTTTTCAAATTCTTCATTTATAAAAACATACTCTAAATTTGCATCACATTCTAATGCTAGAGTTAAAATTCTATATCCTTCGATTATAAATTTCTTTTCTTTATTTCTAGCTTTAGTTTTTAATAGAGACTTTGTATATTTAACTTTGTCGTTGTCTTTACTCTTTATAATATTAATCATTAGCCCTCCTAATTAAAATTCTTGATTTGAAATTATGTCATTTATCTTATCTATATTACCTATGATAACTAAAATATTTTCTTCCTCCATTTTATACTTTGGAGAAGGCATTACCTTTAGACCACTCTTTGTTTTTACAGCTAGCACTGTAATATCGTATTTCGCTCTTAAATTTAATTCTATTATTGTCTTTCCAACCCAGCTTTGAGGAGTTACAATCTCTATAATAGAATACTCTGGATCTAAATTAATTTGGTCTAAAATATTTTCTGATGCTAGACTATACGCCAATCTAACTCCCATATCTCTCTCTGGAAAAACTACCTTGTCTGCTCCAACCTTGTACAAAACCTTTGCTTGTAATTCATCCTTTGCCTTACATACTATTTTAGGTACACCTAATTCCTTAGCCATAATTGTAGCCATAATAGAAGCTCTTATATCAGCGCTAAGTGCAACTATTGCCACATCAAAATTTCCTAATCCAATACTTTTCAAGCTTCTTTCATCAGTTACATCTAATATTGCTGCATGTGTTACTTTTTCAGCTATATCATCAATTGCATCTTCATCTTTATCTATGACCATTACTTCATTTCCAAATTCACTCATTTTTGTAGCTACAGCTGAACCAAATCTACCACACCCGATTACGATATATTGCTTATCTTTACTATTATTATTAAAAAATGTTTTTTTCATACTCATATACCTCTTATATATTATTAACCTACTATTATTTTACCATTTGGTCGTTTTATATTTTTATCCTTTTTAGCTATGTTTATTGATAAAATAGCTGTAAATATAGTCAATGAGCCTACTCTTCCTAAGAACATCAAAATTATTATTATAAACTTTCCTATAATATTTAAGTTAGGACTTCCACCTATACTAAGACCTACTGTTGCATAAGCAGATGCTACCTCAAATGCACATTCTAAAATAGAAAATTGAGGATTTGTTAAAGATAAAGTCAATGTCCCAGCTATAACTATAGATATCGCTATAAAAAATATAACCATTGATTTTCTAATAGTTTCAGTGCTTATACTTCTCTCAAAAATTTGTATTTGATCCTTTCCAATCAAGAAATCCTTAACAGTTAAAAATAATACAGCTATTGTAGTAGTCTTTATACCTCCACCAGTAGATGCTGGTGAAGCCCCTATAAACATAAGTATTATCATTAAAAATATACTTGATTCCCTAGCTAAGGATAAATCTATACTATTAAATCCAGCTGTTCTAAATGTTGTAGATTGGAATATTGAAGATAGAAGCTTACCCTTCATATTCATACTACCTAGAGTATCTGGATTATTATATTCTACCGCAAATATAAATACAAATCCTATCAGCAAAAGTATCGCTGTAGATACAATTACAAGCTTTGAATGAACATTTAATTTAGAAAATCTTCTATTTTCTAAAAAATCTAGGATAACAGGATATCCCAAGCCTCCAAGTATTATCAATAGAGACACTACTATCATCACAAAAGTATTATCGTATAAAGACGTCAATGATGAAAATTGTCCACTTATAGACCCCATCAAATCAAATCCGGCATTACAGAATGCAGAGATTGAGTGGAACATTCCGTACATCAAGCCTTTTACTGGTCCCAATTTTGGAATAAAATTTATAGACAGCAAAATTCCACCGACAGCTTCAATAATAAAAACCATAAAAATTATCTGTCTTGTCAATTTTACAATACCTGATAAATCAAATTGATTTAGAGATTCTTGTATTATTAGTCTTTCCTTTAAGTTGATTTTCTTTCCTCTAATTAAAGATATCATTGTGGCTATTGTCATAAATCCTAAACCACCAATTTGAATCAAAGATATTATTACAACCTTACCCAATAAGCTCCAATGTACAGATGTGTCAAATACAACTAATCCCGTAACACATACTGCAGATGTGGCCGTAAAAAGTGAATCTACAAAATTTGTACTCAAACCATCGGCACTACAAACAGGCATAGATAATACCAATGCACCAAATAATATTATCAATAAAAATCCAACTGTTATAATCTGAACTGCACTCCATTTTTGTAGAAATTTAAACATATTTTTATTTATGATTCTCAATGAAAAAATGCCTCCTCTGTATTTATTAAAATCAATCATATTATATGATAAATATGATTTTTTAACAATAATATTAAAATTTCTTTAAATTATTTAATACTAAAAAAGCGAACTCAAATTGAGTCCGCTATTATCTCTTATATAATCAATGTTATAATTAAGCTAATTTAGATTTAGCTACTTCTACTAATTGAGCAAATCCAGCTGGATCTTGTATAGCCATTTCAGATAACATTTTTCTGTTAACTTCAACACCTGCTAATTTTAATCCATTCATTAATCTTGAATAAGATATTCCATTCATTCTAGCAGCTGCATTTATTCTTTGTATCCAAAGTTTTCTGAAGTCTCTTTTCTTTAATTTTCTTCCTATATATGCGTTTTGTAATGCTTTCATTACGAAAGTATTTGCTGGTCTATATAATTTGCTTCTAGATCCTCTGAATCCTTTTGCAAGTTTTAACACTTTTTTATGTTTTTTACGAGCGTTCATTGCGCCTTTAACTCTTGCCATGTTCATGACCTCCTTATGTTTTTTAATTATTTTTTATTTTTGTTTTTTGTACTAACCCGTTCTGATTAGCTATTCTTATTTGTATGGTAATAATTGAGCTACTCTCTTAGCATCTCCTTCACTAACTATAGCTGATTTTCTTAAGTTCATTTTTGTTTTTGGAGATTTTTTAGTTAATATATGACTTTTATAAGCTTTATTTCTTTTTAATTTTCCAGTTCCTGTTTTTCTAAGTCTTTTTGCTGCTCCTCTATGAGTTTTCATTTTTGGCATGATAACTTCCTCCTCTCAGTTAATCGTCATTAAATCTATTTCTTTATTTTGTTTGTTTTTTTGGATCTATAATTACAACCATGTTATTCCCTTCAAATGCAGGGGCTTTCACTGGTTCACCAAACTCTTTAACTATTTCTATAAATTTAAGCATTACTTCTTTACCAATGTCTTTATGTCCTAATTCTCTACCTCTAAAACGAAGTTCTACTTTTACCTTGTCGCCTTTTTTAAGGAATTTGATAGCATTATTCGCTTTAGTATTTAAGTCATTTGATTCTATACCAGGTCTTAATCTTATTTCCTTAACTGCTATTGTTTTTTGTTTCTTTTTAGCTTCTTTTTCTTTTCTAGTTTGTTCATATTTGTATTTACCGTAGTCCATAATTTTACAAACTGGTGGTTTAGCATTAGGAGAAATTTTTACTAAGTCTAAATTTTTTCCATTTGCTATTATTTGAGCTTCTCTGGCAGACATTATTCCAAGTTGTTCTCCAGTTTCAGAGATTATTCTTAATTCTTTATCTCTTATTTGATCATTGATTGATAATTCTTTGCTAATTGTAGGACACCTCCAAATTATTATATTAAATATAAAAAAGCGAATGAACAAATTCATCCGCTATAAGTCATCAAAATTAATATCATCTCCTACATAAGGATATGATAGTTTACTTATATTAACCTTACTAACCTTCGTCGTAAGGTGAGAATGAATTCTTCTTATTTTATATCTTCTACCTCGTTACCGTATAAATTATATAACTTTTATTAAGCTATGTCAACTACTTTTTATTTATTATTTTTATTACAATATTAATATATAATATGCACTAAACTGTATTTCTGTAACCATATTTTATTATAACCTATTCTTCTCAATAATTCATCTGTAAAATATATCCTCTCTTATTTCACTATTTACTTGTAATAGATTTTAATTGTAGTATTTCATTTTTTTAGAATAATAAAAATCGAGCTGGTTATACTTATTTATGACATCTTAGTTTACATAGTTTATTTTTCTATAAAATCATAATAAAACTTTACATCATTGGAAAAAATAAAATAAATCAAAATTCTATTACCTGAGGTGCAAAATATGAACTTACTTAACAATTTTTTTAAAAAACTTAATAACCCCGTTCCCGTTTTTGCTCAAACAAAGCTCGAAAAGGACTGTAGTAATGATGGTTCAGTAGGTGCAAAGCCCAAAACAACATTTAGAGATGTCGCTGGACTAGACGAAATAAAAGAAGAACTATTCGAGGTTGTAGATTTTATGAAATCTCCAGAAAAATATCAAAAAATGGGAGCGAAAATTCCTAAAGGAATTTTATTTTACGGTCCTCCTGGAACTGGTAAAACATTATTAGCATCTGCCGTTGCCGGAGAGACAAATTCATCATTTTTTAACGTTACTGGCTCTGAATTCGTTGAAAAATATGTAGGTGTCGGTGCTAAAAGAGTTAGAACCTTATTCGAAAAAGCCAGAAAGGAAGCTCCAAGTATAATATTCATAGATGAAATAGATGCCATAGGAGCTAAACGACACTTAGAAAGCAACAATGAAAAGGACCAAACACTTAACCAGCTATTAGTAGAAATGGATGGCTTCAACAAAGATTCAAACGTAATCATAATAGGTGCAACTAATAGACTTGACCTTCTAGATGATGCGCTTTTGAGACCTGGACGATTTGACAGACATATTCATATAAGTTCTCCAAATGTCCGCACTAGATATGAAATTTTAAAGGTCCATACTAACAACAAGCCACTAGATAAATCAGTAGACTTAGATTTATTAGCCAAGAAAACGCATGGATTTAACGGTGCACATTTAGCAAACATAGCTAACGAAGCAGCAATATTCGCAGTCAGAGAACAAAGTGAGCTTATAACCTCTGAGCATTTTGACAAAGCTCTTGAGAGAGTTATAGCAGGTGTTGAATCTAAAAGCTCTGTTTTAATCGAAAAAGAAAAGAAAATTGTATCTTACCACGAAGCAGGACATGCTCTTGTAAGCAATATATTAAACCTATGTAAAATACAAAAAATATCTATAATCCCTAGAGGAGAAGCATTAGGATATGTTCTTCAGCTTCCAGACGAAGATAGATATATATATACAAAAACAGAATTAATCTCAAAAATGCAAATTTTATTAGCTGGTAAAGCAGCCGAAGAGTTAATTTTCGACCATCAATCAACTGGAGCCAAGGATGACTTACAAAAAGTCACAGATATAGCAACCAATATGGTATGTGATTACGGTATGAGTAGACTAGGGCTTATAACAATCGATAAAGATGCAAAATCATTTTTATCTAAAGACATCCAAAAAGAAATAAACCATATCGTCAATAGTTGCTACGACAAGACATTAAATCTTTTAAAAGAAAACATCAACGACCTACATATAGTTTCTAACTTCTTATTTGAAAACGAAACTATGACTTGTGAAGAATTAGAAGATTTAATTAGAAAAGAAGAAGCAAATTAAAATTATATAAAAAAGATATCGCGATACAGAATTTCAAATCCACATCGCGATATCTTTTTTTATATAAGCCACTATTTATTATTTAATTATTTTTGAATTACGTTAACTTTATCTTCAACTTCTTTGCATACCATAGCTATAAATTCATCTAATGCTAAGCTACCCATTTCACCTTTATCTCTAGATCTAACAGAAACAGCTTTAGCTTCAACTTCTTTTTCACCTACAACTAGCATGTAAGGAACTTTTTCTAATTGAGCTTCTCTTATCTTGAATCCTATTTTTTCTGCTCTGTCATCTATTTCAACTCTTAAGCCTTTAGCAAATAATGCATCTTTAACTTCTTTAGCGTAATCGTTAAATTTATCAGATATAGGAAGTATTTTAACTTGAGTTGGAGCTATCCAAACTGGGAATTTACCAGCATAATGTTCTATTAATATACCTATAAATCTTTCTATACTACCTAATAAAACTCTGTGTATCATAACTGGTCTATGTTTTTCACCATCTTGACCTATATAAGTAGCATCAAATCTTTGAGGTAATTGCATATCTAATTGGATAGTACCACATTGCCATGTTCTTCCTAAACAATCTCTTAAGTGGAAGTCTATTTTTGGTCCGTAGAATGCTCCGTCACCTTCATTTATTTCATAAGGTAATCCTAAGAATTCTAGAGCGTCTTTTAAACCATTTTCTGCTATTTCCCATTCTTCATCAGTACCCATAGAATCTTCTGGTCTAGTAGATAATTCTATTGAATATTCGAATCCAAATACTTTATAAACGCTGTCTATAAGTTTAACAACACCGATTATTTCATCTTTTATTTGTTCTGGCAGCATGAATATATGCGCATCATCTTGAGTGAATGCTCTAACTCTCATAAGACCATGTAAAGCACCTGATAATTCATGTCTATGAACTCTACCAAGTTCAGCAACTCTCATTGGGAAATCTCTATAAGAGTGTGGTTTAGAATTATAGTAAATTAATCCACCTGGGCAGTTCATTGGTTTTATAGCATAATCTTGTTCATCTATTTGTACAGTGTACATATTTTCTTTGTAGTGATACCAGTGTCCTGAAGTTTCCCATAATTTTCTATTTAAGATTATTGGAGTTTCTATTTCAACATATCCATCTTCTCTATGAACTTGTCTCCAGAATTCTAATAATGCATTTTTAAGTTCCATACCTTTTGGCATGAATAATGGGAATCCTGGTCCTTCATCTGGTATCATAAATAATCCTAATTCTTTACCTAATTTTCTGTGGTCTCTCTTCTTAGCTTCTTCCATTAAATGTAGGTATTCTTCTAAATCTTTATTTTTTTCGAAAGAAGTACCGTAGATTCTTTGAAGCATTTTGTTCTTTTCATCGCCACGCCAGTAAGCACCTGCAACGTTTAATAATTTTACTGCTTTAACCTTTTTAGTTGATGGAAGATGTGGTCCTCTACATAAATCAGTGAAATCACCTTGTTTGTAGAATGATATTATTTCACCTTCTGGTAATTCTTCTATTAATTCAACTTTGTATATTTCATCATTGTCTTTAGCCCATTTTAAAGCTTCTTCTTTTGGAAGTTCAAATCTTTCTATTTTTAAATCTTCTTTAGCTATTTTTTTCATTTCATCTTCTATTTTAGCTAAATCTTCTTCTGTTATTCTATGTTCTAAATCTATATCATAATAGAATCCATTTTCTATACTTGGTCCTATAGCAAGCTTAACATCTGGATATAATCTCTTTAAAGCTTGAGCTAATATATGAGCTGATGTATGTCTAAATACATCTTTACCTTCTTGATCTTCAAATTTGAATAAATTTAATTCACAGTCTTCACTTACTTCATAGTCAAGACCTACTGTTTCACCATTAACTGAAGCTGCAACAACAGCTCTAGCTAAACCTTCACTTATAGATTTAGCGATATCTAATACTGATACTTTGCCTTCGAATTCTTTAACAGAACCGTCTTTTAATGTAACTTTAATCATTTTTTGCCTCCTATAATTTTATATCCCAAAATAAATTTTAAATTTATAGTTAATCTAAATAAAAAAACTCGTCCCTAAAAGTTGGGACGAGTATTATTTCGTGGTTCCACCCAAGTTGATTTATTTAATAAAAATAAATCCTCTTGATGACTATAAGGTAGTCAACCGAACACTTTCACACTCTGTGCTAATAAGTTCCGCTCCAAGGTAGTTTTTCAATTTGATTATTTTATAAGGCTCGCAGCCAATGACCTTACTCTCTGATAAAATAGATTCAAATTTACTTGTCCTCTTCATCGCAAAATATTTTAATTGCTTTAACTACTTATGATTTAGATTATAACAGATACTCAAAAATCATTCAACCTTAAATATCAACAAAATTTTATATAAAATCATAAATTTTTATTTTTTATGAAAAGTCTTTTTTTAAATAACTACTGTTTAAAAGTAACCTTAACATTATTTTCAAATATTATTTTTATATTTTCTATAATTTCCTCAGAAATCTCATCTCTTAAATCATCTATTATCTCTATTCTCTTAGGACACAAGTTTATCAAAGTGCTTATTAAAAAATCTTCGTAATTTAAATCATCTTTAATAATCA
The DNA here is from genome assembly GCF_034113885.1 of Intestinibacter sp. Classification (GTDB taxonomy): domain Bacteria; phylum Bacillota; class Clostridia; order Peptostreptococcales; family Peptostreptococcaceae; genus Intestinibacter. Next base: position 19,888 of record NZ_JAXEWM010000217.1, read on the forward strand.
TGCTTACCATTTCCTCTGTATTATTATCCTTTATCTCGATTCCATATTGATCGTAAAATTTAAAATTACCATCTTGCATTATATGTATTATCAATAAATCGATTTTACTGTCTTGCGATTCTATAAAATATTTTAATGTATTTATAAATTGATTTTTATCTCTTTTTATTAAATATTCTTCGAGCGCAATATCGCTAATTATAGATATATACACTATAAAATCCCTCATCCTAAATCTAAAAAATCCATCTATATTGAGCGATTCTCCTGTATCTATAATTTCAACCAACTTATTGTAAATTGTATTTATTATAAATGGTTCTTTCTTATCGAGCAAATACTTTGCTTCTAGATATACTTTATCCTTTTCCTCATCATTTAAATTTCTGTAATTGTTCCATATGTATTCTTTTAAATTTTTATTTTTTAATATAATCAAAATTAGCTCTATGATTTTATTTGTTGTTTCTTCTTTACTATACTCATTTTCCATATCTATATTTACTGCCAAATCTCTTAAATGCTTATTACACATAATACACTTCTCCCTGTTATCCTTCATAAACAAATTTACTAGATCTTCATGCTGGGGCAAGTAATTTATATGTATTGTCTTATTTGTCAATATTATCGTCCCTTTCCATCAAATCAAAGGATAAATTGAAATATATCTATATAGTATTATGTCTATTTTTTATTTTTTAATTCATTTTTTATATGGAAAATTGTGTTATAGCCATTATTTTAATATATCTGGATTTTCAGCTACTTCTATTGCACTAAGTACTAAAGCCTTTATTGATTTTTGAAGTCTATCGTGCGCAACTTCACTATCTGCAACCTTTAAAAATCCTTCTTCATGTACAAATACCGGTTTACCTTCAGTTGCTTCTATTTCGCAATAGTAAGTTGGGCAAACATGAGAAACATTTCCTATATCACTTGAACCAGAACTTCCTTCTGGTTTTATAAATTCAGTAATTCCTGATTTTATTAGGTTTTTTTCAACTATTTTTCTTAAATTTTTATTGTTCACTAAATCATCAAATGAATTTTCAAAATTTGTATAAGATAATTCAGCTCCAGTCATAAGTGCTGCTCCCTTTGCACAATTTATAACCCTTTGAGTTAATTTATCTAGGTACTCTCTCTTTTGTGCTCTTATAGTTATTCTGCATTGTGCTTTGTGTGGAATTATGTTAGGTGCTTGACCACCATTAGTTATAATTCCATGAATTCTAGCATCTGGAGTTATATGTTGTCTAAGTGCATTTATACCTGCATATGTAAGCTGTACTGCATCAAGTGCATTTACACCTAAATGTGGACAAGCCGCTGCATGTGCTGCTACACCTATGAAAGTAAACTCTATAGAATCCATTGCTAAAGCTATTGGATCTAAGTTATTTACTCCTCCTAAATGCATTTGGAAAACTGCATCTATATCGTCAAATGCACCTCTATCAACCATATCACATTTAGCACCTACTGTTTCTTCAGCAGGAGTACCCATAAAGACTATAGTTCCTTTAAATAAATCCTTTAATTTGCTAAGAGATACGCAAGCGCCATAAGTTAACGCCGCAATCCAGTTGTGTCCACATGCGTGACCATTTTGGTCGTGATTTTCGCCATATCCTGGAAGAGCATCGTATTCTGCAAGAAAGGCTATTTTAGGGCCGTCTCCACATTTTAATTCAGCTCTAAATGCTGTTTCTATATCACAATAAGGATATTGAACTTCAAATCCATGCTCTGCAATTTTATCAACTAAATATTTTGATGATATATATTCTTTGTCTCCTAATTCAGGATGATCAAATATAAATTTACTGACTTCTTCAAATTCTGGTGAAAGCTTTTCTACTGTATCAAAAACTATTTTTTCCATTTTTATTCCTCCGTATACAATTATTTCTAATATAAATTGTATCACTCCGAAAAGCTAGAATAAAGAAAAAGTACCATGCTCTTTTCAAACATGGTACTTTTATTTTATCGTTCACCTTTTTTATATGGATTACCTAAAGCCGCTGGTGCCTTCGATGTTTTAACAAATAAAACTAACATTATTAATGTAACTACATAGGGCAACATAGATAATAGATTTTCGTTTATATTTATTCCTAATGTTGGATTTCCTAAATAAACTGTAAGTCCTGTCGAAAATCCGAATAATATACAAGCTGCTCCAGCCCACTGTGGTCTCCATTTACCAAATATAACAGCAGCTAAAGCTATATATCCTTGTCCAGATATTAAAGACGGTCTAAATGTTGAAACTATCGCCAAGCTCATAGACGCCCCACCTAAGCCGGCAAGTATTCCCGAAAGTATTACACTTATATATCTTACCTTCGATACATTTATACCCAAAGTATCAGCTGCACCTGGATGCTCACCAACTGCTCTTATTCTAAGACCAAACTTAGTCTTATACAATACAAACCAAACTACAAATATCATAGCCAATGCTATATAAGTAGTTGCGTAAGTATTAAATATAGTATCTAATATACTTCCATATTCAAAAACTCCATTAAAAGGTCTTGGTATTTTATTTTCCATAGGTATAGTCGGAGTTGTAACTGAACCATTAAATAATATTTTAGATGTAAATAACGCAACACCTGGAGCCAAAAGATTTATCGCAACACCCGATATAGTGTGATCTGCATTAAAGCTTACAGTTGCAATCGCATGTATTAACGCAAATAAACCTCCCGCTATTCCTCCTATCAAAAATGCAATCCATGGATTTCCAGTTAAAACCCCTGCTGTCGCTCCAGCAAACGCTCCTATTGTCATCATACCTTCAAGCCCTATATTTACTATACCTGAATTCTCCGAGAATATTCCTCCAAGCGCTGTAAATATAAGAGGAGTAGAATACATTAACGTCGTACTAAGGATTATTGCTAAATCATTCATTATTCACTACCCCCTTTACTTGTTCTTTTTTGTCTGATTTTTAAATATAAAATTCTAATGACACTAGTTAGTGCTATGAAGTAGACTATAGATCCGATTATTATATTGACTACCTCAGATGGAGCCCCAACTGACTGCATCTTTGTTCCACCGTATTTAAATGCACCGAATAATAATCCTGAGAATATGACTCCAATAGGATTATTGTTGGCGATAAGTGCAACAGCTATACCATCGAATCCATATCCTTCTTGTGCTGGAAGTACTGTTATAACATTAGTTACTCCCATAACCTGTATTGCACCAGCTATTGCAGCTAATAAGCCAGCTATTGCCATCGATTTTACCATAGAACTTCTTATATTTATACCTGCATATTCAGCTCCAAACTTGTTAAATCCAACTGCTCTAAGCTCAAATCCTAGAGTTGTTTTTTTCAATATAAATGCAATTATAAGAACTAGTACTATAGATATTATGATACCCCAGTTTACACTAGTAGCTGGACCAACTAAGCCTTTCATCCAATCTATGCTTATTTTCGCACTATCTTTTATTGGAACTGATGTCTCGCTGTTAGGAACCTTTAACCATGTAGTCATCAATATAAAATTACTAAAATAAAATGCTATCCAGTTCAACATAATATTTGATATAACTTCATTTATTCCAAATCTCGCCTTTAGCCAGCCTGATATACCTCCCCATAAAGCACCTGCTAAAGCAGCTGATATCAAAGTAAGAGGTATGTGTATAAACGCTGGTAAATCTACTCCTGCACCAACTAATACTGCAACTAGCGCCCCTATTATAAATTGCCCTTCAGCACCTATATTAAAAAGTCCTGTTTTATATGCAAATGCAATTGATAAACCTGTAAGTATTAGAGGTGTCCCTCTGATTATAGTCCACGCTATATACTTAGGCTTTCCTATTATACCTTCTATTAATGCACTGTAAACTGTAATAGGATTGTGTCCAGAAAGAATCAACGCTATAGCTCCGACTAAAAGACCTAAAACAACAGATGCTATTGAAAATATAAAAGTATCATTTATTATTTTTTTGCTTTTAAATAACTTATTCTCCACTATTAGCACCTCCTGCCATCATAAGTCCTAGAGCATTTTCGTCTGTTTCATCGGCATTTACAATTCCTACTATTTTTCCTTCGTACATTACTGCGATTCTATCAGATACATTCATTACTTCGTCTAGTTCTAGAGAAACTAGTAAAACTGCATTTCCTGCATCTCTTTGCTCTACCAACGATTTATGAACAAACTCTATAGCCCCAACATCAAGCCCTCTCGTAGGTTGAGTCGCTATTAAAAGCTGTGGCTCGTGATTTTCTTTTCTAGACATTTCTATATTGTTTACTTCTCTACCGATTATTATCTTTTGTTGATTTCCACCAGAAAGCGCTCTCGTTCTCTGAGTGTAATCTGTAGGTCTGACGTCAAATCTAGAAATTATAGATTTAGCATGTTCATTCATCGCATCTTGATTTATTATGAAATTTTTAGAAAATCTATTTTCTTTATAATTTTGTAAAATAGTATTTTCTGCAACTGTGAAGTCAAGTAGAAGACCTCTCTTATGTCTATCCTCAGGTATATTTTTTATACCCTTTTTAAATATTTGTTTTGGCGTATTGTTTTTCACTTCTTTGCCATTTATCTTTATACTTCCGCTATAAGACTTTCTAAGTCCAGTCAAAGCTTCTACTAGTTCACTTTGTCCATTCCCATCTATACCAGCTATTCCAAGTATTTCTCCTGCTTTTACTTCTAATGATAGATTGTCTACAGCGTTTATTTTTCTATTGTCTTTTACTACTAAGTTTTCTATTTTTAGCACTGTGTCTGTTGGTTCAGATGCTTTTTTATCGACTTTGAAATTAACCTCTCTACCGACCATCATAGTCGCTAAATCGTCCTCTGTTACCTCGTCAACTTTTACAGTGTCGATATATTTTCCACGTCTTATAATCGTGCAATGATCTGCTATTGCTTTTATTTCCTTTAATTTATGCGTGATTATAATGACTGACTTACCTTCTTTAGTTAAATTTCTTATTATTTTTATTAAGTCTTCTATCTCTTGTGGTGTTAAAACTGCTGTCGGCTCATCAAGTATAAGCATATCTGCTCCTCTATATAGAGCCTTTAATATCTCTACTCTCTGTTGCATTCCGACTGATATATCGTCTATTTTAGCCATTGGATCTACTGACAGACCGTATTTTTTAGATAACTCCTCTACATCTTTAATAGCCTTTTTCATATCTAAGGCACCCATAAATTTAGTAGTTTCACTACCTAAAATTATATTTTGAGCGACTGTAAAGGTTCCAATCAACATAAAATGCTGATGCACCATACCGATTCCCTTTTCAATAGCAACAGTAGGGTTTTCTATATTTGTAAGTTCTCCATTAATATAGATTTCACCAGAAGTAGGAGTATATAGCCCATATAAAATATTCATTAAAGTTGATTTTCCTGCTCCATTTTCTCCTAAAAGAGCATGGATTTCACCTTTATGTACAGTCAGATTTATATTGTCATTTGCTACAAAATCACCAAACTTTTTAGTTATATTTTTCATTTGTATACTTTTATGACTATACTCTATATAACTATTTTCCATGATATACCTCCTTGCTATTCTCCAAATATTTCTTTATATTCTTCGGCATTTTCTGGAACAGTTATTTCACCATCTTTTATCTTTTGAGCTTCCTTTTCAACATAGTCAAGTATATCCTTTGGAACGTTTTTGTCAGTACTATCTGCTATACCTACACCGCCACTAGCAAGTGTATTTATTACAACCTGACCACCTTTATAAGTTCCGTCTATTAATTGACCTATTAAATCAATAACTGATACATCTATGTTTTTTACTGCTGATGTTATTACATTATCTGGAGCTAAATCATTTTGGTCTGTATCAACACCTATAGCCATCTTGTTGTTTTCCTTAGCTGCTTCTATTGCTCCTGTTCCAACTGCTCCTGCTGCTGTGAATATAACATCTACACCGTCTTTGTGCATTTGGTTTGCTATAGATTTCCCTAATGCAGAATCGTTGAAGCTGTTTGCACATCTATCTATTACTTCACAATCTGGGTTAGCAGTCTTAACTCCGGCTTTATATCCGTATCTAAATCTATTTAACACTACACTATCCATTCCAGAAATATACGCAACCTTGTTTGTTTTAGTCATCTTACCTGCTATTAATCCTGCTAGATATGACGCTGTATTATCTTCATATACTAATGAAGTTACATTTTCTGGTTGTTTTTCATATGCATGGTCTATTATTGCAAATTGCTTTTCAGGATAATTTGCTGCTGCTGTTTCTATAGCATCGGCAATTTTGTATCCAACACCAATTATTAAATCTAAATCCTCTTCTACAAATGTCTCTATATTAGGAGCATAATCTGCATCCTGATTAGATTCTAGGTATTTAACTTGGACCTTGTCTTTGCCGTATTTTTCTTCGGCCTTTTGTAAGCCTTCCCAAGTAGATTGATTGAACGATTCATCATTAACACCACCTGTATCAGTGATCATCCCTACCTTGTATATTTTCCCATCTTCAGATACATTATCTGTATTTCCTTTATTAGTACATCCAACTGATAACGAACCTATCATCGTACATATAAGTCCAATTGCAAGTATCTTTTTTAATTGCATAGTATCCTCCTAAAGCTGTCTATTATATTTTTATTTTGTGCAAATTTTTGTATATTATTTATAACTAGATAGATATTTTGATTTTAAATAAATAACTATCAAGTATCTCTACTCAATAGCTATTTATTTGAAAACTATTTTCCAACTATTTCTTGGTATTCTTTTTCATTTGACGGAACCTTAATTTCTCCATCTTTTATCTTTTGAGCTTCTGCTTCAACATACTCCATAACGTCTTGTGGAACATTTTTACTTGTTGTATCAGATAATCCGACACCACCACTAGCAAGTGTATTTAATACAACCTCGCCACCTTTGTAAGTTCCATCAATCATTTGTCCAACTAAATCAATAATTGATACATCTATATTTTTCATAGTTGATGTTATTATGTTGTCTGGCGCTAGAGGACTTTGGTCTACATCGACACCTATAGCCATTTTGTTGTTTTCCTTAGCTGCTTCTATTGCTCCTGTTCCAACTGCTCCTGCTGCTGTGAATATGATATCTACTCCATCCTTGTGCATTTGGTTAGCTATAGATTTTCCTAATGCAGAATCACTGAAGGTATTAGCATATCTAGCTATAACTTCACAATCTGGATTTGCAGCCTTAACACCTGCCTTATATCCATATTCAAATTTAGCTAATACTGGACTCTCTATTCCACCTATAAATGCTACTTTATTTGTTTTAGTCATTTTACCTGCTATTAATCCTGCTAAATAAGATGCTGTATTATCTTCGTACATTAATGATGTAACATTTTCTGGTTGTGTTTCATATGAATGGTCTATTATTGCAAATTGTGTATCAGGATAATTTTTAGCTGCCGTTTCTATTGCATCGGCCATTTTATAACCAACACCTATTATTAAATCTAAATCCTCTTCTACAAATGTCTCTATATTTGGAACATAATCAGCTTCTTGAGTAGATTCTACATATTTTACTTGTACATTATCTTTGCCGTATTTTTCTTCAGCCTTTTGTAGACCTTCCCAAGTAGATTGGTTGAAGGATTCATCGTGTACCCCTCCTGTATCGGAGATCATACCTATTTTATATACGTTCTCTTCTTTCGCCGCATTATTACCGCCGCATCCAACTAGTAATGAACTCATCATAACTATTGAAAGTCCTGTCATAAATAATTTCTTAAATTGCATATTTTCCTCCTGTAGTTGTCTATTATTTACTATTTTTATTTTGTGCAAATTTCTATATATTATTTATAAGTCAAATTAATCTTATTTAATGTATATTAATTTAAATATTATTGTATATTTAAATTAATATATTTGTTTTATATGTCGAAATAGCACGAATTTTTATGTATTTACATTATCCTATTTTCTTTTTAAAAAATCAATACTTATTTTTCATATTTTAAATCTTTATTCGTATTTTTCCATAAAAAAATAAGCTGTAAAATAAATATCTGCTTTACAACTTATTTAAATAATCCTATGTATTATATATTTTTGCCAATAACTAAAATATATTATTTTTTAAAGCTTAATATTCCTAAAACTCCAGGTCCTGAATGTGAGCCTATACAAGAACCAATTCTAAATGTTCCTATCTTTTCAGGATTGTATTTTTCTTTTAAAACCTCTATTAGTGCATCTTTTTCTTTTACATTGTCCATATACCCAACGTACATAACTTTATTGTCGATTTGACCATTAGTTAATTCTTCTGTAGCTTCAATTAATTTATTTATAATGTTCTTCTTACCTCGAACTTGACCTAGCTGAGTAACTAATCCATCCTTTACTTCACATATAGGCTTTACATTTAATATATTCCCTAAAACAGCTTTTGTAGAAGATATTCTACCTCCTTTTTGAAGGTGATTTAAAGAATCTATAGAGAATACTAGACAGTATTTTTCTTTTATCAAATCAAGCTCTGGAATTATTTCTTCAACACTCTTTCCTTGTTCAACTAGCTCAGCAGCTCTTAATACAAATATTCCAGCTCCAAAAGTTAAATTACTTGCATCGTATAAATATATTTCTCCATCTGTGTCATTCTTAGCCATAACTGCACTTTGATAGCTTCCAGTAGCATTTGCTGATGATGCTACATAGAAAATTGTTCTTCCTTCAGCTATATATTTGTCAAATACAGTTTTAAATTGTCCATATGTTACTTGTGATGTCTTTGGATATACTTTTTTATCTTCTAATATTTTATAAAATTCATCTAACTCAAAATCTATTCCATCTTTGTATTCTTTATCTTCTAATATTACGGTTAAAGGTAAAACCTCTATATCGTACTTTTCTATTTGTTCTTTAGTTAAATCTGACATACTGTCACAAATTATTTTTATCTTGCTCATAGTTAAAAACTCCTTTATTATAAAATTGCTATCTCATTCCTGGATATCCAATTTGTCTCATAGCTTCATATACTACTACAGCAACAGAATTTGATAAATTTAAACATCTCGCTTTTTCTAAATTCAACATAGGTATTCTAATACAATTTTCAATATTTTTTTCTATTAAAGCGTTTGGCAGTCCCTTTGTTTCCTTTCCAAATACGAAAAAACACCCGTCCTCATATTCTACATCTGAGTGAGCTTTAGTTGCTTTTGTTGTAGCAAAATAATATTTTGCATCTGGATATTTTTCTTGTAATTCCTCAAAGCTATCGTAATATCTTATTTCTGAAATATCCCAATAATCAAGTCCACATCTTTTTAAATATTTATCCTTTAATGAAAACCCTAGAGGTCTTATTAAATGTAAAGTTGTTCCTGTATTTGCACAAGTTCTTATTATATTTCCAGTATTTTGAGGTATTTCAGGTTCTACTAATACAACATTTAATGACATTTTTTCCTCCTTATACTAATATACTTATTAATTATTTGCATAAAAATTTTTATAAAATTATAAACCTAAGCTTTATTATATCAAAAAAAGTTACTATTTAAAAACTTCATTTGTTTATTTTAATTATTTCGTCACGAGGCGGATAATAGCTAGTATTTATTAGCTCCTTTTTTAAAACCTCTCCGTCTAATTTGTATAAACGAAAAGTATTTACAGTATATCCTAATTTTCCCTCTTGTTCAACCACTTCCGTTCCTTTTTGTAAACTAGAATCTTGCTTATATATTTTCTTATTTTTAATAACCTTTACTACCTCCGTCTTAATTTCTATGTTCTTTTTGTCTTCTCCGCTTCCATATATACTCGATACAATCCTGCCTTTGAAAACTTGATTGTATATTATTATTGGAGTTTTATTCTTATTTTGAAATACAAAATCGATATATCCGTACGATACAGTCGCATCTCTTCCTTTATTAGCATATAAGCTAGGTATGGAGTGATTTGTCACATCAACTATATCCATTCCTGCGTATAATGCTGCATTATAAATAGTAGTGGAAACCTGACATATTCCACCACCTAAGCCTCTTCCTGGTTTTCCATTTAAAATAATCGGCGCATTTTTTAGCCTACTTCTCGCTCCTGTACTTTCCAGTATATTATTAAAAGAAAATTTCTCGTCTGTATTTACAATTATATTGCTAGTTGAATTTGCAGCTACACTTATATTATCTACCCTATTTGTATTGTTAGGATTAAAATAAGTCTCATATGTGCCTAATAAGGTGTTTATTTTTTTTAGTTGCGAATATGTGTATTTAGGAGCTATAGTTTTTATCGGTATTTCAGCCTTTTCACAATTTAAATTTTCTATTTTATAAGTTATGATTTCTTTTAATTTATTTTTATCTATAGTTTGTCCATAGCTATCCTCTGTCACAATTATCTCTCCATTTGAAATCTCTGCTGTTGCATCTACTGGAGCTATATAAATTTTTGAATTGAGATCATCTATTAGTTTGTCTATTTTTGAAATACTATAACTACAATCAAATGGAACTATTTTCTTATCACCTCTGCGTAAACTTATCCTTGTTTTTATATCTGAAATTATATCTTCACTTCTTCCTACTTTATAAGCCTGCTCAATTAAATTATCGACCTTATAATCTACATCAAATTTACTTTTATCTATTATTATCTCTTGATTTTTGTAAATTAATACAAAGCATCTATTTTCTTCTATATAAGAATTCACTTTTTGCTTTGCTTCTTCTCTAGTTAAGCTGGATAAATCGATATTATCGATATATACATTTTTATAAATTTTTTCATTAAAATTAAAAGCATCTACTATATCAGCTTTTCCTATTATAAAAACAATTACTAATATTACTAAAAGTATAAGTCTCTTCAACGCCGTCATTCCTTCCTTTATAGTAATTAATAGTATCCTCAAATAAACTCCTAGTCTAGCTCATTATTATAGTAATCACAATCCTCTTTTATTGGACATATATCACATTCCGGCTTTCTAGCCTTACACATTCTTCTTCCATGGAATATAAATAGATGATGCGAATGAGACCATCTATTTTTAGGAATTGCCTCCATCAATGCAAACTCTGTTTTTTCAGGAGTTTTAGTGTTTACGATTCCTATTCTGTTGGTAACTCTAAATACATGTGTATCAACTGCTATAGCATCGTGGTTGAAGGCATTACTCAAAACTACATCGGCAGTTTTTCTTCCTACTCCTGGAAGTGTAGTTAATTCCTTTAAGGTTTGAGGTACTTCTCCATCGAAATTTTCGCATATCATTCTAGATGTTTCTCTTATTTTTTTTGATTTACTCTTGTAAAGTCCACAGCTTCTTATTTCTTCACTTATTTGTTCTTCTGTTAAATTTGCAAATTGCTCTGGTGTATTGTATTTTGCAAATAACTCCTTAGTTACTTTATTTACTCTGACATCTGTACATTGCGCAGATAATATAGTTGCTACTAAAAGCTCAAATGGAGTTTCGTATTTTAACTCACATTGCGCATCTGGATATGTTTCTTCTAATTTATCTAATATTTTATTTACATCTTTCATTTTTAAGTCCCCCTTGGTTATTCATTTCTATTTTATAAGCTTAAATCGAAAACTACAATACCTTCAAAATTCTAAATTTAAGCTTTTTTTTATTTCATCTATAAATTTATTATCTATAAAATCTCTCAATATATTACAAAATATTTTATTTATATTTTTCCTTTTTCGTCAAAAAAAATCAATTTTGAGTATAGTAATATTCCCAAAATTGATTTCTTATTTTCAATTCAACTAATTTTTAAATAAATGTATTTCATATCAGAAAATTACATTTCTTTATTTTTACACTGGCTGTATTTTGTCAGTTTATCCATAGATAATTTTTTTATAGTATCAAATTTTTCATCTGTTAATATTTCCATAGCTTCTTCTACTTTGTTTACTTTATAAATATGAAATTTTTTAGTTTTTATTGCTTCTTCAACTTCTTCACATAGCACTAAGTTATCTTCATTATTAGCAGGAATAATCACTCCTTGATCACCTGTAAGACCTTTGTTCTTGCAGCAATAATAAAAGCCTTCAACCTTTTTAGTTATCCCTCCTACCACCTGAATCTGACCTTTTTGATTAATCGAACCAGTTACTGCTATATTTTGCTTGATTCCAATATTACTCAAGGAGGATAACAAGGCATATAATTCCGCAGACGATGCACTATCTCCATCTACACCACCGTAATTTTGTTCAAAACAAATATAGGCATTTAAAGATAGAGGAAACTCCTGAGCAAAATTTTCTGCTAAATATCCTTCTAATATTAATACCCCTTTATTATGAATAGAACCACTCATTTTGACTTCTCTTTCAATATTTACAATGCCCCTGCTTCCACATGCTGTCGTCACTGTTATTCTAGATGGCTTTCCAAATGAGTGTTCCCCTGTACTCAATACAGATAATCCATTTATTATACCTACTTGCTTTCCTTTTATTTCTATTAATGTGTTTTCTCTATTGTAGGATTCATCTATTTTTTGTTCTATTTTATTTATTCTGTGTTTTTTCTCGTATATAGCCTTTTCTATGTGATTTTTTTCTATATACTCCGAATTATCCATAGCTGCATATAAATTTGCTTCATTTATTATTTCCATTATTTTATTAAAATTTGTAGATAGCTTATTCTTATCCTCTACCATCTTCATACTCTGATCCATCACTCTTGTAACGGCCTCATAAGTCAGATGCTTATAATTATTTTTTCGACATTGGTATGAAATAAATCCACTTATAGCGTCTTCATTTTCCTCTGTTTTATCCATTTCATCGTCGAAATCCACAAATACCTTAAAATACTTCATAAATTCAGGATCATAGTAGTAGATAAGATTGTATAAATAATGACTTCCTATAAGGATAATTTTTAAATCTAATGGAATTGGAGTTGGATTTATAAATCCTTGACCTTCTATTTCTATTTGACCGCTTTTGAGAGTTTGCTTTAATATTTCCCATGAATTTGCATATCTCAATAATTGATCTGCATATAAAATCAAATATCCTCCATTTGCCTTGTGAATTGAGCCTGGTATTATTTTTGTAAAATCTGTTTTTAAGTTTCCGTTTTGGTATTCGTATTCTGCTTTTCCAAATAAATTACTTGGCTTTGGATTGCTTTCTATAATTATAGGAGAAAAATTCTCCTTGCTTACAAATAAATTGACCTCGTATTTTGATAAATGGTTTTTATCGTATTTTTCCTTTAAATCCTCCTCGTCTAAATAAAACAAATATATATACTCTAAAATATCCTCCTCTAAATCCTTCAAATACTCGACTACTTTTTGATTATCGCTGTATTTATTTTTAAGTACTTCTACACATGGAAGTACTACCATTTTTCCCATTTGGCTCTCTGTATCGATTACAACCTGTTTTATTCGTTCCTCTAATGCCTTTAATTTATACAAAACCTGTATTACCATTTCCTCTAATTCCGTCTTTGTCTGATAAAATTCCTCAGCTGAGGTTTCCTCCTCATAATTATCGTCTATCGGAACAAATATAAAGCTTGAGCTACTACTTTTTAGCTTAAATCCTTTTTCCTTTCCATATTGCTTGACGCTTTTTAATAATTTTTCTTTTTCGATTTCATAGCTCTGAAGTAGCTTGTTTTTCGTCAATTCATATTCTTCATTTTCAAATGTGTCGTTTATTTTATCTGTCAGATTGTCGATTAGATTTTTGATATCATCTTTAAATTCTTTACCACTTCCAGCAGGAAAATCTATAGCAATAGGACATCTAGGATTTTTAAAATTATATACATAACACCAATCTTTAATTCTACCCTGGTCTATTTCCTGTGATTCTATCGCTTTTATTGTGTAAGTAATCCTTCCACTTCCACAATCTCCTGAAACATATATATTATAAGCTGGATTATTCATTTTTAAACCTAATGTCATCGCCCTTACTGCTCTTTCTTGACCGATAATACCATCATTAGGTTCTATCTCAGAAGTATTACTAAATTTTCTCATAGTCCTCTCCCCTCAACACAATAATATTTTCAACTTATTTAATTATATGTTTCAGTTGTATTATTAATTATGAATATTTATTTTATTTAGCAAATTTTTTAAGAGTTAATTTTATTTTTGTCTAAAATTATATCCATATTTCTCTTGATAATTTTTCTTCCTCTCCAACTAAAAGCTTTATTTTTATATCTTCTTTTAAATTCTTTATTCGAAATTTCGTCTATTTCATTTTTATCTAAATTTGTAATTATAGCTTGATTAAATTCTTCTATTTTTGTAAGCTCTATATTTTGATTATGTGGACATACATCTTGACATATATCACATCCAAAAATTTTTCTATTTTCTCTTAATAAATTTACTTCCTCTTCTGATAGCTCATCCTTTTTCTGAGTTATGTAAGAAAGACATTTTCTAGGATCCATTTCAAAATCACCTAAAATTGCATTTCCCGGACAATATTTGACGCATTTATTACATTTTATACAAGTTTTTTCAACAGGCTCATCAGCTGGAAAATCATAATTATTTACAATATACGCTATAAAAATATAAGAGCCGTATTTATCCGTGATTATATTGTTATTTATTCCAAAATATCCTATCCCACTTAAATAAGCTAAATATCTATCTACTAAGGGTCCATTATCTGCAAAAATTTCGTATTTGAAATCCTCGACCTCCTTTTGAATATCCAAACATACCTCAGTCAAAAGCTTCTTTGTGACAATATGATAATCCTCGCCATAACAGTATTTAGATATATTAGCATCATCGTATTCTCCAATATAATACGGAAACGCACAGACTATTATGGATTTAACATCCTCCATTATTAGCTTAGGATTTATCCTCTTTTGAATATCCTGCTCTTCCATTCCTGTCAGATGACCTTTTTGCTTTCTATCTATCAAAATTTTCTCCAAATCAAAATAAGGTCCAACAGGCGCAATCCCCATAATATCTATATTTTTACTCTCGCAAATTTCCTTCAATCTATTCTTATTCATAAAATATCCTTTCATAAATTACAATTTCGACTTATAATAACTAAAGGTAAGGGAGTGATAACTTGATAAAAATAACAATCCCAGGTAGACCTATTAGTAAGTCTAATTTTAAACTTCATAATATTCACGGTCAAGCCTGGATGCCAGCAAAAGGAAAGCATTCTAAATATTTAGCTTATGAAAATATGATTGCAGGATATATAAATCAACAATATCAAGGCGAACAAGTAGAAGAGGATCTAATCACCGTTTTAAAATTATACTTTCCTGATAGACGACGAGGTGATTTACACAACTACCCTAAAAGTATCTGTGATGGAATAGAAAAAAGCGGTATGATAAAAAACGATAAGCAGCTTAGACCTGTTTTACTATTCGACTATATAGATAAAGAAAATCCTCGTGTTGAAATTTACTTGTATCCTGTATCTAAATACGATGTATCATACAATATAATAGAAAAATAAATTTTCATATATTATTTTAAAAGAAAAGCTAAACAAAAAATCAGCTATAGGCTTGATTTTAATTGTGACAGGAACATTACTATTATTAGTATAAAATCTATAAAACATATCAAAAAAGGAAATCACAAATCTACTTAAGTAAATCTATGATTTCCTTTTTCATATATTACAATCTATTTTTCCAATACCTTAACTACATTTTTTAACATATCTCTTATATGTAATTCATATGGACATCTAGTTTCACATTCACCGCATTCAACACAGTTACTTGCTTTTCCATCCCCTAAAGCATTATATCTTTCAACAGCCCAATCTTGTAATCCGTATCTAGTATAGTATCCTTCTAATAAGAAGTTTTGAGGAATTATTACACCTTGTGGACATGGTAGGCAGTATTCGCATCTTCTACAGAAATTAGTTCCTAATTCAGCTTTGATTTTAGCTATTTTAGCATTATCTTCTTCTGTTAAAGTTGCATTGTTTATTACTGCAGTATTTTCTCTAACTTGTTCTGGTGTATCCATACCTGGTATAGCAACATCTATATAGTCTTTTGATAATATATATTTCATTGCTAATGTACCATCATTTATTGCTCCACCAGCTAATGGTTTCATAGTTATAGTTCCAACGCCTTTTTTATGTGCTTTTTGGAAAATTTCATCTGCTTGGTTTTCTACTATATTGTAAGGGAATTGTATACTTTCAAATTTTCCACTTTCAACTGCTTTTTCTACTGTTTCTAGGCCATGACTTGTTATACCTATGTGTTTTATTTTTCCAGCTTCTTTGGCTTCTACTAGAGCTCTGTAAGCTTTGTCTTCTCCAAATATAGAATCATATTCTGCAGGCTTTACATTGTGCATTTGATATAAATCTATATAATCAGTTTGAAGATTTTTTAAGCTTATTTCTATGTCTTTTTTCATTGATTCATAATCTCTAGACATTGATTTAGTAGCTATGTAGAATTTTTCTCTTCTACCTTTTAGTGCATTTCCTAAATACTCTTCACTTACTGTATAGCCTCTTGCAGTATCTATGAAGTTAACACCACATTTTTCCAATTCATCAATTACCTTATTAGTTTCTTCTTGGCTTATTCTTTGTATTGGAATTCCACCGAAACCTACTCTTTTTATCTGCATACCTGTTTTACCAAATTCTCTCATAATAAACAACCTCCATTTTTATAACATGTAATTTAATAAAAAAAGTACCAACATAGTTGATACTTATTCTGTAACATCGTCATTAAGATCCGTAGGTATTGCTACCATTACTAAATCATGTTTCTTTTGTTCATCATTTTCTTTTCTATTTGCTAAAATTTCTGAAACTTTTGCTTTCATAGTATCTTGTAATTCATCTATTTCTGCATCTGTTAATTGTATATTTCTATATTCTAAAACCTTGTCTAATTTTAATGTTCCTTGTTCAACTGCATCGTAGAAATTTTCTACTGTGTTTTCAAAGTCTGAAATTGAAACAGTTCCCTCTTCACTTGCAGGGTCTAAAGTATAATCGATTATTTTTCTACTCATAACAACATTATTTGCTGTTGGATAATAATATTTTTCAACTATACCTGATTTAATTTTTTCTTCTACTAATTCTAATATCCCTACGTTATATAATGTTTTGATATGATAATTTATCTTAGCATGTGGTTCATCTAACATTTCTGATAGTTGTTTTGCAGATAATGGTTCTTTATCAAAAGCATTTAGTATATCTATTCTTCTTGGATGTGCAATTGCTTTAACACACTCTAAGTCGCGCAATACTAACAAATCTTTCATTTTTCTTACCCCCAAAAAAGTCACTTACTTACTTAATATAAAAATAATTATATATTAAATATATATAATTGTCAAAAAAAACATAATACATACTTTTATCGACAAATTCTGTAATATTTTAAATATATAACCACAATTAAAATATTTTGAATAATCTAAATTTTGCATACTCATATATTACATTATTTATAATTAAATTTCAATATAAACATAATATAAAAAAAAATTTTTTTTCATATTGTATTTATTATAATTATAATATTATATATATATATTTATATACAAAAATAAGGACTAATTTATAAAACTAAATTAATCCTTATTTTACAATGTATATAGTTTTAATTAATCTACTATTTTACTTCCACCTACAAATTCTCTAATTATTGCTGTAGGAGGTATATCAGATAAATCATCTAATTCTACAAAATACTGTAAGAATTTTAGAAGTCTTTTAGCTTCTATATAAGCTTCACTATATTTATCTATCTTTTCTAATAGAGGTTTTACATATGTTTTCAATAAAGCTAGCTCATATACACAAGCTGTATTAAACATCAAATCAGCCTCCTCTTGGTAAGGGAATATGTTTTTTTCTTCTCCTCTTCTTACAGAAGGCCATCCCTTTATTGTCATCTCTGCAGTATGACCTCTAAACTGATTATCTCTGACAATTCTTCTTATCAATCTCAAATCTGTAGTCGGAATTCTATTATGGTCATCTAAATTTACTTGTGTTAATACACTTAAATAAATTTTAAATTTTTCACTGTCTGGTATTGAAGATGTAAGCAATGGATTCAATCCATGAATACCTTCTAATATTATAGGTTGATTTTTATCTATTTTTAGAACCTTTCCTTGTTCGCTTTTACCTGTCATAAAATTGTACTTAGGAAGCTGAACCTCTTTACCTTCTAGTAAATCACTTAAATCCCTATTAAATCTATCCAAATCTATAGCATATATAGATTCATAATCAGGTTTTCCAAATTCATCTAACGGTGTCTTATCTCTGTCTATAAAATAGTCATCTAATGAAATAGATATTGGATTTAAATTATTAACCTTTAGATGAATACATAATCTTGTCGCAAAACTTGTCTTGCCTGATGAAGACGGTGCAGCTATTAGGATTATTCTTTTGTTTTCTTGTTTTATTATATCGGCAATTTGTCCTATCTTTTTTTCATGTAAGGCTTCAACAATTCTTATTATCTCTCCGTATTTTTTTTCTTCTATTATTTTATTTAGAGATAATACTTTATCTACACCCATTAAATCAGACCAATTTTCTGCTTCCTTGTATATATTTGCAAGCTTTGGCTGAGGGACAAATTTTTTAGGTATTTGTTTATTATCCTCACTTGCCGCCATTAAAATTACACCATCTTGATATTTAAATAAATCATAGGTTTTTATATATCCAGTTGAAGGCATCATATATCCATAAAAATGATCTAGATAAGTATTACATCTATAGATTTTTACAGTGTCCTTTTCCTTGTACTTAATCAATTCAGCCTTTTCATATAATCCCATATCTTCAAATATTTTTATGGCTTCCTTTTTCGTATATAACGTCTTTTCTATAGGATAATCTTTTGATATAATTTTATCCATTTTTTGTTTTATATTAGAAATATCTTCATCTGTAAGCTCTCTATTTAGATGTATTTCACAATACACTCCTTTAGATAACGAGTGCTCTATTACAACTCTGCTGTCCTTGAACAAGCATTTACATGCCATAATAAAAATAAGATTTAGCGTTCTAGTGTACACTCTAAGTCCATCTGGTGTTTTTGTATCTAAAAATTTTATAGTACTGTCTTGATTTATATAAGTAGTTAATTCCTTTAACTCGTTATCTACTATAGCTAGAGAAATATATCCTGAGTGTTCCGTTTCAAAATCCTTAGCTATATCTGATAATCTAATTCCCTTTGATGGATCTTCTACTTCGTATTTCTTTATCTGCCCATTAACATTTAAATTAATCATAGCCATACTCCTTTTTGCAAAAATCTTTATTCTAAAATATAGATTTTCTTATATTATTTATTATTCACATTCACCTATTTATGTACCTAATTAATCTATAAGACTTATGTCATTAAAAGGATATAATCTTACAAAAACCTTTCCTTCTACATCACTTACATCTACTAAACCTACTTTATCGTATCTACTGTCTAAGCTAACCTCTCTATTATCGCCTAATACAAACAGTTTGCCTTCTGGAACTACTAAATCTATTTCTCCTTCAGTGTACATTCCAGTTTCTAGATATGGCTCGTCTAGTAAATTCCCATTTACAAAAACTTGTCCTCCTGTTATTAAAACCTCGTCACCTTCAACTCCAATAACTCTCTTAACTAAGTCCTTATTTGAACCGTCTTCTTGTTCTAAATCAGATTTAAATACTATGACATCTCCATTTTCTGGTTGTCCTATTTTATATCCAATTCTATTTATTATTAAGTAGTCATTTTCATGAAGTGTAGGAACCATAGAATCACCTCTAACTAAAGTAGGTTTTATAAATAAAGTTATTACAAATGCTAATATAATAGCAAGTCCAAAAACTTTTATCCATTCGATTATACTGCTTTTTAAGCTTTTATTTTCTTGTTGATTGACTTCTTTTTTACTCATAATACCATCTCCTATTTATTAGTTTAGTTGATTTTTAATAATTTATCCTTAACCCCTTTGGATAGTGGTTTTTTAGTACTCCATTTGATTCCTTACCCCATCCTAAAGGTATTCCTTCAACAGCTACAACAACCCAACCTCGACTCTGACCTGTATTTATTACATTACCTCTTAAGTAATCAAATACCTCTTTATCATCTAAGTTGAAATTTTGTATATTTTTTATTTGGTCTAATTTTAAGTAATGTGATAATGCATGCGAAGGCTCAAATCGATTTTTCTTTAGTACACCTAAATGAAGACCATATCTCAAGACCTTTATTTTATCTAGGTTTGGGCATTGATCTGGAAGTAAATATAGATTTTCTCCTCTGAGCATGTATTTATTATCAAAATCTACGTTTAGGAATTTTTTTTCAAAGCTTTTATATTCTTTAAGCTCGTTGTTTAATTTTTTTATTTTCATTTCCTTGACTCTACAGTCTTCATCATCTAATTTTTGAATTTTAGCAACAAAGTGACCCTCTCCCTTTATTTTATGAGGCCATAATCTCTCCTTTGTTATCAGAACTGCACCTTCAGTTTCTTCTATAAATTCATCTATTACATCTTCATTTTCCTCTGTTGAAAATGTACAAGTGGAGTATACTAAAATTCCGCCCTTTTTAAGCATTTTATATCCATCTCTTATTATTTCCTTTTGGATAGATTGACATTCTAGAACCTTACTGTAGCTCCAATCCTCTATTGCAACTGGATCCTTTCTAAACATACCTTCGCCTGAACAAGGTGCATCTATTACCATTTTATCAAAGTATCCAGTAAATACCTTTCTGAGCTTTGTAGAATCTGTATTTGTTATTATACAATTTCTAGCGCCAAATCTCTCTAGATTTTCTCCCAGCGCCTTTATTCTAATTGGGTTTATCTCGTTTGATACTAAAATTCCTGTATCATCCAATTGAGATAATATATATGTAGATTTTCCTCCTGGGGCTGCACACATATCTAATACCTTGTCCCCTTTTTGTATATCGAGCTTTGGAACTACACTCATAGCTGATGGCTCCTGTAAATAGTATGCACCCGCTTCGTGAAGAGGGCTTTTACCTGGTCTACAGCTATCTTCATCGTAATAAAATCCTCCTTTTGCCCAAGGAATCTCTTCTAATTCAAATAAATTTAAATCCTTTAATTTTTCCTCAGACATCTTCATAATATTTAGTCTAAGACCTGTTGTCCTCTTTTCGTTATAGCTATTTATAAATTCTTCGTATTCATCCTTTAATACGACCTTTACATCTTCTAAAAATTTCTCTGGTAAATTAATCAAATTATTTTTCCTTTCTATATATTTTATTCTCGCTAATATTTTATATTCTCGTACTTTATGGCTTTTTTAATTTTAACACTATTTCGGATATATTTAACAATAAATTTTAATTATCTTCTATGTTTTAGTCTATCAAAAAATCGCTTCTTTGAATATAACATATATTTATTAAGTTTATTTAAATTTACTTTAGCTAAAATTATTATATATAGTATAAAAACTATAATAGTCCATCTATATTCTATCATCAATATAAAATCAAAAATACCGTGAAGCAATATTGGAATCAAAAAAGTTAAAAATAAATCCTGTCTTCTCTTGACCTTATTTTTTTCAAACTTATATTTCGATAGATAATATCCCATAGTAATCGCAAACATAATATGTGCAGGAATAGATATACATGCCCTAACAAATGCTATCTCAAATAATGAAAATACTTTTTCGTAACTTACATAAATTACATTCTCGATAGTAGCAAATCCTAGCGATAAAAAAACAGAATATATTATCCCATCTAGCTTCTCATCGTAGGACTTTTCTCTCTTTGTGAAAAAAGTCAATACAATCCCCTTCAATATTTCTTCTGTACAGCCTGCAACTATAAACGCAGTATATATCAACTTCGTCTCATCTATAAATATATTTTTTCCTATTAAAAACTTTTCTATAATTATGGCAAAAAAACTAATTATTATTCCAAAAATAAAATACTTTAAAAGTACATGAATGCTCTCCTTGTTGTACTTATCCTTATAATAAATCCACAGTATAAAACAAATCACAGGTAAAAAAATCAATAAAAAAGTCAGCATACAATTTATTTCCCTTCTTTAAATTAATTCCTATCAAATATCTTTTCACAAAAAACTGACTCTATTCATAAAATAAATAATAGAATTATCAACAAATAACTAGCGATATATAAGCACAATATATTGCCAATCTAAAAAAGAAGGTGATTAAATGCAAGACGGTTATTTAACAGTAAACGTTATCGATTCTACTACTAATGCTCCGATGGAGAACGTGACTATAAATATTTACGGACAAAATGAAGATGGCTCAGCCTCTTCTACTGTATATCAAAATTTAAAAACAGATAACTCCGGTCAAATAAGTAATCTTCCTCTATCAGCACCAGACTTAGCTTATTCCCTACAGCCATCAGACGTAAAGCCATATAAAGATTACATCGTAGAAGCGATAAAGGACGGATATGAAACCATTATAATAGACGGAACACAGCTTTTACCTGTTGTAAATGCGAGACAGTCGATTCCAATGCGACCAAGAGAAAGAAGTAGACTCTCTTATAAAAGACAAAACGAGATAATTTACGATATAGGTCCTCATACCTTGTGGGGCGATTATCCGCCTAAAATACCAGAAGACAGCTTAAAGCCAATTCCTGCACCAACTGGCTTTGTTGTTTTAGATAATCCTGTAGTACCAGAATTTATAGTCGTTCACGATGGATTGCCTGAGGATACATCTGCTGAAAATTTTTGGGTTCCATTTAAAACTTATATAAAAAACGTGGCATCTTCTGAAATATACTCAACGTGGCCAGAGCAAACTATTTTTGCCAATGTTATCGCAATTATTTCATTTACATTGAATAGAGTTTTTACTGAGTGGTATAGAAATAAAGGGTTTAATTTTACGATTACATCTACAACTAACTACGATCACAAATATATACACAATCGAAATATTTTCGATGAAATATCTGTTGTTGTAGACTCAGTATTCAATACCTTTATAAGAAGACCTCCTACCTCTAGACAGCCACTTTTAGCACAGTATTGTGATGGTGTCAGAGTTCAATGTCCTGATCAGATGACTCAGTGGGGAAGTAAGGACTTGGGAGATCAGGGATATAATTATGAGGATATTTTAAAATATTTTTACGGCGATAATATAGTATTTGCCAATGCTCAAATTGTATCTGGAGTTCCAGTTTCATATCCTGGCACTTCACTACAGGTCGGCTCAGAGGGCTCTTATGTTAGAACTATCCAAAATCAATTAAATGCTATCTCAAATTCATATCCTGCAGTGCCAAAGGTTGTCGAAGACGGAATTTTCGGCGAGCAAACAGCTGAAGCAGTTAGAACCTTCCAAAAAATATTTGGATTACCTCAGACTGGCGTTGTCGATTTTAAAACTTGGTATGAAATATCTAGGGTTTATGTGGCTGTTACTAAGATTGCCTCTTTAAATCCTTTAATTTAACATTAAAATAGATGTACCTTAACTAAAATTATTATATTAGCTAAGATACATCTATTTATTTTTCAATAATTTTATCTATACGATAATTTATTAGTTATTGGAGTACTAAAAATTGTATCTACATAGTTTGGACTCATAATATTTTCTACAACATCTCTACCTATCGAAAACTCAGGTATCCCAGCTACATATGGAGCAATATCATATAAATTAAAAAATACTACTATTTTATCATCCTCTAAATAAAATTTCTCAGCTTCTTTTATACCATTAAAGCTGTACAATTGCGTGCTATCTTCTGGCAAATTGTTTTTTACATTTAAATCTCTTATTTGCTTTCTTATTTCTTCATTTATTACCTCTTGATATTTTGAATTTTCTTTAAAAATATCCTTTAATATAAACACCTTTCCCGAAGTCAAATCTATATTATAAGGAACATACTCATAAATACCATGTGCGCCTCCGCTATAAATATAGTATTTAATAAGTATGCTAAAAACCTTATCTGTATTTTTTTTAACTTCAAAATCAGAGCTTATAGCAAATTGATTTTCTTGTTCTGGAAAATCATTGAAATAACTCTGTGCCTCTTTAAATGATTTGTTATAAAATTCAATTATATCTGACTCTATTTTTTTATTTATAGCACTTTGCATTTGTTTATTGCTTATTATCAATACTGGAATTTTTAGATTTGCTTCGATAAATTTATTGTCCTTGTTTATTACCTTTGTATCTACCGATGCATCTTTGATATTTAGTTCAAAAACTTCTCTGACCTGTGCAAAATTAAGTACAGATATCATTAAAATTCCTGTTATTAAAATTATGATTGCAGTTAATTTTTTCATAAAAAAACTCCTCCTCTAGTTATAGAGTTAGGAGTTTTTTCGATTTTATTCTTTAAAAATATTTTCAGCACTTATTTCCTTTTTATCTATTTTATTACTGTAAAATAAATCTGCTATACCTAATATAATTGATAGATATATGTTTATACCAAATACCGCACCCATTGAGCCGTATAGATATAATTTTACGAAGAAGTCGCCTGCAAATGATTTAAATAGCATATGGATTTCTCTTGGGTCCATTATTTCTACTTGTTCTGTAGTTATTTCTTTCAGCTTAAGCGCCTTCATAGCATCTACTGTGAATCCTATACCTGTAGTCAATAATGCATCTATAACATTTTTAACTATATATTCCTTAGTAGCTATATCTATAAACTTAAATTCACTTTCTATGCAATTAGAAACAATTTTATCTACTATATATTGGTTGTTTTCGTTGAAATCTAAATCTTTAAATAGTCTATCTAGAGCCTCCTCTAATCCTGAAACTAAAAGCTCTTGTCCTATTAGATCATTTGCCTTCATGCTTGCAATTTTATTGTCGTAAATATATTCAACTGATTGTAAAAGTAATTCTCTGCTCTTAGTGCTTTGATTAAGCTTATCTAATATAGATTTAACAGCTACTGATATTACATCGTCTACATCTAATATACTGTCTAGTTTTTGATCTAATACTTTGGCAGTTATATTGTCGCTTATATAAGTGTTCATAAAATTATTTATATTTTCTACATTATCACTGTAGTTAGTACTTATATTATTTATAACTAACACTACTTCTTGTTCAAATAAATTGTATACGCCTTCTAATGCTTCTATATTTGTGCCTTGAACTATATCAGATACTTTTACATTCTTAAATTCATCAATTGCTGATAATGTTATTTGATTTACATTATCGAATATAGCTTCGTTTTCTTTTACATCATCGACTAGTGCTTCTACAACTACACTCGTATTTATTTGTTCGCTGTCTAATCCTAAGTCACCCATAGTAGTAGGATATACTACAGAATTAGTACAAATAGATATTGTCTTTATTGTTGAATAAGTAGTTTCATTTAAAAAGCCTTCTAATTTTGTATCTATAATATTTTCAACTACAAGCCCCACTAAACGGTCTCCGTTGATGAAGTCATACGCCATTTTTATAAGGAAATTAAGCTGACCTTTAATTAAGCCTACAACTAAGCTGATTACTTGTTCTTTATTTTCTTGAACATAATCACATATTTTAGATAATAGCGCTGATGTAATAGAATATAGATTTTTATCTAATGTTACTTTTATCTTGCCACCGAAAATTTCAGCTATACTTTTATCCTCTGATAATTGGTTTTGTAAGAATTTATCTAGTGAATTTTCTAATACATTTGGTAGATTTTTAATTATATAGCTGTTTAAATTATTTTCAATTGCTGATTTAACCTTAGATATATTTTCATATCCTACAAGCTGGTCAATAGTCTTAACTGTGGCAGCTTTATAAATATCTTCTTTGCTTAAAATTAGAGCTCTCACTACTTCTTCTTTAAGCATTTTGTCTAATGTAGATTTTACACTATCATCTACTGATTTATTTATATCATCGTTTATAGATTCTACTAAAGCTTGAGGTAGTAAATCATTTAATTTTTGTTGCTTATCTATTTTAGTTTGTGCAAATTTTATAATCGCATCATCAAATCTGTCTAAGTTAGATAAAAAGCTTTGTGAAGCACTTAAAGCTCTTTCCTTTGTCAATACTCCACTCACTTCTATATTTTCTACTGTCTTAGATAAAGATTTTGCTATACTAGCTTTATTTTGAGTACATTTATCTATAATAAACTCATATAAAAATTTGCTTATCTTATCCTTCTTTTCACCTGCTATACCCACTAATACCTTAAAGTTATTATTAGATACCCAGTTAAATATAGTTTCTGAGAATTTATCCTTTTTAGAGTTAAATAAACTTTCTACTCTCTTGCCCTTTAAAAGCTCGTTGTCTATAAAATAAGCCATTCCGCTAGCAAATCCATCCTTGTGGGCTGGAATATATCCTTGGGCAAAAATTTTAAACACAGGTATCTTAGCTACAAATTCATTCTTCTTATATGGATGGAATATCATCCACAATGCTATTACATTTGTCAATATACCTACTAATCCCATAAGCACGCATGCCATTATGATATTTTGATATCCATTGTAGAATCCAAAGCTGTTGATTGTACCCTTTATAGCAAATGCAAATATCAATCCAGCTACAGTTCCCAGTAATGCACCGAAGTAAGATAATGGTTTAAGCTGTTTACCCATAAAGCTTTGTGCTATATCGCATATTTCATCTTCGTTCAGCTTGATTAAGTTATTGTAGATAATTCTTTTTACATTGTTGTCTACAACTTGTTCTACATTGTTCACCAAGCCCTTGTGTAGTTTTTCACTTAAAGATAAACCTAAGCCTTCTTTATCTTTAATCATGTCTAAGACATCGTCTATTTCTTTGTCCTTTAATTCATCGAATATGAATTGTTTTAAATCTGTGAATTTATTGCAAATTAACAGCATTAGCTTTTCTTTGTTGTTTAATATAATACTTTCAAAATCTACGCTATCTAGACAGTTAATAACTAGTTTTTCAATATACGACTTACATGCATTTTTGTTATTAACTATATATTTAGAGATTATTTTTGGCAATTTCTTAGATAGTAAAGTTATCTTATCCACAGAAATCATATCTTCTATTTTATTAGATAATATTTGTTTAACCTTATTATCCACAGCTCCATGTAGATATATATTTATCTTATCTTTATTTGATTTTATAAATTTATATATCCATGGTATAGCCTTTGATTTAAATAATGGCTCTAAATCTATTTTTACAAGCTCTGAAATTTGTCTTTCCTTGAAGCTTGAAATTATTTTTTCTATTAAGATATCTCCATTTACTTCAAATAAATCTATTAATTTATCACAAATGACTTCTTCACTTATATCTAGTTTATCCTCTAAGAATTTAACTATATCCCCAATATTTGTATCTTCTAAAAACTTCATTATAGCTAGGTATATCTTGTTGCTAGCTTCTGGAGTTAATTCGTAATTCATAACCATATCTGAAGCTCTATCTACAACCTTTAGAGTTTGAGATATTGAAGATAACATACCTGCGAATTTCTCGATCATTCCCTTTATAGATTCATCTTCAATTTTATCTACAGTTTCTCCAACTGCACTGTTTATTACAGTGTCTATTTTATCCTTATTTTCATATAGCCAATTAGATATATGAGGAGCTAGCTCTGGAATAATATCCTTGATATAGCTTACTATTGAATTTGCTAATTCCTCTGGAAGTATCTCGAATAAAGTCACATCCATATCTCTAGCTACTACTAATAATTCTGATATGATTTCTTTTAATCTATCCCTATTAGCATCGTCCTTTGCCAGAATCTTTATATGTTCAAATAATAGAGCATTTATATTTTTTAGCCCTTCTTCACCTAATATATCTAGTAAAGTCTTTTGACCTAAGTTTGTTTGTAGCTTAGATATAACTGATGTTAAATCTAGCAATTCATAAACCTTTTCTAATAATTCCATGCATTGTTGTTCATCGTCGATTATATCGTTTATAGAATTATTTAAGATATTTGAAATACCTTCATTCAAATTCACGCTAGCCTCATCGCTCAAAATTTCACCGAAAGTAATCTCCTTATTTTCATCGTATAAGCACGCTAAAAATTCCTCTAGCTTATTATCTGTCTCTAAAACATCTAAAATCAATTCAACTATATTAGTGCTGATATTATCTAATTGATCCTTTTGTAGTATATTTTTTATTTCTATTTTATTAGATAAATTATCTATTAATTTAGGTAATTCCTCTTGTAAATTTTGTTCAATAAAAGTAACACATTGCTCACCACTATTACTTATAGCTGGGATATGCTTAATTTTCACACCCTTAAATGCATCGTTCAATGAATTAGTCATAAAATCCACACATGCAGCATCTATAACACGTGCGAAGTCCTCGCTTTCTATAGATCCTCTCAAAGTCTGTGAGTTTATTATGTCCTTTTCAACTAATTCACTTACCTCTTCTATAAATTTCACCTTATTCTTTTTAACCGCACCACCGATTTTTAAAGGAGTGTACTCTTTGAAAATCATATTTACAGCATATTTATTAGTTATATATCCTGCTACAGCCCCTGAAAAACCTTGTGTAAATATAAAAAGAAGGTCTTGTATATTTACCATTTCTATCACCCATTCACTATAATTTATATATTTTTCCTTAAACAACTAGTATATACTAATTTTTGCTATTTCTCAATAATCGCACAATAAAACGCTTCGATTTTAAACCATACAAATTAATTTTACCTTCTTATTATGTACTTTATTTTAAATAATTAAAAGCCCTTCCAATAATTAAAATTGAAAGAGCTTTTTAAACTAAATAAGTCTATCCATAATTCGTTCAGCTATAAAGACTATCGCTGTAAATATAACTGCCATATATAATGGTATTGTTAAAATACTTTTACTTAGTATATGAGAAATTCCTATGAATATTAATAGTGCAGCCATTATCGCTACCCAAGTAACTATAAATCCCAAGATTTTATTATTCATTATAGATTTTTTCTCTGTGTTTTCATCTGAGTCAAACGAATTTCTACATATATATTTCACAATCGCTACTGAAGCAATTATAATAAGTAGCGCATTTAATATATCACCTGTAGATAGTGTAAATACAAAGTTTCTAGGTTCTATAACCATACACACTATTACTTGCTTTATCACATAAATAGCACCAATAATCCATATACACATAAGAGCTGTATTTATGCCTTCTAATATCTTTTGCTTCATTGTTTTTGGTGGCAATTCAGCTATTATATTGTCACAAATTTCTTTGCAATTTCCTCCAAATACGCTATTTATATTCTCTCCTCTTTCCTGTGCATCTAACACCATTTCGATTATATCAGCCCTTACCAATTCCTGTTCATATTCAGAAATATTAGATCCTCTCAAATAACAAATCATATCTGTAAGTACCTTATCATTTTCTTCATTTATCAACTCTTCACGTTCGTTATTTGCCTTCAAAATTTCCTTAGTCTTTTTATTCATTTCCAATTCCTCCCATCAATTTATTTACTGATGTAAAAAGATCTATCCAATTTTCTTTAAACTGCGCTAATTCCTGCTGACCTTTCTCAGTCAAAGTAAAATACTTTCTTTTTGGTCCGCTGCTAGATGCTTTCAATGTCGAGCTTACTAAATTATTTTTCTGAAGTCTCAGCATCAAAGGGTATATCGTTCCTTCTGAAACCTCACCTAGTCCGTACTCCGATAGCTTCTGTGAAATTTCATAGCCGTAAGTTTCTTGCTCGCTTATAATTTGTAAAATACATCCTTCTAAAACGCCTTTTAGCATTTGTGTCGTTATCATTTTTTGCCTCCTTATGCTACCTTGTTTTACAAGGTATATCTATATTGTATTGCAAGGTAGTAGGTTTTGCAACTGGATTTTATAAAAATTACCAAATATTTTTTTAAGAATTTATGATATATAGACTTGAAAATCTAAAAATTTTCATTATATTTAATCTATAATTTTTATTATTGATATAAACTCTTACATATACCATAGCAGTTATTTACCATATATAGTGATATCTCTAAAATTAAAACAATGAAATTGATTGATATTACTATAATATACGGATAAAATTATCTTATAGAGAGTTCAAATAGTATGGAGGGAAAATAGTTATGAATAACAAAGGATTATTAGGTTTAAAATTAATTGAAAAAAATGCAGATAAGGCGATTGATTTTTTAAATAAAGAATTATCTATGCCAAATATACCTACACCTACAATGGGTGGAGAGTTTTTTTGGAATGACTTAGCAGAATTTAAAGGTTGGAGACTTCAACAAAATATGCTTTCAAAACATGCAAGAATTTTAGATCCAAATAATGTTCGTAGAGCTTGGGGTACAGTAAATGGTATGTATGCAGCTTTAGATAGATTAGTAGAATCTATGGAAAATACTAGATATAAAAAATCTACTTCACCAGAAGATAGTCAGGCTGCGTCTGAAAGATTATTACGTTTAAAACAACTTGTTGATGCTGGAGCCATCACAAAAGAAGAATATGAAGAGAAAAAAGCAGAATTGATAGATTTTATTTAATGTAGGTTTAATAAAAAAAGACTTCATACAAAATCCGTCCCTTGTATGAAGCCTTTTTATATCTATGGTATTTTCAATGATTTTCTTCGATCTAATTACTATGCTGCTCTTAATACGTTAAATTGTCTAACAACTACATCATGTTCTTTGTATTCTGCTAAGAATGGTACTCTCATTTCTTTGCTTAACATTGCTACTACTAATGCTGGTACTAATGCTGCTACTATGTAAGCTGCTGCAGTTCCTAATGTTAAAGTTCCTACTACTAATGAGCTAGTCATGAATCCATAAGCTAATACGAATGCTACTACTGAATCTCTTAATACTAATCTCATTTGATATTTTCTAGCAACTTCTTCTTTTGAAAGTGATTTTTTGATTTCTAAGTCTACTTCTACTAAGTTTCTAACTATTTCACTTACTAAAGTGAAGAATCCAGCTGCTGCCATTGAAATTATGATTCCGTTTGTCATACCTGCTACTAAATTGCTGTATGTTACATAAGTAAAGCATACTGTAAATGATAATACTAAATCTCTAAACATTTTGTTATCCATATCGTTTCTAAATAATTTTTCCATATCCACTGCCTCCTGAAATTTTTAATTTATTTATTTTTCATTTTTTATTTTCTTGCCTTTTGTTAATTCAATTATATATCCTGAGCTATAAATCTTCTATAAGTATATTAACCCAAAATATCACAATATTAACATAATCTAAC
>NZ_JAXEWM010000218.1:0-5534 GCF_034113885.1 Intestinibacter sp.
AACTTCTTCTGAAAGATCACAAGAACCATCAGTTACTAATTTAATTTTATCCATTTTTATTCCTCACTTGTATATAATTATTTTTTCAGTCGGTCAAACGACCGATTTCTAATATTATTTTATTCCTTTATCTATTAAAAGTCAATATATTTGATTATATATCCATCCTCTAAATTTGACTTTATTTTAATCTACTATTATAATTTAAATAAATTTATTTTCTTGATATATAATTAAAATAGAAAGGTTATAAGCTATGAAACCAAATAATATGAAAGAAACTATCTTGGCGACATCTACAAAATTAATGGCTAAAAAAGGTATAAAAAACACTAGTCTTGCAGATATAGCCAAAGAAGTAGGTATTAGCAAAGGAACGTTATACTATCACTACTCTAGTAAAGACGATATAATTTGCGATATGGCAGAAATGCACTTAAAAGTAATAACTCATGCGCTAATTGAATGTCTACAAAACGCAGGTTTCCATTCAACTACAGAAGAGTTTATATCTGTTGTATTAAATAAAATATCTGATATAGAAAATCACGGAAGAATACATATGTATTTAATTTGCGAGGCAATCACAGGCAACGAAGTACTTAAAGAGAGATTTAAAATTAAATATATTGAATGGCGAAAGGCATTGGAATTAGAAATTCAAAGAGCAACTAGATTTAAGGACGATTCATATCCTATATCATTTTTACTGATTTCTATTGTAGATGGATTAGTAGTGCAAAGTCTATTAAAAACAGAAAAACTTCCTTATGGAGAAATATCTAGATTCTTAATCGACAAGCTAAAATAAAAAGGGAACTAATTTGAAATAAACATCAAATTAGTTCCTTTTATACTTTTATACTATAGTTTTTCTAAGTATATTATTTTTTAGTTACTTTTATTCCTGTTTCATGACCATTTAAGTCGTATTTTTCAAAGTCAGTTACATCAACTGCTTTTATTTCAACTGCTAATGTTTCTGTCTTGATATAGTCTGCGAATATTTCAACTGCTTTAGCTATTTCATCATCAGCATTGAATTCTATATCTATATTGTCTAGAACTTCGAAGTTGCTTGCTTTTCTTATTTGTTGAACCTTAGATATGAATTCTCTTGCATATCCTTCATTTACAAGCTCTTCAGTTAAATTAGTGTCTAATATAACGAATATATTATTTTCCATAGCAACATCGAAACCTGCTTTAGAAGCTATGTTTATTAAAACTTGATCTTTATCAAATTCAAATGCTTCACCATCTAAATCAACAGCTACTTTTTCGCCTGCTTCTAATTTAGGAACTACTTCATTTGCATCTAGCTTAGTTAATGCACCTGCAAATAGTTTCATCTTAGAACCTAAAACTGGTCCTAATACCTTGAAGTTTGGTTTTAAGCTGAAGTTCATATATTCTTCTAGGTTCTTAGCAAATACTACTTCTTTTACGTTTAATTCTTCTTTTATAAGGTCTACAACATCACTTATTAATTCTTCGTATTTACCATCAACTAATACTTTTGATACTGGTTGACGAACTTTTATTTTGCTTTCTTCTCTTGAAGCTCTACCTAGAGCAACTAAAGCCTTAGTTAATTCCATTTTTTCTTCAAGCTTAGCATCGATTAAACTTTCATCGCATTTTGGATAGCTAGCTAAGTGTACTGATACTTCACCTGTTAAATCTCTGTACATTTCTTCTGACATGTATGGAGCAAATGGAGCTATTAATCTGCATAATCCAGTTAATAATTCATAAGTAGTGTTGTAAACTGCTTTTTTGTCTTCTGTTAATTCTGTAGCCCAGAAACGTCTTCTAGATCTTCTTATATACCAGTTAGATAAATCATCGTTTATGAAAGCTTGTATATTTCTTATTACTCTGTTGACTTCGAATATTTCTAGATTTTCTACAGTTTCTTTTACTAAGCTGTTGTATTTAGATAATATCCATCTGTCAAGTTCTGGTCTATCTTTGTATTCAACAAAGAAATCTTTTGGATCTATGTCGTCTGTATTTGCATATAATGTGAAGAAGTTATATACGTTTTTCATAGTTCCTAAGAACTTACTTTGTATTTCTCTAAGTCCAGCTTCGTCAAATCTGATTGGAGTCCATGGTGGTGATACGTATAGTAAGTACCATCTTAAAGCATCTGCTCCGTATTTATCGAATAATTCAAATGGATTTACTGTATTTCCTTTTGATTTACTCATCTTTTTACCGTTTTTGTCAAGAACTAAGTCGTTAACAAGTACGTTTTTGTAAGGTGCTTTACCCATTACGAAAGTCGATATTGCAAGTAATGAGTAGAACCATCCTCTAGTTTGATCTATACCTTCACAGATATAATCTGCTGGGAATAATCTTTCGAATTTTTCTTTGTTTTCAAATGGGTAATGATGTTGAGCAAATGGCATAGCACCACTGTCGAACCAGCAGTCTATAACTTCTTTTACTCTTGTCATTGGTTTACCACATTCTGGACAAGTTAAATGTATTTCATCTACATATGGTCTATGCAATTCTACTGTAGCTGGATCTATTTTTTCTATAGCTTTTTCTGCAAGCTCTGCTCTAGATCCTATTGATTCAGTATGTCCACATTCACATCTCCATACGTTAAGTGGAGTACCCCAATATCTAGTTCTAGATACTGCCCAGTCTTTTACGTTTTCTAGCCAGTTTCCAAATCTACCTTCACCTACAAATTTAGGATACCAATTTACTGTGTTGTTATTTGCAACTAATTGATCTCTAAATTTAGTCATTTCTATATACCAGCTTGGGTTTGCATAATATACAAGTGGAGTACCACATCTCCAGCAGTGTGGATAGTTATGAGCTATTTTTTCTTTAGAGAATAATTTGCCTTCTTTAGCTAACCATTTAATTATTTCAACGTCTAGTCCATCTTCCATTACGAAGCGACCTTCCCATGGAGTAGCTGTAAATTTACCAGTTGTATCAACTGGTTGCACAACTGGTAAACTATATTTTCTACCGCAATTGTAGTCGTCTTCACCAAATGCTGGTGCAGTATGAACTATACCAGTACCATCTTCTGTAGTTACATAATCCATGCAAGTTACATAAAATGCTTTTTTATCTACATCAACGAAAGGCATTAATTGTTCGTATTCGATATATTCTAAATCTTTACCTTTCATTGTTTCAAGTACTTCATAAGTACCTTCACCTAATACCTTATTTGCTAAATCTTGGCATACATAGTATACTTCGCCATCTTTAGAAACTTTTAAGTAGTCTACTTCCGGATTTACTGTTAATGACACATTTGATGGTAAAGTCCAAGGAGTAGTTGTCCATGCTAGGAAATATTCATTTTCAGCATCCTTTTTCTTGAATTTACAGATAACTGTGTTAGTTTTTATTTCTTTGTACCCTTGAGCAACTTCGTGTGAAGCAAGACCAGTTCCACATCTTGGGCAGTAAGGAACTATTTTATGTCCTTCGTATAAATACCCTTCTTTATTGAATTTGTCTAATATCCACCAAACTGATTCTATATAATTGTTGTCTAGAGTTATATATGGGTTGTCTAAGTCAACTTCATATGCCATTCTTTCAGTCATATTTCTCCATTTTGCTTCATAAGAGAAAACTGACTCTCTACATTTTTGGTTGAATTCTTTTATACCATATTCTTCTATTTGTTGTTTGTTTGTAAGCCCTAATTCTTTTTCAACTTGTAATTCTACAGGTAGACCGTGAGTATCCCATCCAGCTTTTCTTTGAACTTGGTAACCGCTCATAGTTTTGTATCTACAAACCCAGTCTTTTAATGTTCTAGCTACAACATGGTGTATACCTGGGTTTCCATTAGCTGTTGGAGGTCCTTCATAGAATACATAACTTGGATCGTTGACACCTTTTTCTAATGTTTTTTCTAATATGTTTATATCTTTCCAATATTTTGACACTTCTGCTTCAGCATCTTTGACAGAAGAATCAACAAGAGGCTTAAATTTAGCCATAATATCACCCTTTCTTTTTTGATTTGATATTATTTACTCACTTTTCTTAATTTCTCAATTAAAATATACATATAAGTTATAAATTTAACTTTTACATATTAATTAAAAAGTCTAAAAATATAATTTTTATAATTGTTACCTTAATGTTTAATTATTACCAAATAAAAAAACTCCTCCCTTACAAAGGGACGAGTTATAATCGCGTTACCAC
This sequence comes from Intestinibacter sp., assembly GCF_034113885.1. Lineage (GTDB taxonomy): Bacteria > Bacillota > Clostridia > Peptostreptococcales > Peptostreptococcaceae > Intestinibacter. The sequence continues at coordinate 4,210 of NZ_JAXEWM010000218.1, forward strand.
CCTAATTCTACATATTAAAATAAATATGTAACACTCTATAGTTTAACGGCACTAACCGGCTCGGCTTAATAGACAAAATCTTTCAGCTTACAGCTCCAGAGTGATCTTCAACTTTCTCATAAATATTGGCTTCCACCTAATCCAACTCTCTGTAAATTATTTAAAAGTCTACTCTCTCTATCATAGCTTTTCTGTTCTTCAATTATACTTGATAATTATACAATAATTAACTTTATTCGTCAACAAAAAACATAATCAATATATTTTATTATTGCATATTGTATTTATATTATTACTAATATTTATTTTTTTATACATTTAATTGAAATTTTAATTGTTTTTTGATAACTCAGTATTATTTTTATCTGCTTCTTCTGTATCCTCTATATCTATTTCACCACGGACTTCTTGATCTGCAATAACTTCTCGAGTAAATAGCTCAGCTGTATCATCCATATCCTCTTTTATATAATTACATTCTCTAAAAGGAATTTGACAATTTTCATCTACATCAGAAAAAATTTCATCGATATTTTCCATTTCATCCTCTATCAATGATTTAAATCTATTTCTGAAGATTTTAAATTCCTTTACTAAATTATCGTATTCTTTTCTCATCTCTAATACACGATTATTTGTTTCATCGATTATATGTTTTGATTGAAGCTGAGCCTCCTCAACTATTATCTTAGCCTTTTTATTGGCAGCAAGACAAGTATCCTCTGCCGCACTTTGCGCTGTAATCAATGTCGCATTTAATGTATCCTCTATGCTTTTATATCTGCTTACTTGTTCTTGATACAATTTTATCTTTTCTTGAAGATCCATATTTTCTTTATAAATAGCTTCAAAATCTGTTGTAACTATTTTTAAAAATTCGTCTACTTCCTCTTCATTATATCCTCTAAAAGATCTTCTAAATTCTTTATTTTGTATCTCAATTGGAGTTATCATGCTTTAACCTCCTATAAAAAAATCTTTCCTTTTATTTTTATCCTACCTTTTTTTGTTAAGTCTCCAATCTCAACTATAAATCTTCCATGACCTCTTACTGATACGAGGCTTTGAGATTTAACTTCTTTAGATGGAGATAGTATCTTTTCATAATCTATATTTACTTTTTCACCTTTTATTAACTTTACACTTTCTGTCCTAGATAAATTATAAACGCCACTTATAATAGAATCTATCCTTAAAGATGAAACTGTAAAAGATATCTCTTTGAAATTCAATTCATTTTTGATAATATCTTTTACAGCTATTTCCTTAACTTTTACATTATTTCTAGAAACCTTATCTAAGTTAATAATTATAAAATCACATAT
>NZ_JAXEWM010000219.1:0-2523 GCF_034113885.1 Intestinibacter sp.
AATACTTCTTATAGTGCTACAATAACTCCTTCGCTTCGATACATCTCATGTTACTGTTAAATTAGAGAATACACATTCGAAATACAAAGCAAACACGAGCTTCGATACATCTCATGTTACTGTTAAATTTTGGATCATTAATTATTGATGTTCCTATACTCCAGCTTCGATACATCTCATGTTACTGTTAAATATCTTATTACTGGAGATAAAAGGATGGGAAGATCAACGCTTCGATACATCTCATGTTACTGTTAAATATATGTAGAGCTATCTAACTTCAAAATGGAGATTGGGCTTCGATACATCTCATGTTACTGTTAAATTTATTATGATATAGAAGTAAAACATCCAAAAACTGGGCTTCGATACATCTCATGTTACTGTTAAATTGTAAAAGAAAATCAAATCGTAGAGGTTACAATATAGCTTCGATACATCTCATGTTACTGTTAAATACTAGTAAAATACTCATTCTTTATTTTAGTATATCACAAGAAACATTGATATTTCAACATCACATCTAATATTTACCAACCAAAATAGTATTTTTACATTTTAAGCCCAAAAAGTCCTAGATATATTGATATAACTGACTTTTAAATATTATAACTAAAAAAATGGTTGGGAAAATATATAATGGCATACTTTTTGATAGGATTAATCCATTTTGGACTGGTATTATAAATACATAAGGAAATCACAAAAGAAATAAATCAGAAAAATTTAAATAAAAAATCAAAATAGCACACTTTTTGACAAGATGATTTTAGATTAAGTCTGTATAATCTAAGTATATTAATTTTAAACAATTTGTAGGAGGTGATAGCATGAGTTGTGTAGTTATGAGTCCTAAGTGTCTTTTCTGTTCTAAGCGATCAGGTTGTCCGATTGCATTTTAATTAGAGATTTTTTCAAGGGGGTGAGAGGATGAAAGCTTTAACGATAATTTTAAAAATATTATTCTAGTTCTGTATTAGTTTAGTTTTTAATGATTTTGGAGGTGAAAAATATGGGTATTAAATGCATACTTTGTCCGATGAAGATTTTCTGTACTTTGACTTCTAGTTCTTGCTGCTAGTTTTTAATTTATTGTTAGGGAGGTGAGGCTATGATAAAAACTACAGTTAAATTGATAGGTTTAGTGTAATTTCAAAATAATAATTTAGGAGGTAGCGATATGAAAAAATTGAATAATTTCTGTAGGGCATGGTACGAGGTAGAAATGGTACGGTGTCCTTTTTTTATTCTAAGCATAATAATTTAAAATAGTGCATTTAAGTAGATTAAATGTACAAATAAAAAGCATATTTCAAAAAAATGATATAAAATATAATTAAGAATCAAACAAATCAATAATCAAAAAGAGGGTTAAAAAGATAGCAGAGAAATCATGGTATTCTATAAGTGAAAAGAAGTTGATGCAGATGTTAGGAGTGGATATTGAAGGAATAAATTATATGTATGACGAAAGCTTGTCTCCAAAATATGAAAAGGTAGATGTGATTAAGTATAAAAAGAGCTATTTGAATTATATAGGAGATTATTTGCAAAGAAGCTATAATAAGGATTTTTGTGATGTTAAGCAGATAAAGGATTTTTATAAATCTAAAACGTATATCGGCGATGTGGAGAATTTTAGATATATGGATTTGGAGAAATTTGGTGAGTTTAGGATATTACCTAAGGTTGAGGAAATTTAGGTAGAGAGTGTAGTTTGTGAGAATGATTTTTATAAGAGTAGTATGTATTAGAATATGTACTGTTCTTTTTTTGTGTTAAAAATAGGAGAATTTATAAAAAATAGATTTATAGATTGAAATTAAGAAGTGTAAAAAGGATGATTGTTTGTACATAATTATTTTCCATTTTTTATACAAAAATATATTGCAATCTATAATAGATGCTTTAAACATGCTAAGAGGAAGATGTTTTATCTAACATTATATATGCACATTAATAAACGACGGCAAAGAGTCAGAATCGAAAAATATCTAAAAGAGGATCGTCACAGCTTAAAAAAACAGGATATGAGATAATTACTTGTTTAAAATTCATAAAGCCTGTGGGTGATCCAGTGTATGATTTTTTAGACAAAAAGATAAAAGAAGGTAAAGCAATTAAAGTTGATAAAATTGCAGCTTTGAACAAGTTTTTAAGAATTTATTATGCGAGAGTAAAGGAAGTTTATTCAGAAAATTAGTGTGTATTCCTAATATCTAGGAAAATAGAGTTGAAAGACAAAAAATCAAGCGATTTTCGGTTGTTTAATTAGTGTGCAAAAAAATGGAATTTTTGTAAGGAATTTAGTTAAAAGAAAATTAAAAAAACTGCTAAAAATCTCTTGACAGATGTTAGAAGGTTTCAATTCCCCTAAGGGAAGGTACCTTATCTAACGGTATGTTATGGCAACTTACACAAACAAAAAATCAACTGTGTTTCAATTCCCCTAAGGGAAGGTACCTTATCTAACTTTTCTTAGGTAGTTACACTCATTGTTGCCAAAGATTTGGGTTTCAATTC
>NZ_JAXEWM010000220.1:0-12828 GCF_034113885.1 Intestinibacter sp.
AAGGATTTTCATTAGAAGAAGCCCAAAATTTAGATTCCATCTCAAATCATTATGGAATGGATAGCTGTATGTTTGCTAGTATAGTTGATAAAGAAGAGGATTTTGAAAAATTAGCAGAAGATATAGTGTTTAATAATAAAAGCTATGAACTAAAATCAAGTAAAAAGAGTAAAATACATGATGAAAGCGATGAATTTGAAGAATTAGGTTTTTGTAGATTTTTAATTAAAAAAAATATACTAGATCACGACGATATAAAAATGTTAAAAGAGTGTATTTTAGGTGAATAATTATATAGTAAATAAAATTTGTATAATTTATATAGATTTTAAAATATGTAAATTTAGAAGGGGGTTTTAATTATGAAATTATTTGATGTAGTCACAGTACAAGATGCATTACAGAAAATGAAGGAAAATTTTAATTTTAATTTAGAAACAGAAACAATACCACTTACTGAAAGTTTAAATAGATATTTAGCAAATGATATAAAATCAGATACAGATGTACCTCATTTTAGAAAATCTTTAGTAGATGGATATGCAGTATTAGTAAGAGATGTGTTTTTAGCTAGTGATACTAATCCAGTTCCTGTGAAAATAGTTGGAGACAGCTACATGGGACAAGTGTATGAAGGACTTCTTGATAATGAAGAGGTTGTATATGTTCCAACTGGAGGTATGGTTCCAAACAATGCAGAAGGCGTTGTAATGATAGAAAACTGTGAAAAGCTAAATGATCAAGATTTATTAGTTCAAAAAGGAGTAGCTATAAATGAAAATATAGTTGAAGTTGGAGAGGATATAAAAAAGGATCAGCTTCTTTATAAAAAAGGACACCTTGTAAACTACAGAGATTTAGGAGTATTAGCTGGAGCAGGTATAAAAGAAGTAGAGGTTTACAAAGAATTAGTAGTTGGAATAATATCTACAGGCGATGAAATTCTTACATTAGAAGAAGATATTAAGGATGCTAAGATAAAAGATATAAATACTTACATATTATACGGACAAATGAAAGAAATTTTTTGTAATCCAATAATTTATCCACCAGCAAAGGATAATTTACAAGAAATAATAAATTTAATGGATAAAGCAAGTAAAGAATGCGACGTAGTACTTATTTCTGGAGGAAGCTCTAAGGGTAAAAAGGACGAAACTATAAATGCTATAGAATCATTTGAAAACAGCAAGGTTTTAATAGAAGGTATAGCTATAAAACCAGGAAAACCTACTATTGTAGCTAGTATAAACGACAAGCTACTTATAGGATTACCAGGTCATCCACTTTCTTGTGCTTTCGTAGTAGAATCTATAGTTATACCATTTATAGAATCTTTATTCGAACCAAAGAAGGAAAGATATGTAGTATGCGAATTTAAATACAACTACCATAAGGCTAGAGGTAGAGAAGAATATTTATCTGTATATATAACTGAAGAAGAAGGAAAATTGGTTTGTACTCCTATATTTGCAAAATCAAGTATGATAAAACATTTTGCAGACTGTGATGGATATGTAAAAATAGAAAGAGATTTAGAAGGTATAAATCAAGGAGACTTAGTTAAAGTAAATTTATTCTAAAAAATTAAATATATTAAAATAAAGTAAGGGAGATTATCAAAATGGGAAAATACTTATCAAATATACCTTTACAAGAAGGTTTAGAAAAATATTTAGATGCATTAAAGGATAAAATAAATAAAGAGGTTGAATATGTAGATGTTGAAGAATCATTAAATAGAATGAGTGCAGAAGCAGTATTTGCTCAACTTTCTGCTCCATTTTACAACTGCTCAGCTATGGATGGAATAGCAGTAAAGGCAGAAAAAACTTTCTATGCAAATGACCAAAATATATTAACTCTTAAACTAGATGAAGATTATATAGTTGTAGATACAGGAGATCCAATACCTAGACAATTTGATGCTGTAATAATGGTAGAGGATTTATTAGAGAGAAATGAAGAAAGCGTTAAAATATACAAACCAGCTATACCTTGGCAACATATAAGATGCTTAGGAGAAGATATAGTTGAAAAAGAAATGCTTATACCAAGCTATCATACTATTAGACCTCAAGATATAGGTTCTATGATAAGTGCAAAGATAGATAAGGTAAAAGTATTTAAAGAATACAAAGTAGGTATAATACCAACAGGAACAGAATTAATAGATAGACATACAAGTCCTAAAATAGGAGATATTATAGAATTTAACTCTAGATTATTTGAAGGATTAGTTTTACAATATGGAGCAAAACCAGTCAGATATCCAATTGTAGAAGATAATTACGATAAAATAAAAGGATGCGTACAAAAGGCATTAGAAGAATGCGACATGGTGCTTGTAAATGCAGGGTCTTCACAAGGTAGAGAGGACTTTACATACGATATAGTTGAAGAGTTAGGAGAAGTAGTTATACATGGATTAGCTGTCAAACCAGGTAAACCAGCTATACTTGGACAAGTTCAAAACAAACCAGTAATAGGTATTCCAGGATATCCAGTATCTGCGTGGGTTGTTATGGAAAAAATAGTAAAACCAGTTTTATTAAAATTAAATTATAAGGTAGAAGATGAACCTGTAATAGTAGATGCTGTTTTAAGTACAAGAGTTATGAGTAACTTAAAATATGAAGAGTACGTAAGAGTAAAACTTGGATATATAGATGGAAAATTTGTAGTTACACCGATTAAACGTGGTGCAGGAACAATAACAAGCTTAGTTCATGCCGATGGTGTTTTAGTAATACCTCAAAATGTAGAAGGTTATAACGAAGGCGAAGTTGTAAAGGTTGAATTATTAAAGCCTATGGATCAAATAAAAAATACTATAGTATCTATAGGAAGTCACGACTTAGTTATGGATGTTTTAAACGATGAAATAACTATGCATTCAAAGGGATCTGTAGGTCTTAGTTCAACTCACGTGGGAAGCTTCCAAGGGCTTTTAGCAATTAAAAAGGGTCAAGCTCATATAGCACCAATACATTTATTTGATGTAGATACTGCGACTTACAATGTTCCTTATATTAAAAAATATATAGAAGAAGATGTAGCTTTAATAAAATTAGTTAAGAGAACACAAGGCTTTATAGTTAAAAAAGGAAACCCATTAAATATAAAATCTATAAAAGATTTACCAGGTATAAGATATATAAATAGACAAAAAGGAGCTGGAACTAGAATATTATTCGATTACTTATTAGATCAAAATGGAATTAAAAAATCTCAAATAAATGGATATGAAAGAGAAGAATCTACTCATATGTCTCTTGCAAAGGCTATACAAAATGACGATGCAGATTGCGGATTAGGTGTTTATTCAGCAGCTCATATATTAGATTTAGATTTTGTTCCTATATGCGATGAAGAATACGACTTACTAGTAAAAGCAAGTTTATTAGAATCTGATTACATAAAAAATCTTTTAGAAACTATAGAAACTGATTCATTTAAGAAAAGAGTTATGGAATTAGGTGGATATGATATTTCTGATATGGGAAAAATTATAAATGTCGAATATGAAGGATAATGTTTGCAAATATAATGTATACATTTCGTTATTTTATTACATATAAATAAAAAAATGCTATAATTTTAATATAGTATAAAATAAGTTAAATAAAAAAATGTAAAAATATATAAGGGTTAAGACTGGTTTTATTAAATTAAGACTAGTCTTTTTTATGTGTTATTTTTAAATAAACCAAGTGGTTTATAAAAAATAGGGGGAATAGAAATGGGAGTATGGAAAAAAACACAATGTAACTTTTGTGCTGCTACTTGTGGAATAGAGATGGAAATAGAAGATAATAAAATTATAAATGTGCGTCCAGATAAAGACAGCCCTAAATCTAAAGGGTATTGTTGTCGTAAAGGTAGATCAGCAAAATTTTATCAAGACCATGGTGATCGTATAGATTATCCTATGAAAAAAGTAGGAGATCATTTTGAAAGGATTTCATGGGAACAAGCAATACAAGAAATAGCAAGTAAAACTAAAGAGATAAAAAAAGAATATGGTCCTCGTTCTTTTGCGATGCTAGGATGTGGTTCATCAGGTACACAGGGGGATGCACCATTCGCATATTCATTTATGGCTGGGTTAGGAACGCAGTATATTTATAATCCTATTGGTATTGAATTTATGGGTAATTGGTGGTCTCATGGGAAAATATTTGGAGATCAATTATTTTATACAGAGCTAGATGAAGAAAATTGTGAATTATTTATTCTATGGGGGAGTAATTCATACGTTGCACATAACTTAAATACTGCAAGAAGACATATTAGAAATGTTTCGCATGATCCAAATAGAATGCTTATTACTATAGACCCTAGATTAAGTGAATCAGCAAGGATGTCGGATATGCATATTATGCCGAGACCTGGAACAGATCCACTTTTACTAAGAGCGTTGATTGCTTTAATTATTAAAAACGATTGGCAAGATCATGAATATATTAAAAAGTATGTTAAAGATTTTGAAAAAATCCTTCCATGGTTTGAAGGTGTAGATATTGAAAAATCATTTCAAGTATGTGGTGTACCATACGAACAAATGGAGGAATTTGCAAGATTGCTTACTACTAAAAAATGGGGATGTCATCAGGACCTAGGTTTATTTTTTGGAAGACACAATACATTTAGTAGCTATTTAGTAACAATGCTTGAAGTTATTTGCGGCGTTGCTCTTATGCCAGGAGGATGTATTATGGATGAAGTTTGCATTGCTAAAGGTAGCACTACAAATGAAAAAGATCCTAAAGTATGGAGAACGGTAGAAACAAATAGATTTCCAGTTTTAGGAATATATCCAGAAACAGTATTTCCAAAAGAAGTATTAAATGATAATCCTGAGCGTTTAAGAGCTGCTTTTGTTTCATTGACTAATCCTGCAAGATCTTATCCGGATAGCAGTAGAATGAGAAAAGCTTTAAAAGCTTTGGATTTATTAGTTGTTATCGAAGTTGCTATGACTGAAACTGCTAAAGAAGCGGATTATATTTTGCCAGCTAAAAATTCATATGAAACTTATGACTTTAATACTTTTGCAATGACGTATCCTGAAATAGTTTGTCATTTAAGACATCCAATATTAGATTCCGTTGGAGAGAGAAAAGAAGGCGCAGAAATATGGCTTGAAATTGCTGAAGCAGTAGGAGTCCTTCCTAAATTACCAAAGTTTATATATGACGCTGCTAAAAAAGCAGTACAAACAGGAGATAGAATACCTTTCTTCTTAAAATTAGCCGTATATGTTTTTCTTAATAGAATTGATATGAAATTAATGCCAGCATTAATTGGCCAAACTTTAGGGAGAGAAATGGGTTCACCAGTTCGTTCTGTTATGTGGGCAGGTTTACTAACATCTCCATTAGTTGGAACAGGACAGGTTGAAAGAGCTGGGATTAAACCATCTAATAGACATAAAATACTTAATAAAATACCTATATTAAAAGATTTTTGCTTAATGGATGCTGCTTTTGAATTAGTTGATCAAAGACCAGAAGGAGCAGTTATTGGTATAACTGGCAAAGATGATATGATTAAACGTCGTGTAAAACATAAGGATCATTTGATTCATTTATATTGTGACGAAATTAATGAATATATGGATCGTATTACTCCTGAAAAAGAAGAAGCGGAATTGACACTAAATAAAGAATATCCGATGCTGGTTTCATCTGGCCGTCATACAGATGAAGGGTGTAATACAATAATGCGTAATCCAGCAGCTTATGCATATCGTAAATCTTGTACAGTTACTATGAATCCAGCTGATGCTAAAAATATGGGATTTGTAAATGATCAACAAGTTAGAATTATTACAAAAGCTGGTGAAATGACAGCAACAGTTGAAATTACTTATACAATGTCACCTGGATATTGTATGGTGCCACATTATTTTGGACTTGAATTTGAAGGAAAAACTGTAGGTTGTGGAGCAAATGAAATAGTTAGTGAAAATGACTTAGATGAAATTACGGGTAATCCATATTTACGTTATATTCCTTGCAGAATAGAAGCATTATAGGAGGAAGATGTTATGAATTATGACGAAATAATAAAAAATAATGTTTATGAAGCTATTTTAACTATTCAGGAACTTGATGGGTCTATAAAGGAAGAAGCGATTAAAAACCTTGTAAGTAGATTGCATAAAAAAGAAGCTCAAATTTTTGATACATTTACTGAAGAAAATAGTCAAAAGGATACAATAATTATTACAAATAGTCCTGCATCTATAAGGTTTCTATGTAAAAATTATCCAGAATTAAAAAATATTTTAGTTACATATCCATCAGTACAACAAGTATTTGGAAAATATATTAAAGATGAATTTGCTAAGGAAAAAGGGATAAATGCTGATTGTATCTATACTGTTAATGTATCTAATAATAATGAAAATGCTGGAGAAGTGCAGGAATTTAATAGTGTAGATTACACAATAAATGCTCGAGAATTATATCGTATTTTCATTAGAACTGGCGCAGAAACTGCATATAGAAATCCCCATGAACCGTATCAATTAAAAAATATAGAAATAAATCATGAACCTTTATTTGAAACATCATCATGGAAAATAGATAGTAATATTACTGAAACATCAATTATTATAAAAGGTAAAGAAGAAAAAGTTGCTATTGCACATACACTTGGACAAAGTAGGCAATTACTAGAAGATATTAAATCTGGTTGTTGTAAATATAAGGTAATTAGACTAAATGCTTAAAATAAATATGTACAATGTTTTATAATATTTTACATGTTGGCGTTTTTTGTTTATAAAAATAAATTATTTTAATGAGTAAAATCAATATGAATATGCTATCGTTAACAAATGAATTAAAATATAATCTAATAAAGTGATATAATTATTAAGTATAAAACGTATTTAGGAGTGATAAATTTGGATATAGGAGCGTTAATACTTATGGGCGGTAAAAATAGCCGCATGGGTGGAAATAATAAGGGAATGTTAAAATACAAGGAAAAAACTTTTTTAGACTGTATAATAGATATATTTGACAATTTTGATAATATATATATTTCTGTGAATAATAAAATATTTGATGAATATGTTGAAAAATATGAGTCTGAAAATATACATATTGTAAAGGATATTTATCAAGAAATAGGACCTATGGGAGGTATATATTCTGTATTAAAATGCTGCAAAGAAAAATATTTATTTGTAATAGCATGTGATATGCCTTTGATGTCAAAAGAATTTGTACAAGCTTTTTGTGATAAATTTGAAAGAGATGCGGATTTATTTATGACTTGTAATGAAGGTGGTAAATTAATGCCATTGGGGGCAATTTATTCTAAGAATTTATTATCAGATATGGAAGCTCTCATAAAAGATGAAAAATATAAATTGATAGAGTTGATTCCAAATAATAAATTTAAAAAAATAGATCTAAAAGAGCTGGGATTTACAGATAGAGTCTATCATAATATCAATACACCAGAAGATTATAAAGAATTAATTCAAAGTGATATTTAACGAAAAAGACAAATTTGGTTTATGAAGGAAGGGGAAGTTTTATGATTGAAAATATTGAGCTAGAGTTAGCTATTGATAAAATTTGTACACCATTAAAGAGGATTGAAGAAACAGAAGAAGTTTTTGTTGAGGATTCTTTAAATAGAATAATAGGAGAAGATATTTATGCGACAATAAATCAACCTCCATTTGATAGATCACAATTTGATGGTTATGCAGTTAGAGCTATAGATACTAAGGGAGCCGATAAGAACAACGGTGTTAAATTAAACGTAGTGGGCGAATCCTTTGCTGGAAATTGCACAGATAGAGAAATAAAAGAAAAAGAAGCTATAAGAATAATGACTGGCTCTAAAATGCCTAAAGGTAGCGATTGTGTAATTAAGCAAGAATTGACTGATTACGGGATGGATACTGTAGAAATTTATCAAGAGATAAATAAATTTGAAAATTACTCTTTTGAAGGTGAAGAAATAAAAAAGGGAAGTAAGTTGATTTCTAAGGGAGAAAAAATTACATATATCCATATTGGTATAATAGCTTCTATGGGATATGAAAAGGTAAAAGTGATTAGAAAACCTAAAGTTGCGATAATATCTACAGGTGATGAAATAATATCTTTAGGAGATACTCTTACAGAAGGTAAAATATATGACAGCAATAGAAGAATGATTCATAGCAAGCTTAAAGAATTTGGATGTGAAATAGCACATGTAACATCTATCGGGGATAATGTAGATGATGTTGCAAATGAAATTTGTAATGTAGTAGATTCTGTAGATTTAGTCATTACAACAGGCGGAGTATCAGTAGGCAAAAAAGATATAATTCACGATGTAGTCAAAGTATTAAATGCTGACAAAGTATTTTGGAAAATTCACTTAAGATCAGGAATACCTGTAGTATATTCTGTGTATGAAAATAAGCCTATATTGAGCTTATCAGGAAATCCATTTGCCGCTTTATCGATATTTGATTTATTGGCAAAGCCTATTTTACATAAGCTTACTAATGATCCAGGTTTAGAAACTATTGTAAAAGAAGCTATAATGGCAGATGATTTTTTGAAAGTAAGTAAGAAAAGAAGAATGGAAAAGGCTATTTATAAAGATGGTAAGGTATACCTAGCAAATAGAACTCATCCAGCTGGCGGATTAGGTAGAATGATAGGATGCAATTGTCTAATAGATGCAGAAGACAGAACGGAAAAAATAGTTAAAGGGGATAAAGTAAAGGTAATTATTTTATAGGAGGCGAATTATGACAAAAGCAAAAATAATATGTGTAAGTGGTGTAAAAAATTCAGGTAAAACAACTTTGATTGACAAATTATTACCAAAGTTAACTGAGTTAGGATATAAAGTTGCAACTGTAAAACATGATGGTCATGAATTTAATGCAGATGTGGAAGGTACAGATACTTATAAACATATGCAAGCAGGTGCTTATGGTACAGTTGTATTTTCTAAAGGTAAATTTATGGTTGTAAAAAAACAAGAAAATGTAAATGAAAAGGATATGATAAATTTTTTCCCAGAAGCGGACATTATTATTTTAGAAGGATTTAAAGGATCTGATTATCCTAAAATTGAAATTGTGAGAAAAGGAAACTCGACAGAATCTATATGTAAAGAACATACTTTAATCGCTATAGCAACTGATATAGAAGGTTTAGAAGGAAAAAACGTTGTTGATTTAAATGATATAGATTTAATTTTAAAAAATATATTAGATTATATACATAATTGTGATAAAAAATAATTTTTTTTAGAAAATATTAAATAGTATCGAAAAATAGATTTAGTCTATTTTTCGATATATATTTAAGAGTAATTTTTGACGATTGTATTATTCTTTATTGACAATTATTCTTTCTGGGTTAGTATAAATTTTCATTTTTTTACCTCTTACAAATCCTGCAAGAGTTATATTTAATTTATTACAAAGGTCAATAGCTAAATTAGTAGGAGCAGATTTAGCTATTATAATAGGTATTTGGGCTTTAGAAGCCTTTGATGCCATGTTGAATGATATTCTTGAGCTCATAAAAAGAATTTTATCATTTAGTGAGATATCGTTTTTTATACAGTAACCAATTGCCTTGTCTAGTGCATTATGTCGAGCTACGTCTTCACGAATTACTATTGCCTTATTATTTTTTACATCGTATATAGCTGCACAATGTACGCCTCCTGTTTCATGGAACAATTTAGATGAATTTAAGTGAAGACTCATAAATTCATATGCTGTTTTTAAGTCTATATTTATAGTATCATTTGTAATACAATCTGATGTGATATAGCTTACATCGTTTATAAATATTTTTTCATCAGAAGAATCATTTTCATTAATAGTAGCTTTTGCAATACGAGCATTTTCATCAATATCTAGTTTTAACACATCGTTTTTAGTTTTTATTTTACCTTCGTAAAATAGATTTCCTATAACTAGCTCATCTAAATTGTATGGATGACAGAAAAATGTATTACAAACTTTGTCGTTTAATATTAAGGTTAGTGGATATTCAGAAATAACAGCTTCTTCAATATCTGTTTTTTCAAAAAACTCATATTTTACGGCAGGAAATTTAAATGATTCTTTATATTCGTAATCTACTAATTTATCAACATTTGAGTTGATTTCAGAATTTTTCATAAAAAAGTTACCTCCTAAAAATAATACTTACTTAATCAGATTATATACTAAAATATGTAAAAAATAAATCGATACAAAAATTGGAAAGTGTTTATAAAATTGTTATAAAAATAACAAATAATGGAGGTTTTATAAGTTATAAAAATAATATTTAATTATTAAATACAGAAAAATTGTATAGAAATAACTAATAAATATATAAAAATTTAAAATAGATATATAGAATTAACAAATTTCAATAAAAAATTATTAATTTTGATATTTATAATTGAGATAAATCATTAGATTTTTAAAGAAAATAATAAATTTGATGTATGATAAATATACGGTTTTTAGCTTAAAAAAAACTATAACATGACAAAATATTAAATTATTAATATCTAAAAATAAAATATATTATATATATAATTTAAATATACTGTATACATTAGTGAATTTGTGCCTTATCTCAAACAAATAGTGCTATAATTATATGTATAGAAATCATAAATAGTAAAAGGGGTGTATTTTTTATGGATAAGAAATTTTTAGCACCTAAAGAAATAGCCAATGCTATGGTAAATGTAGGTGTGGGGAAAGCTAATCTACCAGAACTTAATATGTTTTTATTAGGAATTTTAGCAGGTGCATTTATAGGATTTGGGGCACTTGGAAATACTATTGCAAGTCAAACGTTTGCAGGAATAGATCCAGGGGTTGCAAAACTTATAGGAGCAGCAGTATTCCCAGTTGGACTTATGTTAGTTGTTGTATGTGGGGCTGAATTATTTACAGGAAACAACTTAATGACATTAGCATTAATGAGTAATAAGATTACAACTTCACAATTACTTAAAAACTGGTGTGTTGTATGGCTTGGAAACTTAGTAGGTTCTGTTGCTTTAGCACTTATTGTATATTATGGTGGTATCTGCGGAGGAGATGCAGCTACTAAAGCTATAGGAATAGCTGAAGCTAAAGCTGGATTAACTATAGGAGTTATGATACTTAGAGGTATATTATGTAACATACTAGTTGTTTTAGCTGTATGGTTAGCAACAAGTGCACAAGATGTAATTTCTAAAATCTTTGCATGTTGGTTCCCAATTATGTTATTCGTATTATCTGGATTTGAACATAGTGTTGCAAATATGTACTTTATACCAGTAGGAATGTTATTAGGCGCAAAAGTAACAGTAGCACAATGTGCAACTAACCTAATTTGTGTTACAATAGGTAACTTAATAGGTGGAGCATTAATAATACCAGTAATATACTACGTTGTATACTTAGCAGCAGATAAAAAAGCTTCTAATGTATACAAATATGTAATTAAATAGATAATAATTTTATAAATAAATACTATCGATAGCTTATATTGTCGATAGTATTTTTTTGTACAATTATTAAAGCTTTAAATAAAACAAATACACAAATATAACTATTTATTAAATAAATTAAATTAACCTTAAATAAATCTTCAATATATGATAAAATCATTTATAGCTATAATTATGTGTTTTTTTATTAATTGATACTTTTTTATAGCTATGACATATATTAATTTATATAGGAAGAAATTAAATAATAGAATAGATTTTGAGAAAAATAGATAAAAATTAAGTTAAATGTAATAGAGAAAGGAGTATGTCAAAATTTAAATATTTATGATTATTATAATGTATAAATTTTGGCAATTAATATTAAAAATATGAATAAAGAATTAGTGTATAATGATTTATTAAAAATAGTTGATAAAGAAGATATAAAAATAGATGAACCTATGAAAAAGCATATATCATTTAGAGTAGGCGGTCCAGCGGATATTTTAGTTAGACCGAGAACAGAAGAACAATTAAGCGGTATATTAAAATATATAAGTGAAAATAATTTACCATATTTAATAATAGGAAATGGATCAAACTTATTGATAAAAGATGGTGGAATAAGAGGTATAGTAATAGAATTTGGAGACAATTTCAATAAATTCGAAATAGAAGGAAATATTATAAAGGCACAAGCTGGAGCTCTATTAGCTGCACTAGGAAAGGCTGCTCTTAGAGAAAGCTTAACTGGTTTTGAATGTATATCAGGTATACCAGGCTCACTTGGTGGAGCATTAGCTATGAATGCTGGTGCTTATGGAGGAGAAATAAAATCAGTTGTAAAATCAGTAAGAGCTATGAATCCTCAAGGTGAAATATTTGAATTTACAAATGAACAAATGAAATTTGAATACAGAAGAAGCATACTTACTAATTCTGATTATATAGTTTTATCAGCAGAGCTTGAACTTAAAAAAGGAAATTACGACGAAATAAAAGAGTTTATGGCAGATTTAACTAACAGAAGAGTTAGTAAACAGCCATTAAATTTACCAAGTGCAGGAAGCACATTCAAAAGACCAAAAGGTTATTTTGCAGGTAAATTAATAGATGATTGTGGATTAAGAGGATTGACTTTAAGAGGAGCACAGGTTTCTGAAAAACACTGTGGGTTTGTTGTGAATATAGGAGATGCAACAGCTAGGACATATTAGATTTAATTTATGTGGTAAAAAGCACAGTTTTAAATAAATTTGACATAATGCTAGAAGAAGAAGTTAAAATACTTGGAGAGGATTAATATATGAAGATATTAGCAGATTACCACACCCATACTGTATATAGTCATGGGAA
>NZ_JAXEWM010000221.1:0-2030 GCF_034113885.1 Intestinibacter sp.
GGTGGATATATGTTAAGTGTAAATGAAGCTCTTTCCTATGATGAGGACGCAATAGGCATTGGAAGAAAAGGAACAATAGATAATCCATATATTTTAAAAGCACCTTTTTGGACAGTAGATACGCTATTTTATGCTATTCCAAGAGGAAACTTTGACTTGAATTTTGTTTTTGATATTTTTCAAAATATTGATTGGAAAAAGAAAGATGAATCAACAGGAGTTCCAAGCTTATCAAAAACTGTAATTAATGAAATTGCTATTTTGACACCCAAATATGATGAACAGAAAAAAATAGGCAAATACTTTAAACAACTTGATAATCTTATCACCCTTCATCAGCGTAAGTTAGAACACTTACAAAAGCAAAAAAAAGCGTTGCTACAGCAGATGTTTATATAAAGAGAGCTGATTATAGAACTTTTTAAATTTTATAATTATAGAACTAAAAAATGTTATATTTGTTACATATAAAATAACATTTTTGGGGTCATTTTTGTTATATTATTTGTTATACCATGACTTAAAATAGCATTTTTCCTAGGTTTTCAGCCTATTATAAATAAGAAAAATAAATATATTGATATTATATATAATAGGTTGAAAATTAAAAAATGTTATATTTTTTTATTTTTGAATGTGTCCTAGGATACATTCAAAACTTTAGGAATATCAATTTTAAATTAGGGAGGTAAATCATGAGAAAAATTATTAAAAAATTAGTAATGATTCTGAAAAAGTTTTTTGTAAGTTCAAATCCATTTTTTGATGTGAGAGATACTCAGCTAACAGAGCAGGAATTAAAAGAACTGAAAGAATTGGAAGACTGGATAAAGAATAAATGATATAGTATAATTATATCAAAATATGTTTCCTAGGAAACAAAAACAGGTGAGTATATGAAGAGAGATGAAGTAATACAAATGCTAGAGGCTGGTGTATCATTAAAGAAAATTAGCGATACATTAGATATAAATTACAATACCGTTAGACAAATATCTGTTTCCAACAATCTTTTAAAAAAATTTTCTTATTTGGATGAGAAGAAAATAAATAGATTAAAAGAGTTAGGAAATAATATTAGAGCTTTAGCTCCAATAAAGGAAGATAAAGAAGCTATAAATATGGTAGTGGAATATATAGAAACGGAGTCTAAGATTACTAGGCAGGATTTAGAAGGTTTAGTAAGTGATATAATTTATATAAAGGAACATAGTAAAATCTTAATAAATAACTATAAATTCAGCATTGAGTGTATAGAGGAAAAGATAGGATTCATTAAAAATAAAATACAGAAAATAAGTGATATAGATGGTGTAAAAAAAGATTTGGAGTTGCAATTTAGATATATTAGAGAATTAAAAGATAAAGAGCTTAAAATGGGGTATCTAAATTTAGTGGCTTTAAAATGTACAGAGGATAGGCTTTATTATGCTTTAGGTAGAATAGTAAATATAAATTTATGGAACAGACTAAGGAGAGCAGAAGCTATAGTTCCAGGAAGTAACGAAATTTTGGATATGGAGAAGTTCATTACATTAACAAAAAATGTTATGAAGAAGAATAATTATTTTAAGAATGCAGATAAAGTTGATAATGTTTTAGCAATAAATAGAATGACTGTAGATAAACAATTAGAGCCATATTTGTTGGATTTAAATAATGAGATAGTTAATTACAACGAGAAGATTGATGAGTTGAGAAATAAAATGAAAGAAGCAAGTAAGGATGCAATTAATAATTATTTTGCAGAGAGAGAGCTGAGAAATGAGTTTACAAAGAATGATAGTATTACTCATGCTAAAATACAACAAGGTGGAGCTAAGTGGCTTTTCAATAAGGGGTACGTTGCAACAATAGAGCTACCAGTTGATAAGTTTAAGTTTGATGTTATAGCTTACAATAGAGATGAAGAAATTGTAATACTAGAGGCAAAGGCAAATTATTCAGATTTAGTTGGAGATAAAAAAATAGAAAAATATATGAAATACTGTGATAAGTTATATTTGTTAAGTAATGATGCTTATATATGT
>NZ_JAXEWM010000222.1:0-5869 GCF_034113885.1 Intestinibacter sp.
TTCATTTTGTTTCCTCCTTGAGTTTTTTTATATTTATTTTAAGTGCAAGGGATTGGGGTTTTGCACGAAAATCGTGGGGCGCCCAATGTTGCAAATTGTTAATATTTAGTAAAAGCTAGGTTGTTCCCAAACTGGGTTGTAGCCGAAGTCTTTGGTGATTTCGGTGCCGGATTTTGTGAAGAATCTTTTGCGGTCTGGGTCGAATTTTAGCTTTGTGAATTTTTTTATTATGCCAGTGATCCTGTTTTTTAGGACTAGGATTTCTGTGATTGAGTCGGCGTCGTTTTTTCGTGAGGCTTTGAAAACGTAGTCGGCTAGGTTCGGGATTTCACTGGCACCTGATATATCGAATACGTGAGCTTGGCGATTCATGATTGAGCTTTTGTTGGAGTGAGCTACTAGTATGATTACGAGGCTGTATTTTTTTGCTAGGTTTTTTAAGGCTTTTGTTGCTATTATTTGTTTTTCGTATTTGTCGGAGCCGCTGCATTCTAGTGTCATTAGGTTGTCTAGGATGAAGAGCTTGACGTTTTTTTTGACAGCTAGGTATTCGATGACGTTTGAGAGATTTGTTTCGTCGGCTTTGGCGTCTTTTGAGAATACGAATAGCTTGTTTTTTGTCCAGTTGCTTATTAGCTCCCAGCCTTCTTTTGTGACTTTGGTGTATTTGCCGAAGTTGTTGGTGCAGCGTGCTAGGTGCTGTGGGTTTGCGACTGTTTTGAAAAACCACTCCATCATCATCTGGTATGTGAGCTCGCCAGAGTAGATGAAACCGTTGTAGCCGAGGCTTAGAGCGTTTGCTAAAATTTGGTTCAAGAAGGTGCTCTTGCCTGAACCGGGGTCGCCTGTCACGATTGAGAGCGTTCCGAAGTTGAGTCCGCCGCCTGTGATTGCATCTAAGCTCTGAAATCCTGTTTCGATAGCGCCTGAGGTTTTGTTTTCCATGGAAATTGAGGACGCCTCGATGAACAATTCCTCGACGTTGCCGGAGTCTAGGATTGTCGATTTTAAATCCTCTGAGAATTTTATCAATTCCTTGGAGTCCATGCTTTTGATGCTTTTGCAGGTAGTTAGCATCTGGTTGTAGATGGACCTTTTTGTGGATAATCCCTTGACAATTTTCATGTAGTACAGGATGTTGTCGCTTGTGGGAACTATGGTCACAAGGCTCGAGATATAGGGAATTCCACCGATTTTATCGAGTGCGTTTTCGTTTTTTAGCTCGTTTGAAAGCGTTATTAGGTCTATTTGCATGTTGGAATTTGACAGTTTTTTCATGCAGCTGTAGAGGATTCTGTGTTTTTCCAGGAAAAAATCATTTGCAGATAAATTAGCCTCGTTGCCCGCAATTATGGATTCTGGCTCGATTAAAATTGCCCCTAAAATGCTTTGTTCTGCTTCTATGTTGTATAAATCCATTGAAAATTCCCCCTCTCATGGATTTTAGATTTCCTCGAATTCGGATAGGTCGTAGGTGCCAAAGATGCCTGTGATTATGTTGGAGCTAGATTTGTTTTCGTCGTAATTTTTTCGGGATACTAGCTTGTCGTAATGCTTCCTCAATGAATGCGGACATAGAATTTGGCTACTCCAAAACGGATTTTCTAGATGCACCCACTTGATCACTGATTCAACCTCACTTGGATCACGCTTGTCGACATTTAGGATGAGGTCGAACTGTTTGATCCACAGAGCCATGTCCGGTGTCTTGAAGTTCGGGTTGTTTTTTTGAATCAGAGAGAGAAGCAATTGTGAGAGAATGTATTGGTTAGTAGTTATATCTATATCTCTCTCTAATTTAGTATTAGAATTTGATTTATTTAATATAGTATTAGAATTTGACTTAATAATTTTTGGGTCGAATTTTAAAGTCGTAGGGTTCGGATTAGAATCCGTAAGATTCGGATTAAAATCCATAAGGTTCGGAGTAGAATCCGCAAGGTTCGGAGCAAAATCCGTAAGATTCGGATTAAAATCCATAAGGTTCGGAGTAGAGTCCGCAAGGTTCGGATTAAAATCCATAATGTTCGGAGCAGAATCCGCAAGATTATTATTAAAATCCATAAGTTTCGGACTAAAATCCGTATAGTTCGGATTTAAATCCGGTTGATTTTCATCAGAGTAAATTGATGAATTGTTAGAAGCTTTACTATTAAAATCTTCATCTGGACAATCTGGAACCACAGGCTTTGAATTTATTAAAGTTATGTAATTTTTATCCAAAGTAAAATATGAATATCTTCCGCCATCGAATATAGTTTTTCTTTTTAAAACTTTTACATCGCTCATTTTTTTAAACTTCCTATATATAGAGTCCTTTTTTAAGCATAAAATAGGCAGTTCTTCTGTTAATTTTTGGTAGCTTATCCAGTAATATTTTTCATTATCTATATCTACACTTTTCATATTTCCAGAATCTTTAAAATTAACAAACCATCTAAGCAATAACAAATCGTCATTATCTAGCCCTAGCTTATGCGCAGCCTTTTGGTAAAATCCATGAATTGTATAAAACATAGTAACACGCTCCTAACTTAAAAAAATTTTTATATAAATATGTATAAATTTCGAAAAAATGCCAATAATTTAAATAACAAAATACATAGCTCCCCCGAAATTTCGGGGGAGGTGACAGATGTCTGAGGTGTTAGGCTCAGGCATCTGTTATTAACTTACTTTATATTAATGATGTTATTTGAAAGCTCATTAATACTATTGGTTAACCCCTCCAGCTTGCTTTCCAGTCTTATCAATAGATAGATGGACACGGCAACTGGGAATCCGACATTAGCTATTAAAGTTTCAATAACTTCCATGACTGATCACTTCCTATAGCACTAGGTCGTATTCAGTTGTTTGAGTGTTGACGATTTTTGCCTCGACTGCAGCTGTGAAGGCGTAATTACCTTTTTTGAAGATGCCCTTTTCGACGATTAGATCCATAGCCGCCTTGATTTCAGCTTCAGTGACGTCGTCTCGAGGAGCGTCTATGCTTATAGAGACTTGTTTGTCAACCTCGTTTTTGAATACCATTACTAATTTTTTATTTTCTTCCATGAAATCATCTCCTTTTAAATTTTTATAGCAGCTGAGGAGATCCCTGGTGACCGCCCCAGCTGGTTATCTAACTCAGTGCTGCGGAGTGTGAGAACCTAGCAGCTGAGTTAATGTGGGACAGATTATTCAGATAAAGATGTATTATCTATTCTGACTACATTGTATAATGTGTGTTTTTGTAGACCTGCTAGTGCATTTGCTACGTCCATTATGTCTTGGTCTAGCGCTTCTGGATCTACAAAGCCGAATGTTTTTGTTCCCATTATTCTTTTTGAATTTATGTCTACACCTTTGTCAAAGTATAGTTTTAATGATGATAAGTTTTTACTTGTTACTACTGCCATAGTATAGCCTCCTTTTTTTAAAATAAAATTTTTTTGAAAAACATGATATTTATTGATATTATTTACCTAGTTGCATAAAAACTTTGTTGATTCGATTAAAAATACTTATTAAATCACTACAGAACTAAATCGTATTCGTTAGTCTGAGTGTTGACGATTTGCGCTTCAACTACAGCTGTTAAAGCGTAAGAGCCCTTCTTAAAGATGCCCTTCTCAACGATAAGGTCCATCGCGGCTTTGATTTCGGCCTCGGTAACGTCGTCCCTTGGATCATCGATACTTATCGATACTTGCTTGTCTGCTTCGTTTTTGAAGACCATTACTAGTCTTTTGCTTTCATCCATTTTATCACCTCCTGATATGGAAATTTGAAAACCTTTGATTTGTTTTCTTACTATTATCATATATTATTTTTCGGACGAGGAGTAAAAAAACGTGCACGAATTTTGGACAAAATCGTGGCTTGTAAGCCTTGAAAATACTTTAGTTCAGAATAAGTTCTATTTTTCGAGTTAATATTTTTATTTTTGAGAAATTTGTCATATAAAATTTTAAGCCAAAAACCAAAAACGGAAATTATTTATATGTAAAATTTCCGCACTTTAATTTAATGTATATATTATAGAAGGAAATTTTAATAGTGAAGGATAAGAGGCGATATTTTATGGAGGTGAAAACGGTGAATGATGATTATATGAAGAAGTATATACCGAGGGATTTGTACAGGCTGTTTGATATAGTCGGCGAGGTTTTGTTTGAGAGGATATTAGATGTCTATGGTGGAAGCCAGATTTATATTCCTAGGAAGGAGTGTTATATGAGAGCTAAGAGGAATATGAGAATTTATGCGGAGTTTTGTGAAGACAGAAGTGTGAAGTGGTTGGCTGTTAAATGGAAGGTTTCGGAGTCTTGTGTTAGAAGGATTGTCAAGAGGGTTGAGATGGAGTTGAATGGTAAGTAGGTGGTGGATGGCCTTTCCTGTGTGGATGCAGGGAGGGCTGTTTTTTTATGAGGTATTGTAGTTTCGCTTGGAGCATTGTATTTATATTTAATAACTTTGTGATGCTTGTTTTTATGATGATTAAGAGATATTTACGGAGAATTTAGTTAGGGTAATGCTTGTAGTGGTTTTGGTTTTTGATGATATTGTTTGATATGATATAGTGGATAGATTAAATAAGAGTAAATTGGAAAAAGTGGATCGAGGATGAATAAGTTTCAAATTATGTGTAAATGCATGATGATTTAAGAATTTCTTTATCACAAAGTTGTTAAATATATTCATAATGGTAAAAAAGAAGACTTAATGGTGAAAATAAAATGAAGAAAAGTAATTAGAAAACATATAAGTACAAAATTATGAACATATAATGTATTGAAAAATTTTTTTTATGAGTATACAATATAAATTATTCTATAGAAAGTGTAAATTTTAAGAAAATAACTTATATTTGATAAATAATTATGTTTAATAAAAAAACAAGATTTTTATATTGGATTTAATTGAAGTTTTGCTAAAAAATTGGTAATATTTTATATATGTATTAAGTTTTAGGCTAAATTATTGCGATTGATAAATTTGAATGATATTATATAATAAAAGGAAAGATTTATATTTTTGTAAATTAAACCGTTTTTATTATTTTGCTGAGAATTTAGCTAAATTTTTAGGAGGGTTATAAGTTAGTTAATAGAGTAATTTTTTACTTTATTATATAGATAATGATGAAATTTGATATCTGAAATAGTAAAAATATGTTTTATTTATTGATTTTAGATATATAAACACATATTAAAGTGGATATAGATATCTCATCATTTCTAAAAGAGGGTTTCGGTGCAGGGATTGCATTTGGAACTGATATATTTAGACTTGTCTGTTAAGATGTGTTTTAAAATGGTGAGGGGCTAATTCAATTCGATTTGTCTTCTCTGTATTGATTTTTGTCTTGTATCCATCCAATTAGACTGAAGGTTGTACAGCACGATTTTAGGATATATTTTAAAGGGCAGTCACTGTGACGGGCGAGTTACGCAAGCTTGTTGTGGAGAATATATGTGCGTATAAATTTTAGAAAGGAGAGAGAAAAAATGGGAGTTAAAAGTTTTATTAAAAAATCGGTAGCCTTTGTTTCTGCTTTGGCTATGGCTTGTTCTATGGTGGTGATGCCTGCTGGGGCTTCTTATG
This sequence comes from Intestinibacter sp., assembly GCF_034113885.1. GTDB lineage: Bacteria > Bacillota > Clostridia > Peptostreptococcales > Peptostreptococcaceae > Intestinibacter. Next base: position 5,590 of record NZ_JAXEWM010000222.1, read on the forward strand.
CGGCTGAGGCTGATAGTGGTCTTAACTTGAACAAATCTGTAGAGTTACAAAGTGATGGTACTTATAAGATTACTTTAAGTTCTTATGCTACAGGAGAATATACTACTGTGACTGAAAAAAGTGGAGTTCCGCTTGATATAGTTTTAGTATTAGACCAATCTGGAAGTATGGAACAGGCATTGGGAGATGTAACTAGAGTTTATTCAAGCGATTTAGATACAACAAAAACATATCTTAGAATGACTGCTAATAATAGTAGTAGTGATATTAGATATGAACC
>NZ_JAXEWM010000223.1:0-11291 GCF_034113885.1 Intestinibacter sp.
AATTAATCACAAAGTTAGCTAACATAGCCTATCTATATTATCTTCTATAGCTTTATATGATTCCAATTGATTATCAAATACTATTATTCTATCATCCTCGCCATCATCATCTACCACACTATACCATCCATCAGGAACTATTGGCGAATTTGATTTGCTTGTGACATTAGCCACCATTCTAGAGTAAATATCCATAGTGACATCCCATGGAATACTTACCATTTTACCAGGCTTAGAACCTGAACCTGAATCCCCAGTTAGTCCATCTATTATAAACTTTGGATCAAGCCAGAACTTAAATTTTTCCCATGTATCATGGAAATCTACCACATTTAATGTATCAGTTCCACCTGCTACCTTTCCTCTCAATCCCCTACCTATCATTTGCATAAGTAGAGATTCACTATTTGTCTGTCTTGTAAGAAATACAGTCTGAATATCAGGGACGTCACTACCTTCTGTTAGTATTTGAACATTTATAAAAACACCGTCTTTCTTACTTTTAAATTCGTTTATTTTTTCTTGATTATTATTGTCCCCTGATATGCAATATTCACTAGTTATATCTAAATTATTTTCTTTAAAAACTTTCTTAAATTCTTGATCTAATGTATATGCATGTCTTTTATTTACTGCGAATACTAATGTTTTTCCGTATTTATCTTTATTTTTTATGTATTCATCAACTATTATTTTATTACGGTAAGCAGAATTTGCTAATTGTTCTTTTATTCTTTCTGACAATTCACCGTATTTTTCATAGTATTCTTCGTCGTTTTTATCTATATCAAACTTTACATTTCCTATTAGATTAGTTTCTATTTTTTTATATTCAGGACTGGCTAAAGTTCCATTTGTAATTAAATCCTTTAACTTAACTTCATAAATAAATTTAGGGTTGTCCTTATTTATTTTGGCTTTTTTGACATCTTTGAAGCAGTCAAACATCTTATAAAGTCTCATTTGCTCCGATTCCTGCATTCTAGTAGGGGTAGCTGTTAGACCTAAAAATACTCTATTTTTATTAAGCTTTGTTATTTTGTCTAATATTTTTCTAAATGATGGCATAACTGCATGGTGTGCTTCGTCTATAACTACAACTGCTTTTTCTTTTCCCTTTGTGCCGAGCATATTTTTTATAAATCTAAGCCCATTTTTTGATGCAGCTGATTGTATGCTACACACATATACATCGCTTTTTGATGCTTGTGACATCGAATAATGTTCTCCTGATATAGGCATGATACTGAATTTTTTTATACCGTAGTTAAGTAGTATTGGTGCTCTATGTATAAATGAATATGTAGCTTGCTCGATTAAATCCTTTCTATGGGCAAACCATATTACTTTATATCCTCTTGATACAGCACTTTGAAGTAGCCAATTGACTGCTGTGAAAGTTTTTCCACTTCCTGTAGGCATTACTAGCAATCCATTTTGTGGACTTGTAGGATTTTCTAAATCGAAATATTCATTTAAATTTTCTGTAGCTGCTTCTTGATATGGATATAGCTTTCTATTATCTAATTCTATTTTTGTTAAATCTACTGTTGTTCCGTAGTTCATTATTACTCCCCCTCACATTTGTAATAATTTAATATACTACAAATTCTATATTAAATTATTAATATCCTTTATAAAATTTGTAGTATTTTAGCTTTTTATGTTATAAACTGTATTTTTATATCCTTGTTTCTAACCTATACTATTTTCCTTCCATTTCTTGTATCAACTCAACATTAGCCCTCTCAACACTATTTAAATCAGCTTCTGTCCCAGTACAATCTGGATCTGGTACATACCAAGATTTATTTCCAAAATAATCGCTATATTCTTTATTTCTAAATATATATCCATGTCTAGCAAATATCTCATTTCTTATATATCCCAACTGTGTCTTCGTATATTTGCTAAGTTCATTTCTACTTAAATATCTCACATCACTATCAGCAATTATATAATCGTCGTCGTATTCATCTGAATAATCTTCTTCATCTTCATAATCGTTTTCTATAGTTTTATTTAAATAAATAAAATTATTTATATTATATCCATAACCTTCAGCTTTTTTTAAATAAATTGCACAAGATTCATAATCTTCTGCCTCAAAAGCTTTTTCAGCTTCTTTAATATAAACATCTATAGATAGATTATTAAAATCATCTTCTGTTAATACATTTTTCAAAGATTTTAATAATGATGTTGAATATGATCCACTATCCAATAATTCATCCTTCATTTTATCTAAAAGTTCTTTATTATAATCTATTTTTAATGCTTCTGTATAATATTCTACTGCTTTCCATGGCTGAACTTGATCATTACCTTTAGATACATAATATCTATACATTATACCATCTTTACTCAATATCATTCCTAAAATTACTAAAACAATACTTCCTATGAGTAATGCTATTATTTTTGTATTTACTTTTTTTATATTTTTAGGCTTTTGTTTATTCTCTTGTATTACTTGATCCAATTTTTCACAACAATCTTTGCAATAAATTGCATCATCCTTATTTTGACTTCCACATCCACTACAAATTTTCATAAAATCCTCATTCCATTTCATAATTATTAATAAAGTTTTATCTTAAAAATAATCTTTGTTTATTGATATTCCTTACTTATAAGTTTCCAATTTTTCATACTATATACTTTATAAGAATTATCATAGTTATATATTATATAATCTGCTGATTCTTTTTGTAATCGCTCACCATCTTCATTTTGTATAGTCCATTGCACTATACAAGATACTTTATATTTTCCATCAGATATTTTTTCTATTTCACTATTTTCATAATCATAAAGATATAACTTTGTACCATTTTCATATGTAGATGAAATTGATTTTCTTGTATCTTCATATTCAGGGCTACCCTCATACATATAGTCACTTACTAAATTAAAATCACCTGTATTTACAGCTTGCTCATATCCTTTAAGATAATTTGACATTAAACTTTCTATTTCTTGTGACGGTACATCTGAATAATCATCTACCTCATTATATTCCTCATATTTATTATCATATTCTAATGACTCTTTTTTATCTAAGCCATCTCTAAACTCAAATTCAACAGCATATAATATCTTATCTTTTGCATATATAGTTAATTTACTTTTTCCTATTTTTTTTGGCATTAAATAAAAAGTATTATCTTTTTTATAAGAGGTTGCTATATTAGTATTGTCTACAATTCCTTTTAATTCAATGTTTTTTTCAGAATCTAGTTTTGGTGTAATACCCACCACTTTATCATTTAAATCGAATATAAATACATCTTTTTCTACTTTATAATCTTTATCTATAACTACATCTGTTACATTTATATCATTAAATAAACTTGTTCTTAATATAAAATAACCTGCTATAACAAATAATAAACTGATAATAGCTATTATTGGCAGCTGGTATTTCTTATTATTTTTTTTATTTGATGGCTTTTTTTTAACTAAAATAGAACCACAATTTGCACAAAATTTTGCATTTTCCTTATTATTTTTGCCACAATTATTACATATCATCTAAATACCCTCCCAATTAAAATAATTGTTCTCCACAATTACCACAAAACTTTGAATTTTCTTTTACAATTCGTCCACAATTTGGACATAAATTATCTTGCTTTGTTTCTTTGATGCTGTTATTGTTATTGCTATCCTTAATAAACCATATCAATGACAAAATAATTCCTATAACCCCGATAATGATCATTGCAATTCCTATTATATACATTATTAAAACGCCTCCTTAAACGGCATATTATATTCTTATCTTTTATTGTAACATACTTTTTACTGGTATAAATTTACAAACTTAAAATTAAAAATCTAATTTATCTTTATCAAGCAATAAAATATATATATTTTCTTCTAAAAACAAAAGAAGAAGCTAAAATAATCTTATTTTCTTAACTTCTTCTATCAGTAACTATTAAATTTATATAATTTTATAAATTAATTATTTTAAAATCGTTCCACAATTCGAACAAAAAGTATCATTAACATCATTTTTCATCCCGCAATTTGAGCAATATATACTTTTTTGATTATAGCAATTTGGATTATACTTTTGTACATTATAATTATTATTAAAATTGTTAATTTGAATAGACGGTAAAATCAATATAGCTATTAAAGCAAATATTCCTCCCCAAAAACCTAAAATAGCCCATGTTTTTGGATTTCTACCTTTATTTTTAGCTATGTAACAACATGCTATTCCAAATACTATCCAACATATTAAAAGCCACATGCCTTACTCCCCCTCTTATACTCTTTCTCCACAAAAAGTACAAAATTTTGCAGTCGGTTTTAATTTGCTTCCACATTGAGTACAAAATTTTTGTACATAATTTATCTGATTACTTGTAATTTGATTATTTCCATTTCTATTTAAAATTCTCTTATATTCTCCATTATCATACCATGATTTTAATTCCTTTGCTCTAAGAACAGTCCAAGGATGATCCGAATTCATTATACTAAGATACTTCATTATTTTATTATATTTACTATTATCTAATTCTTCAAAATCTGTTGCTTGTTTTAATATCATTTCTGAATTAATTGAATCATAAAAATTATATGGAAACCCAGCTAATTTAGTCATAGTAGATATAGCCGCATCAATATTTTGACAAGCTAAAAGTCCTGCTCTGTCCGCTGTAAATTCAGATTTTCTATACCAATTATACATAAGAAGTGATACACCCTGTAATGCTAACTCTCCTAGCCCTAATGTAACGTTACCTACAATACTTGCTATAATAGGTAAAAATTGACTTATATTATGATATAAAACATGTTCGCTTTTTATATGACCAACTTCATGACCTAATATGAATAATAATTCATCATAATCAAGTAAACTCAAACAAGCTGAATCTACGACTATAATAGGATCATTACAACCTATTGTACAAGCATTTATAAATCCTTGTTTTACATATAATTTAGGAATTTTTTTCACATCTAATATTTCACAAACTTTACATAGTGCATCGTATAAATATGGTATATTTTCTTGAGTAACTAATATATTTGATCCTGTATATTGAATTTTACTAATACGTTCAATATCATACTCTATATATAATCTAACAACTTTTTCTATATTTTTATTATTCCTAAAATTTTCCAATGCCCTTGCATCATCAATATGCTCATATTCTCTTGATTTTAATCCAACTAAATTCTTTTTATTTTTTCTTATTGGAACTGATACAACTTTTGTAACTAAATTTGAAATATAATCATCTACTTCAATTAATACATTATAAAGCTTTAAATTTTTTTTATTATAATCCATTCTTATGTAATTTAATCTATCTTTATTAAAAAAATATGTACAATTTTCATAAACACTATCTTCTAAATTAAATTCCTTTGCAATTTCAATTAATCTGTTTTTTGAATTATTTATATTTTTTAATTTTTTATATAAAAATATATACGTATATAGAGTTACTTTTTGATTTAATGTTATATTTTTTTCTAGTGATAGTATTTCATTTATAGAATATCTATTTGATATTTTTATAACATCTTCTTCAAAATTATATAATTGTATAAACTCATTTAAATCATCTCTTTCTAATACTTTAACAATTATACTTTTTAATACTAAACCCTCCATAAATTTCTCCTTAAATCATTAAATTAAAACTCTGTTACATGTGTAAACACTCCATCATGTACTACACTATAGTTTCCATTTGGTGAATATATATTATGCATATTTCCCATATCCACAGTTGTATAAGTAGTAGTAGTAAATCCTAATCCACCATCTAAACCAACTGTTTGTCCAAATAATGCAGCTTTATTTTCTTCACTCTTTTTTTCTTCAATCATATTATCAATATTATTTATGTGATCCAATATTTTCATAATCTATACCCCCTAAATCAATTTATTTTTATATAATCCCTCTTATATACTTATAATTATATAACAAAAATCCTTATTTTTGTCTATTATTAAATAACTACTTCAATTTTTAGAATAAGTTTTTTATTTTACTTTGATAAACTCTTGATGAGTTTTTACATATAAATGTACTTTTTAGCATACAGTAACAGTCAATAATACTTTACACAATCGAAGGAATTCTACATATACCAAGCAAAACTTTAGTATTAACTGACAACTTATCTAAATTCTTGATTATTATATCAACAAGCCTTTTTCCATCCATTACTTTAATATTATTTTCTTTAGCTATTTTGCGAGTCTCTTCACTTATAAAACCACTAGTTATAAAATATCCTTCATAATCCTTATAATACTCATCTTCTAAAGCCTTTACAATTTGTTGTATCCCATAACTTCCACTCTCACCATGATGATGCTTCACTTGAATAAGTATCTTTTTACTCATAAAAGAATCTTCTTTAATTGCTGAAATATCTGCATCAGCATTTCCTTTAAATCTATTTTTTGCTAAAATTTTTGAATCATATCCTTCACATTTCATAATTTCACAAACTAAATTTTCCAACCCAATACCACCAGTTTGCAAATTAGTTTTTCCTCTTTGAATATTTTCAAGCAAACCTTTTTTTAATTTTTCTAACTCTATATTTTCTACTTCTTTCATTTTTTTAGAGTATGAATAAGATGGTGTTCTAAAAATTTCTTCTATTTCTTCTTTAAATTCATATAAATTAGATACTGAATTTCCAAGAACACGAAGTCTTCTTTGTAATCCCTCTGATAAATTTGTTCTAGGAATTACAAGTAACTTTCCATCTTGGTATCTATACGAAACTTCCCTTTGGTTGGCAAGATCTAAATCTTTTGATTCTTCAGAGTAAATTTCCTCATCCAAAGCTTCAGCAATAACAATATTTGAATTATAAGGTACTATTATAAAATCTCCTTTTTTAATTGTCTTAAATCTTTCTACTTCGTTTAATTTTCTAGATATAGTATTTTGCTGTTTTTCTGCATTTTTATAGTATTCTTCCCAAACTTTTTGTCTTAACCTTTCTGAATCTGCTTCTTCACTAAAATTAACTCTACTCCATCCAACTGCTACTACATTATTTTTAAAGAATATATCAAAATCCTCTTGATTAGAATTCATAGCTCTTACCATATAATAATTACGCATAAGTATTTCCTCCTTTTTTATCAACCTTTTCTTATTATTATTAAAACGTAATTAATCCTTCAAAACATTTGATAGCATATGAATCCGTCATACCAGAAATAAAATCGATAACAGCTTCTGTATAAATATATTTAGTATCTAATTTTCCATATATTTTTTCATTATTATATGAACCTTCTAAGCTACAATCTTGTAATATATCTTCATCACAATATTTTATTATCCAATTTTTAAACTCTTTTATTAATATGCCCTGTGATTCATTTAAATTTTTATCTAAATTAATAATTGTATTTTCTCCATCATAATATTTTATTAATTCCTCAAATATACTATTTATAATTAATTCTGCATATCCTTTGTAATAATCTAATTTTTTACTATTGTAGATTTTATCATAATTAAATTTCTTTATTTGATTAATAAAATTTAACTTGTCCTCTGAAAAGCAAATACCTTTATCAATTGAACTATTTTCCACAAGATCATTCATTAATTCATGTATTATCACAGATGTATTTACTGTTTGCTGTCCATGAATTTTTCCCAATGCATATAAGTCTCTTAAGTCTTTTTGTTTTATTATATTTAATAATAAAGCATCCTCTATATCTCTACCTAAATATGCAATTTTATCAGATATTTTTACTATGCATCCCTCCCAAGTAAATGGTTGAACCTCTCCAGGATTTTCTATTTGATTTAAATCAATTGTATCACTTCTAGGTATTATAGCATTTTCATCGACTTCTCCACAGTGACATACTATGCCATCTCTAACTGCATATGTAAGATTTAAATTTGCGAAATTTCCTTTATTATCTTGTAACAAATCTAATTTATCAACAACTCTTAACCCATTTTTTTCGTGCCAAAAAGAATCATTTAAATGCTCTTTAGTTAATTTTTTTATTATTTGTTCTCCTTTATGACCAAATGGTGCATGTCCTAAATCATGGCCTATTGCTATAGCTTTCGTTAATTCAAAATTTAAACCTAATTCTTTTGCTATTGTATAACTTATAGATTCTACATGTGCTACATGCTCCATTCTTGTACATATATGATCATTTCGTGTGTTGAAAAATACTTGTGTTTTATGTTTTAATCTTCTATAAGCTAAACTATGTAAGATTCTAGTATAATCTCTTCCAAAGTCACTTCTCATATCATTTTCTCTACTATATAACTCTCTTTCCCTATGAATAGCTTTTTTCCATTTGTTATTATCAACCATTGCAACATCTGAAAACTTTTTATTCATATATATCCCTCCATATCTAATATTTTAATCAATTTTAAATATTCAAATTATTTTAAAAAGTATTTTACAACTAGCTCTTTTGTGATAATAATTCAAAATATTTTCCTACTTATATTTTACTATATTATAAAATATTTTTATTAATAAACACAATTTATTCAAAAAATCCCAGCAAAAACTATGCCAGGATTTTAATTTTACCTTATATCTATATATTTTCTAAAACAGGCTAATCTGATCAACCTCTTCCTTCTTTATCTCAAATCTAGAAGAAACAATCTCCTTAACCATCTCTTCTCCCTTATAATGATTGCCCTTTAGCAGGCTCACATTATTTTTAAGTCTAGAATTTACAAGATCCAACACATAAATATTATCAAACCTATTATAAATAGATTCGCCCTTCAAGCCTGAAAGACATATAAGCTGCGTATTGCTCTTTTTGGCGATTTCCATAAGAGGCTTTAGCAGATGCTCTGCACTCGTCTGTGCAAACGGATTGTCCATTATAAGCACCTTGCTATCTTGAGAGAATTTGTAGACTTCATCGTTTCGCATATATGTCAATAAGCTACTTAAAACTACAAATGCTGATAAAAATCCTTCTCCACCTGAGTTTGTGCAGACTTGCTCCCAGCTTATGATTCGCTGTCTGTTTTCTTCTATTTTATAAAGCTTGACGTCGACGCTTCCTATTGATACTACTTCATTGTATAGATTTTTAGTAGTTATGCTGCTTGAGATAGTTTCTTCTATGTTTTCGTTTTTGTCTAGCTTGTTTAGGCAGCTTTCTGTCAAGGCTTCTAGTAGATTTTTTGTTTTTAGTCTGTACATTTCTTTGTTTTCATCCCAGTTTGTAGTTTGGATGTTTAGCATTTTTCTAGGGACTGAGTTTATGTTTACGGTAGAGTTTTGGTCTATTTTGCCTATGTTTATGTGAATCTCTAATATATAGTCGTATAGGAGGTCTACTACTTTTTCTTTTTCTTTAGTTATGATGTCTATGTCTGCACTTAATTTTTCTAGAGTTACTCTGTGCGCTTCTAGCGTTTGGTTTAAATTTGAGATAACGTCTCTTGGATTTAGGCTTATTCTCTTTAGTATTTCTAGAGATTTTCTGAAAAAGTCGTCGTCTTTAAATTCATCTATCATAAGCACATTGTCTATTTCTAGGTTTAAATTGCTGTGAGCAGAGTATTCATCGTCCTTTGAGTTTTTATAATCTCTTTTAAGCTCTGCGATATAGTTTTTTATATCTGGTATTTCGAGATTAAATGATATAGCCTTCGTACATTCGACATCTCTAAATTCAGCTAGATTTCCTAATTCTCTGTCTAGCTTGTCTATATTGGACTTTGATTTTGCCTTTGCAGCTTCTAGCTTTTTGGTTTGATTTTTTCTTTCAAATATTAAAGCGTCAAAATCTCTGTCCTTGACTAAATCTTTAGGTTTAGGTTCTTCCTTTAAAAATTTTTCTTTTAGAGTTTTATTTAGTATTTCTAGGTTATTTTTTACCTCTCCCTTCTTTTCAGCTATTTTGTAGGTTTCTTTATTTTTTACTTTTTTGTCTTCATTTAGCTCTTTTATTTTTTTATCTAAAAGAAAATATGTCTGACCGTTAAATATCACATTTTCTAAATCCTTATCTACTACGTTATAGTGGTTTTGTAAATCTATCAGCCTATTTTGTTTTTCAGATAATTCCTTATTTACTTTATCATATTGCTCTTCTAGCTCTTTTAATGTCTCGCTTATTTCTTTGGTCAAGGTCTCGTACTCAGCCTCTAAATCCTCGACATCCTTGTGAATTATCTCACCCTTTGTGTATTTTTCGTATTTTATATTTTTGTCCTTAGTATCTTTTAAACTATCTAATGTATATCTTTTTTCCTTTTCCAAAAGGTCTAATTTTTGATTTAGCTCGTCTTTTTCTTTTATTTTAGCTTCTTTATATGAATTTTTTTCTTCTTTTTTTATTGTAAGTTCATCTAAAGTCTCGACTGCTAAGACGTAATCCTCGTATTTCTTTGAGAAATCTTTAAAATCCTCCCATTCATTTTTTAGAGTATTTTGTTCTATGTTTAAATTACTTATAGATTTTTGAAGCTCTCCTTGCTTTTTAGAAAGATCTTTTGCTAAATCCTTTAACTCTATTAAGGCTTCTCCATTTTCTTTAAGTTCAGCTTTTATATTTTCGATATCCTTTTGTAAGACTTCGTATTCCTTCTTAGTTACAGGATTTTCAAGTATATAATAAGAAAATCCTTCATATTTTTTCTTGTCTTCTCTAGTATTTCCGATATCTTGATTTAATTTTTCTATATCCAACTCAAGCTTTAAAATCATAGCTCTTAGCTTTTCTTCATCTAAAAGGTTTTCGTTAAATGAAACTAAAAATGCGGCGTTATTTATAATTAAAATTTCATTTTCTCTATCGCCCACTACTTCCTCTAGGCTCTCTCTTAGAGCTATAGGTATAGGGTAAGAAGTAAATATATCTAGCTTTTCCTCTTTTAATTTATCTAGATCGTCTCTATTTAGTATTATAGAATACGGAAGCAGAGAGTTGTTTTTGATTATCTTTAAATTTTCCTCTTCACTTAAATTATTTTTCTTCAGCCACTGCATACCGTAGCCTACATGTACGTCCTTCTTCTTAAATACATCCTTTATATCGTCAGAAAGCTCGACCATCTCTCCTGATGTGATCTTTTTGAGCTCTTGTTCTTTTTTGTTTCTCTTTAGAGAAATCTTTTCTATAGATTGCTCAAATAAATCTATCTTATTTTTTAGCTTAGAAGCTATATAAATTCCATCGAATAAATAATCCTCACCGCTGTCTATATATTTCAATATGTCTTTTCTTTTGGCGATAATTTTTTCCATATCACTTAGCTTTAC
>NZ_JAXEWM010000224.1:0-20009 GCF_034113885.1 Intestinibacter sp.
AATAATCGGAGCTATGGATAAAGAGGTTAGTACTTTAATTAGCCTTATGGAAATAGAAAAAACAGTAGATAAAGCGAGTTTAAAATTTTATATAGGTAGCTTAAAAGGAAAAAATGTAGTATTAGTGCAATGTGGAATAGGGAAAGTAAATGCTGCGCTATGTGCTCAAATACTTATAAGTGAATTCGGCGTTCAAGCAGTTGTTAATACAGGTGTTGCAGGTGCTATACATTCATCTCTAGATGTAAATGATATAGTAATATCTACAGAAGCTATAGAGTACGATGTAGATGCTAGAGCATTTGGATATGAAAAGGGTCAAATACCTCAAATGGAAAACTCAGTATTTAAAGCAGATGAAAAATTAATAGAAGCTGCTTATAAATCAAGCTTAGAGCAAGTAAAAAATCAAGACTTTAAAATCGTAAAAGGAAGAGTTGCTACAGGAGATATATTTATAAGCTCAAAGGAATTAAAGGACGAGCTAGACAATGATTTTAAAGCTTATTGTGGTGAAATGGAGGGTGGAGCAATTGCCCATGTATGTACTTTAAATAATACTCCTTTCGTTATAATAAGAGCTATGTCTGATAAAGCTGATGGAAGTGCCAATGTGACATATGATGAATTTGTAGATAAGGCAGCTGAAAATTCTAAAGATATAGTACTTAGAATGTTAGAAGCTTTATAGAATTTAATCGGATATTATAAAAAAAACAGGTGTTTTTGAATATTGTTTTGTTTAAAGTGATGTTTGAAAACACCTCTTTTTTTCTAGAATTATGAAAAAATTATAAAAAAACACAAAAATGTAAATAAAAAATTTATTAAAATTACATAGCGATAAAAAATTATTATAACCGTTGCAAAAACTGTGATATTTTTAAAAGTCAGCACATATAATTAAATCGATGATGTAACTTTTTTGTAACTATTTTATAAAAAGTGTTTCAAAAATTACAAAAATGTAATATAATAAATTACAAGATAATAAAAAGTTACAAAATTGTTACTTTTAAATCTTGAGGATAGAATTTCTTTAAGAAAAAATACTTGTTAAAAGTAAAAATTAGGAGGAATATTTATGATTAAAAAAATTACAAGTACCACGGTAGCTGCACTCACAATGTTGACTATGTTCAGTTCAAATGCTGTATATGCACAGAGTGATAAGGATGTAGATTCAAAAAAAGAGCAAGCGATAGTGAATGTAGATAAGTTAAATATAAGAAGTGGACCATCGACTTCTGATGATATTATAGGAGGCTTCGAATTAGATGATGAAGTTGATTTAATATCTATAAAAAACGGATGGTATAAAATTGAATTGGAAGATGGTAAGGTAGCATGGACAAATGGACAATATATAACTTTAGACGGAGAAGTATCAGCGAAAAAATTAAATGTTAGAACTGGTCCTTCTGTATTATACGATATAGTGGAATTTAAAGAAAAAGAAGATAAAGTAAAAATAATAAAGGCCGAAGATAATGGTTGGTATGAAATAGAACTAAAGGATGGAAAAACAGGATATGTATGTGGTAAATATATAGAAACCGAAGCTAAAAATTTACATGACTACAGTGATTTGTACAATGTGGCAACTAAGTCTTCAAAATCACAATCAAGTAGTTCAAGTAAATCTACAAATTCGAAAAAAACATATGCTTCAAGTTCTTCAAAGAAAAAATCATCATCAAATGCAGTAACTACTATGACAGTTAGCGCAACTGCATATGCAGGTGATGGTATAACTGCGACAGGAACAACTCCTAAGCCAGGAAGAACAATAGCTGTAGATCCAAGAGTAATACCTTATGGAACTAGAGTTTATATACCAGCACTTGGCGGTACTTATATAGCAGAAGACTGCGGTGGTGGAATAAAAGGAAACAAAATTGATATATTTATGTCTAGTGAAGCTAAATGTAATTCATGGGGTGTTAGAAATATAGAAATTCAAATATTGAAGTAAAATTTTATACAAAACTCAATTTAATTTTAAAAAATGGCTGGAATCTCAATAAATGAGTTTCAGTCATTTTTTAAAATTTTTTGTGTAATTATATAGATAAGTATTTGTAATTAAATTAAAATATGTTATAATTAAATTAAAGTTATATATAACGCACAAAAAATATTCTAAAAATAATTCTAGAAAGTATATTATTTTTTGAAAAAAATAGTATAATAATATATGAAAAAAATATATTAAAATTATGGGAGGTAATACCAATGGCTTATGAAGTAATACATACAAACAATGCGCCAGCTGCTATAGGACCATATTCTCAAGCAATAAAAGCTGGAAACTTATTATTTATATCAGGACAAGTTCCATTTAATCCTGAAACAATGGAAGTAGTAGAAGGGGATGTAAAAGCTCAAACTGCTCAATCTTTAAAAAATCTTCAAGCTATATTAAAAGAAGCTGGAGCTGATTTCTCAAATGTAGTTAAAACTACAGTATTTATAAAAGATATGAATGAATTTGGACAAATAAACGAAGTATACGCTGAATACTTTGGAGATAACAAACCTGCTAGAGCTTGTGTTGAAGTTGCTAGACTTCCAAAAGACGTAAAAGTTGAAATAGAATTAATAGCAGTATTATAATAAACATGGGGCTATCGCAAGATCATTTTTGCGTATAGCCTCTTTTAAATTTATACCCAAATTAAAGGAGAGAGTGACCGAAAAATAGATTTTGTACTCTATTTTTCGACACTCCCTTTTTTTGATATAATTATCTTGATAAGGGAGGACGAGTTATGAAGGATAAAACTTATTTAATATCAAAAATAGCGTTATTTTTGACAGCTATTATTTGGGGAAGCACTTTTGTGGTAGTAAAAGGAGCTACAGACACTATGCCGTCTAATTTTATAATGGCGATTAGATTTACTGTAGGTAGTATAGTTTTAGGAATAATATTTAGGAAGAAATTTAAATTAATAGATAGGGGATATATAATTGGAGGTCTTGTGATGGGAGGCTCTCTTTGGATTTCATTTATAGTGCAGGTAGTAGGCTTAGCGTTAGATACAACTCCTGGAAAAAGTGCGTTTCTTACAGCTATTTATTGCGTTGTAGTTCCATTTTTATATTGGATTGTTTTTAAGGATAGACCTGATAAGTTTAATTTTATAGCGGCATTTATATGTATTATAGGAATAGGTATGGTATCCTTAAATGAAAAATTGACAATATCTATGGGAGATATTTTAACTCTTATAGGAGGAGTGCTGTCGGCAGTGAATATAGTTGCTATTGCTTATTATTGTAAGGATAGGGATGAATATCTTTTGACTTTTTTACAGATATTTGTAGTCGCTGTTATATCATGGATAGCGACTATTATAACAGGTTCGTATCCGACTGTTTACAGTAGAGATGCATTTTTAGGAGTTACTTATTTAGGTGTATTTGCTACAGCTCTTTGTTTAGCATTTCAAAGCATTGGTCTTAAAAATACATCTGCATCTTCAGCATCTATAATACTTAGTTTGGAATCAGTGTTTGGCGTTATTTTTTCTATTTTAATATACCATGAGCAGATAACTTTAAAATTAGGTATTGGATTTTTGTTGATATTTATCGCAGTTATAATATCAGAGACAAAGCTGAGTTTTTTATTTAAGAAAAAAGACAATATTTTAGAAGATGATAGTTTAATTTAATAAATACTATTAAAGTATTAATATTTTAAAATCAAATTTGTTATGCTATAATATCAGATAGGGTAATTTTAAACGCAAGAAATAATATAAATGAGGAATTCGTATGAAATATAAATTAATAGTTTCAGACATGGATGGAACACTTTTAGGAGATAACCACCAATTAACTGAAGAAAATAAAATAGCCTTGAGTAAGGCTTTAGAAAAAGGTGTAAAAATAGTTCCTGCTAGTGGAAGAATTTACGATTCTGCTAAGGAGCATTTTAATTTTTTAGATATAAATACTCCTTTAATCGCATGTAATGGAGCAATAATTAAAGAGACAAAGACAAATAAGCTAATATACAAAAACAGCGTTCCAAATGATATTTGTATGAAGATAATAGATGTTTTTGAAAAAAATGAAGTTTATTATCAGCTTTATTCAGAAAATACTATGATGTGCAAAAATCTTACCTCTAAAGACAAAGAAAAGACTAGGGAGAGATTAAAAAATTTCTTTAACGATCATGTAAATGTACACTTTGGAGAAGATTTAAAGGAAGAAGCTTCTAAGCATAAGATTTTAAAATTAATAGCAATAGACGACCATGATATGGAAAAGCTAAAAAGAGTAAGAGAAGATCTTTCTAAAATTGAGGATATTGAGATGACTTCATCTTGGTACAACAATATCGAAATAATGCACAAAGGTGCAAATAAGGGAGAGGCTTTAAAGGCTTTAATCCAATATTTAGGTATAAATAGAGAAGAGGTCATAGCTTTTGGAGATAACTACAACGATTTACCGATGATAGAGCTAGCAGGACTAGGTGTAGTCATGGGAAATGCAGATGAAGCAGTAAAGGAAAAAGCAGACTATGTTACTTCTACTAATATGGAAGATGGTGTAGCAAAGGCTATTTATAAATTTTTAGAAATATAATTTTTAATCAATTTAAATTAAAGAAAATAGAGAGGATGAAAATATATGAAGTTATGGGGAGGCCGTTTTAGAAAAGGCGAAAACAAATTAATGGAGGAATTCAATAAATCTTTTGGATTCGATTGTGTTTTATACAAAAAGGATATAGAAGGAAGCTTAGCTCATGTATATATGCAAGTACAAGTTGGGCTTTTAACTGAAGAAGAAGGAAAACAAATAACTGATGGACTTAATGGTATATTAGAAGATATCGAATCTGGAAAACTACCTTTAAGCGGGGATTACGAAGATATCCACAGCTTTGTTGAAATAAACTTAATAGAAAGAATCGGGGATGTAGGTAAAAAATTACATACTGCTCGTAGTAGAAATGACCAAGTTGCTTTAGATATGAGATTATATGCTAGAGAAAAAGCAAACGACATGGTAGGTCATATAGCTAGCTTAAAGGAAACTATAAAAGAAGTAGCTGACAATAATTCAGTTATAATGCCAGGATACACTCATCTACAAAGAGCTCAAGTAGTTACATTTAAACATCATTTAATGGCATACTACAACATGTTTGATAGAGATGAAAAGAGAATAAAAAATGCTCTAGAAATACTAGATGAATCACCTCTAGGATGTGGAGCATTAGCTGGAACTACTCATAATATAGACAGAAATATTACAGCAGAAAAATTAGGCTTTAAAAAACCTATGGACAACTTTATGGATGGTGTAAGTGACAGAGATTACCTTCTTGAACTTATGAGTGATTTTTCTATAATAATGATGCACTTAAGTAGATTAAGTGAAGAATTAGTATTATGGAGCTCTCAAGAATTTAAATTTATAGAAATGGACGACTTATTCACTACAGGAAGTTCTATAATGCCACAAAAGAAAAATCCAGATGGTGCAGAGCTTATAAGAGGTAAGACTGGTAGAGTTTATGGTAATTTATTTGCATTATTTACAGTAATGAAGGGTATACCACTAGCTTACAACAAAGATATGCAAGAAGATAAAGAAGGCTTCTTCGACAGTGTAAAAACTCTTGAAATGTGTATCCAAATAATGGAAGGTATGATAGGAACTCTAAAGGTTAGAGAAGACAACATGAAAAAAGCAGTTAAGGGAGGATTTTTAAACGCTACAGAAGTTGCTGACTACTTAGTTAATAAGAATGTTCCATTTAGAGATGCTCACAGTATAGTTGGACAAATAGTTATATACTGTGAAGACCACGACAAGGCTATAGAAGAATTAGAATTAGATGAATTATTAAAATTCAGCCCAGTATTTGAACAAGATATATATGATTTCATAGATTACAACAATATAATCGATAAAGGAATCAAGAAAAATTTAAAATAATAAGAGCGTTATAATATAAACGGCTGTCATATGAGATTATTAAAACTCTTATGACAGCTTTTATTTTTATATAAAAAAATTTTCATCTATATTAAAAAACACCATAATTATTAGAAGCTAAGTCTAATAACTAGGGTGTATTATTTGTTATCTTTTGGGTTTTCTTTTTATATTATTAGAATTTTTTCTTTGAGTATTAGTATTTTTACGAGCTTTGGTATTTTTATGTTTATTTTTATTAGCAATTCTTCTAAGTTTTCTTCTGTATTTTTTTCTTATTGCTATAAATAAGACGAATAATACAAATGCTAATATTAAAAATAAGATTATTTTAAATATTATTTTGAAGAAATTGCTTTCTGTAAAGAATGCAAAAGAACTATGTATTTCACTAGTAGAGACTAAATCGATAGTTTTTTCTAATTTATTTCCATTGTAAACTTCTAATGTACCTACTTTATCGCCTTTATAAATTGGCAAATCGTAATCTAAATCTTCTTTACAAGAATAGTCAGAGCCGCTAGATTCGCCGTTTCTTAATACCAATTTATAGCTAGCCTTTGGTTGGTATATAAATTCTTTTTCTTTAGTAAATAATACTCTTTTTGTTTTTGTATATTCATCCTTATCGATTATTGTTTTAGAAGAATAATTATCAAATCCATAATCTAATAGTGTTCTTGAGTCGACATATACGTTAGTTCCTGAACTTTTAAATACGGCAGCGATAACTCTCATATCGTTTTTTACAGCGCTACTCAAAAGACATCTTCCTGCAAGGTCTGTATATCCAGTTTTTATACCATCTACGATATCATATTTTATAGGTATAGATTTACCTCTATAAGTTATTTTATTGTTAGATGTTAAAAATAAATTTGTATTAGTAAAATAGCGAGAAAATTCTACTTTACTATTAGCTGTATCTTGTTGTTTGAATGAGATTGATTTAGTGCTTACAATTTCTCTGATGACCTCTTCGCTCATAGCTTTTCTTGCAAGCATTGCCATATCATATGCTGTTGTGTAGTGGTTTTCATCTGGCAGACCGTGTGGATTATTAAAGTGGGTATTTAATGCACCAGCTTTTTTTGCTTCTTCGTTCATCAAATTAGCAAAGTCTCCGATTGAACCACTTACATATTTTGCTAAAACTTCAGCTGCATCGTTTGAAGAGTGAATTAATAATCCTTGTAATAATTCCTTAACGGTAAATATTTCACCCTTTTTCAAATACATACTAGATCCGTCTACCATTGGGTCTTCTGTAATTTCGATAGTGTCATTTAAATTTTTTACATTTTTAACAACTAAATAAGCTGTCCATATTTTTGTAGTCGATGCTGGGTAAACTTTAGCGTCGATATTTTTTCCACCTAATATTTTTCCAGTTTCATAGTCAATTACTACACCGTAATTAGCCTTTATATCAACGCTATCATATGCTTCATCAGCAAAGGTTAAAATAGAAGAACTCATTATCATCATGGTTGTTAGTAGACACACTAGTAAGTATGATAACTTTTTTTTCATTTTTGACCTCCAATTTATAAACTTATATTTTAGTATATCATATTTTTGGCAATAATCCAAAATAAGGAGGGATAAAAATGCAAAATAAAAATAAAATATTAGCTTTTGTAGTTGTAATTTTAGTATCTGTAGGAGGATTGCTATGTAAGGGATATTTTACAGATGAAATTTATGTGTTAAATGGAGAGGAAAGTACAGAAGCGAGCGAAAAAAATATTCAAGATGAGGAAGCGCTTGATGAAGATAGCATTAGTGAAAATAAAATTAAGGATGAAAGTAAAGACGATAAAAATATATCAGCTAAAGAAATTACTGTCTATATAAGTGGAGAAGTAAATAACCCAGGTATTGTGACATTAAAAAGCGATCAGAGACTAGCAGATGCTGTCAAAATGCTCGGAGGTGTAACTAAAAAGGCCGATATGAACAATATAAATTTAGCAATTAAATTAGAAGATGAGATGCATTATATAATTCCTAAAAAGGGAGATAAAAATAACAGCTCAAACCAAAATTTATCAAATAATACGAGTAATCAAAGCCGAAATTTAGATAGTAATCAAGCTAATGGCAATACCACTCAAAATAACAAGGTAAATATAAATACAGCAGGTATACAAGAGCTAGATGCTATCCCAGGAGTTGGAGAGGCTACTGCTAATAAAATCTTGAGCTACAGAGAGGAAAATGGAAATTTTAAAAGTATAGAGGAGATTAAAAATGTAAATGGAATAGGTGATAAGAAATATGAAAATATGAAGGATTCGATCTGTGTAAATTAATATAAAAAAGAGATGCGTAAGCATCTCCCGTTGTATTTTTAATTTGATAATTTAAAAGAATTGTCTGTTAAGTTTATTTTATCCTTTAAATTTGAAGTAGTGTATACCTTTTTATCTTTAGTTATAAATATGGCATCTGTATTATCTATGCTTTCTATTAATTTTAGTCCTTCTTCTACTCCAAGCCCAAATGCAGTTGTAGATAGACCATCTCCAATTAGAGATGACGATGACACTATAGTTACACTGCTTAAATTATTGTCAAATGGATATCCAGTCGAAGGATCTATCATATGGTGGTAGATAACACCGTCTTTTTCTATGTATCTTTCGTATATTCCAGATGTAACTACAGATTGGTCTGAAACATTTATACTGCCTATAGAATTTCCTCTTTCATTTGTAGGGTCTTGTATTCCTACTTTAAATGGTGTATTTTTGTCTTTTTCACCTAATACAAATACATTTCCGCCTAAGTTTATTATTGCGCTTTCTACGTTTTGTTCTTGTAGATATTCGTATATTTTATCTGCTGCATATCCCTTTGCAATACCACCTAAATCTATCTCCATATTTTCTTTTTCTAATTTAACTGATTTGTTTTTTTCATCTAGTGAGATATCCTTGTAATTTACAAGAGGTAGTTTTTCTTTTATTTCGTTTGAGCTTGGAACCCTTGCATTTTCAGTTCCAATTCCCCATAAATCTACAACAGGTCCTATAGTTATATCAAATACGCCATCTGAGATGTCGGAAAAATTTAAGGCATTTTTTATTACATAGAAGGTTTCGTCGGATACCTTTACGTATTCTTTGCCGGCTTTTTTATTTATTTCAGATACTTCGCTGTATTCTCTTGTTTTTCCCATTGTATTGTCGATATTTAGTAAAATATCTCCACATTTTTTTAAAATATCATTTGCTTCTGATTCTTTTACATTGTATAAAGTAATCTCACTTACAGTTCCTAAATCGTAGTAAGTTTGACTATAATCTCCTTTATTAAAGTTGCCTCTAAATACATAGATGAAAAAACAAATAACAATAATTGCTACTATTAAAAAGGTAGATTTTTTTCTGTTCATAGTGTTTCCTCCAAATAATTGTGATATATTAATTATAACATAACAAAATATAAAGAGGAGTTTTTTACATGGTTAAATTAAATAATGATTGGGATGAACTGTTAAAGGATGAATTTAAAAAGGAATATTATTTAAACCTTAGAGAGTTTTTAAAAAAGGAGTATTCTACTAGAGTTATATATCCAAATATGTACAATATATTTGAAGCTTTAAAGCATACTTCTTTTAAGGACACAAAGGTTTTGATTTTAGGTCAGGATCCATATCACGGTGAAAATCAGGCGCACGGGCTTGCTTTTTCAGTTCAAAAAGGAGTGAAAATACCTCCATCTCTTTTAAATATATATAAAGAACTACACGACGATTTAGGTTGTTATATTCCAAATAATGGATATTTAATACCTTGGTCAGATCAAGGTGTTTTACTTTTAAATACTGCTTTGACTGTAAGAGCGCATGAAGCAAATTCGCATAAAAATATTGGCTGGGAAATATTTACTGATGATGTCATAAAGCTACTTAATACAAGAGAAGATCCAGTTATATTTGTTCTTTGGGGAGCAAATGCAAGACGCAAAAAAGAATTTATAGATTTAAGTAGACATTATGTACTAGAAGCTCCACATCCAAGTCCATTATCTGCAAGTAGAGGATTCTTTGGATGTAAGCATTTTTCTAAGATAAATAAAATTTTAAAAGATTTAGGTAAGGAACCTATCGACTGGCAAATACCAAATATTTAATTGCAAAATTATAAAAATAAAGTAGTTAATTGTAACAATTTATCATAATATAGAATATTATAAATTAAAAGATATATAATTCATATATTATGAAAAGAAGTGATGTTAATGACAGTAAATGTAATAACTGCAAAATTAGCTAAAAAGATGATAGATAATAGAAAATTTGGCTTGATAATAGATTTGAGAGATTACGATGAATATTTACAAGGGCATTTACCAGGAGCTATAAATATTCCAGTTAATGAAGTACTAGATAGAATAAATGAAATCAAAGGCTATGAAGGCTCAAATGTTCTTTTATATTGCGAACATGGAATTCAAAGTATAGGAGCAGGAAAAGCATTGATTTTAAATGGATTTAGTAAAGTATACAGCTTGGATAAAGGCTTAGGCTCATACAATTATCCTTTGTATAATTAGGTAAAGAAAACAAAAAATATTTTTATTGAGAGGTATTACATCGATTTTGTAATATCTCTTTTTAATTAATGATAAATATATGTTAATTAATAGGAAATATATGAAATATATAAAAATACACCTTTAAAAAATATAAAAAGTAAACTATAATATTACGAAAGAAAAATTTTAGGAGATTAAATATATGGAAAAAGATTTTAAAATGAGAACAGGTCTAATTGTTGGACAAGAAGGATTAGATAAATTAAAAAACGCAAATGTAATAGTATTTGGAGTAGGCGGAGTAGGTAGCTTTGCATGCGAGGCAATTGTAAGAGCAGGAGTTGGAAATATAACTATAGTAGATTTTGACGATGTCGATATAACTAATATAAACAGACAAATACCAGCACTTCACTCTACAGTCGGGAAATTTAAAGTAGATGTAATGAAAGATAGACTCCTGGATATAAATCCAGATTTAAATATAAAAACAGTAAAAAAAGTGTACAGCGCTGAAACAAGTGATGAGATATTCACAGAGGATTACGATTACGTTGTAGACGCAATAGATATGGTCACATCTAAAATAAAGCTTATAGAAGTTTGCAATGAAAAGGGATTTAAAATAATAAGCTCTATGGGTATGGGAAATAAATTAGACCCTACTAAGATAGTAGTGACAGATATTTATAAAACACATACATGTCCTCTGGCGAAGGTTCTTAGAAGGGAATTAAAAAATAGAAGAATAAAAAAATTAAAGGTAGTTTATTCGACTGAACAGCCTATTGAATTAAAGGAAAAAATAATGAATGGAAGAAAGGTAACTCCAGGAAGCGTGTCTTTTGTACCTTCAGTAGGAGGGCTTGTAATAGCATCTGTAGTAGTTAGAGATCTATTAGATCAAGAATAAAATCTAAATAATTAAGTTTTAAATCAATCTGCTTTTATCAAAGGCAGATTTTATTTTGTAGAAATTCACAAAGATTTTTGCTACTATTTAAGTAGTTATTTAAATATAACTAAAAAAATACATAAACAGGAGGTTTAAAATGAACGATTTACCAAAACAATTTGAAAGCTTTACAGAAGCTAGAAGAAATGGCTTTTTGGCTGCAAAGAAAATTAAAGATGATGGAAAAAAGATGGTAGGGGTTTTTTGCTGTTTTACACCAACTGAGTTAATTTTAGCAGCAGGTGCTGTTCCGGTAGGGGTTTGCGGTGTAAGTGAAGAACCCATAAAAGATGCAGAAAAGGTATTACCTAGAAATTTATGTCCATTAATAAAATCTAGCTATGGTCATGTTATAACTGATACATGTCCATATTTTTATTTTTCAGACTTATTAGTTGGAGAAACAACTTGTGATGGAAAGAAAAAAATGTACGAGGAGCTGTCAAAAATAAAACCTATGCATATTATGCAGCTTCCAAATAGAGCAACTGGAAAAAACGAGTTTAACCTTTGGAAGGATGAAGTAATTTTATTAAAAGAAGTTCTTGAAAAAGAATTAGGAGTTACTATAACAGAGGAAGATATAAAAGCAGCTATAAAAGATAAAAATGAAGAAAGAGCGTTACTAAATGAATATTTTGAACTTGCCAAATTAGAGCCATCAGCTTTAACTTCATTAGAATTATACCAAGTATCTTATCAAGCTCAATTTAAATTCAATAGAGATGAACTAAAAGCATCACTTAGAAAAATAATAGACGACACCAAAGATAGATATGAAAGAGGAGAATGCCCAGTTAAAAAGGATGCACCGAGAATACTTATAACTGGTTCTCCAATAGGTGGATGTGTAAATAAAATCGTAAAGACTTTGGAAGATAGTGGAGCATCTGTAGTAGCATATGAGCTTTGTTCGTCAATAAGAAGCAATAGAGAATTAATAGACGAAGAAAATCCTGATGTTTACGAAGCAATAGCTAAAAGATACTTAAATATAGGTTGTGCATGCATGATGAACAACCAAAAGAGAATAGATCTTTTAGATGAATTAATAGATGAATACAAGGTAGATGGAGTTATAGATATCGCACTTCAATCTTGTCATCCATTTAATGTAGAAAGCCATAAGATAAAGGAATTTGTAACTGGACAAAAAAATATCGATTATATGGCAATTGAAACTGACTATTCAGAAACAGATACAGAACAGCTTAGAACTAGATTTGAAGCATTTATCGAGATGATTGAGGACAAAAGATAAGTGGAAACTGGAGGTAATTTATGTATAGTATTGGTTTAGATTCGGGATCTACTTATACAAAAGGCGTACTATTTGACGGAGAAAATATAATAAAAAAAATTATCGTTCCAACAGGTTCTAGTCCTAAAACTACATCAAGAGAAGTATATGAAAGTCTTATAGACGGTGTAGATAAAACCAAGATAAAAAAGGTAATAGGAACTGGATATGGAAGAGTTAGCATGGACTTTGTAGATAAGAAAGTCACAGAAATAACTTGTCATGCGAAGGGAATGTTTTTCTTAAATAAAAATATAAGAACTATATTAGATATAGGTGGACAGGACATAAAGGTAATCAATATCAGTGAAAATGGAAGTGTTGAAAATTTTATAATGAATGACAAATGTGCAGCTGGCACAGGAAAATTCTTAGAGATAACTTCCAATAAATTAGACAGCGATATACATAATATAGATTCTCTTGCAAGAGGTGCTGTTCCAGAAAATATATCTAGTATGTGCACTGTATTTGCAGAATCAGAGATCATAAGTCTTTTGGCTAGAGATGTACCTAAGGAAAATATTGCTGCAGGGATAATAAAATCAATTTCAAATAAAGGTGTGTCTTTACTCAATAAGACTGATATAAAAGAAAAGCTAGCATTTACAGGCGGACTTGCAAAAATTAAAGAGCTTGTAAAAATGCTAGAAAATGATTTAAACATGGATATATTTGTAGCTGAGGATGCACAAATAGTTGGAGCATTAGGTGCAGCTATTATCGGCTATAAATAATAAGTCAATTTAAAATTTGACTTAGCATATAAATAGTGGAGTACTTTATATTTTTAAAGTCTCCACTTATTATATAATGCAGGAAAATGTTTTATTATGCTCTAAAATCAATTTGAAGCGTCGTATTTTACTTTAGTGTAAATTCTATCGCCGTCTGAGTAAAATATCATACTGCCGTTTATATCAGTCCTAAAAATTTTTGCGTCTACGTCATTTAGATTGTCAAGGGTTGCTTTATGAGGATGACCGTAGCTGTTTTTATATCCACATGAAATCACAGCTATATCGGGAGTAGTTTCTTCTAAAAAATCTATACAGCTAGAACTACTGCTGCCATGGTGAGCTACCTTTAAAAAATCTACATTTTCTAAATCATATGAATTTATCATATCTATTTCGTTTTCGCTATCACAATCTCCTGTAAACAAAAAATTGTTGTTTTTATACGAAATATTTAGTACAATGGAGTTTGAATTATTATCGTCAGTTATATAACTAGGACTTAAAACATCGATTTTAGTAGAATTATCTAAGTTAAAAGTATCGTCTTTAGATAGATAACCTATTTTTAAGTTTTTTTGATTACAGGAATCGATTAAGTTGTTGTAACACTCACTATCGGTAATCTGTTTAGTCATGTATATTTTATCTACATCGAAATTATCAATTACATAGTCTAAACTACCGATATGGTCGCTGTCAGGGTGAGTTGCGATGATTATATCTAGATTTTTTACTTTTTTATTTTTTAAATACGATTTTATTATTTTAGCACTATCTTCTTCACCGCCGTCGATTAGCATGTTTTTATTTGATGGGGTTTGAATTAGAATTGAGTCGGCCTGTCCTACATCTATTATGTGGATACAGAAAACATTATTTTTGTCACAGCCGGTCAAAAGTGCTATTATAATAATTGGAAAAATTAATATTTTTTTATTCAAGTGAAATCACTCCATTAAAATTGTATGTTTATTAAATATTATCTTGGGTAAAATAAAATATTGAAATATATTATTAATATTGACATTAAAATAAAAATAAATACATCTAATTGGGAAATTCTTCATTAATAATAATTTTAAGTGAAGAATTTTATATGTTATAGGAGGAAATTATGTTAGCAACAATAGAAAATAAAGAAAATATAAATTCACTTTTTAAAGATATAATGAAAGAAGAGCATAATAATTTAGGACCTTGCTTTAAGGAAATAACAATAGAAGATAGAGAAATACTAAATCCATATTTTGATTTAGTTGATTATGAGGCGTGTGAATACTGCTTTGACACTTTGTATATGTGGCAACATGCTTATAAAACTGCTTATTATTTAGGGGATAATTTCGCTGTTTTAGTAGGAGAATATGAGGGAGATTTATTCTCTATACTACCACTTGCAAAAAAAGAAGATTTACCAAAGGCAATAGACTTTGTTTTAAACTACTTTAAGCAAATAGATAAGGAATTGTACTTTAGAGGTATAAGTGAAGAAGTAATAGATTATTTAAAAGAAACTTATGGAGATAAGTTTGAGTATATAGCAGAAAGAGATATATTCGATTATGTATACGATGGCGAAACTTTGAGAACGCTAAAAGGAAGAAAAAACAGTAAAAAAAGAAATCATATAAATTACTTTTTAAATGAATACGAAGGAAGATTTGAATACAGACTTCTTGGAAAAGAGGATTTCGATGATTGTAGAGCTCTTTTAGATAGATGGGCTGATAATAAAGAAGAAAACGACGAAGTAAGCGAAGGAATGGACGATGAAAGAGTAGGCATCGAAAAATTATTTAGACACTACGATGAAATATCAGATAGACTAAAAATAGCAGGAATCTATGTAGATGGGGAATTAGAAGCTTTTACTATGGGTGAATTGATAAACGATGATATGGCTTTAATTCATATAGAAAAAGCAAACCCAAGTATAAGAGGCCTATATCCTTATATAAATCAACAATTTTTAGTTAATGAATTCCCAGATGTGGATTTTGTAAATAGGGAAGAGGATATGGGATTAGAAGGTCTTAGAAAGGCTAAATTGTCTTACCATCCTTGCAGATTTGTAGAAAAATACACAGTTAGGGAGGCTAACTAATTGGAGATTAGATACGCTATAGAAAAAGACAGAGAACAAATAATTTCTCTATGGGATTATTGTTTTGAAGATCAAAAAGAATTTGTAGATTATTACTTTGAAAATGTATACGACGAAAAAAATACTTTAGTTGTTGAAGAGGAAAATCAAGTATTATCCTCACTACAAATGAATAAATACAAAATAAGACTTAGAGACGACGATTATAAAGTATCGTATATAGTAGGAGTTTCATCAAAGCCTGAAATAAGAGGGCATGGATATATGAAAAATTTAATGGTTCGTACATTAGATGAACTCTATAAAAACGGAGAAATAGTTTCTATATTAATGGCTATAGATTATAGATTGTATAGAAGATATGGATTTGACCACTGTTATGACCAGCTTGAGTATAGTATAAGAACAGAGGACCTTTCTAGATTTAAGCTGACTTCTAGGTTAAAGAGGGCTTCTATAGATGATGCTAAAATTTTAGCAGATATTTACAGAGAAGCTATGAAATCTTTAAATGGATATACAGTTAGAGATGAAGAGTATTTTAGAAGATTTATAATGGAAATTGAATCTGAAAACGGGCGCGTATATATTAATGAAGATAACAACAGCAGAAGCTATATAGTTTATTATATTCAGGGAGATACATTTTTTGTAAGAGAACTAATATATACAGGTATATCTTCTCTTAAATGTGTTTTAGCTTATATATACAACCACAATACACAATGTAAAAATACAGTTATAAACTCACCTGTTGATGATAAAATAAGATTAGTAGTTGAAAATTTAAAAACATGTGAAATGAAACTCGTACCGTTTATGGCTGGAAGAATGATAAATTTCGAAAAGTATTTAGAAACACTAAATTTAGATGAAGAAAAAATAAAAAAAATAGAAGGTAAATCTATAAATATTAAGGTTAAAGATAAATATATAAAGCAAAACGATGGAGTTTTTAAAATATCAATATTAGATAATAAAATAAACGTAGAAAAAGTAGAGCAAAATTGCGATATAGAATTAAATATAAATTCTATTGCACAATTAGCTTTTTCTTATTTAAATATAGATGAAATACTTATGTTAAATGAGATAGACGAAAATTCATTGAGTGATGATCAAAAGACTATTTTAAATACTTTATTTGAAAAAGAGACAAATTATATAGATGAGCTCGTATAATTTTGAAATCAAAAATTTTAAAAGAAACATATAGACTATATTTTTATATATTTTATATGTTTTTTTGTTGAAAAATTATAGTAAGTTTAATTTTTTATATAAAAATTTATAAATATAATGGACTATTTTAAAAATAGGTATACAATATATTTTATAAATAAAAATAACTGGGGTGATTTTTAATGGAAGTAAAATATGCAAAACGTATGATGACAGAAGGGGGATCTGAAATAAGCGATATATTAGCTTTAACTGTCAGACCAGAAATAATATCTTTTGCAGGAGGACTACCTGCACCAGACTTATTTCCAATAGAAGACATGAAAAAAATGGCTACTGCTGTTTTAGATGAAGAAGGTAAAGTTGCACTTCAATATTCTTCAGCTCAAGGTTTCCAAAAATTTAGACAACAAATAGCTGATAGAATGAATGCTAAACAAAAAACAAATGTAACTGCTGATGATATACTAGTAACTAGTGGATCTCAACAAGTACTAGAATTTTCTGGTAAAATATTCATAGATGAAGGCGATATAATATTATGCGAAAGTCCTACTTATTTAGGAGCTTTAAACGCATTTAACGGATATGGACCAAAATACATAGAAGTTGAAACTGATGAAGATGGTATGAACATGGAAGCTCTAGAAAAAGTTCTAGCTAGCAATGATAATATAAAAATGATATATGTTATACCAGATTTCCAAAATCCAACAGGAAGAACTTGGCCACTTGAAAAACGTAAAAAATTCGTTGAATTAATAACTAAATACAAAGTAGTTGCTTTAGAAGACAACCCATATGGTGAATTAAGATATGAAGGAGAATTTTTACCTTCATTAAAATCTTTAGATACAGAAGGTTATGTAGTATATTTAGGAACATTCTCTAAAATATTATGTCCAGGATACAGACTTGGATGGGTATGTGCAGCACCAGAAATATTAGCTAAATACATAAGATGTAAAGAAGATGGAGACTTACAAACTTCAACAATATCTCAATTAGAAGTAAGTAAATATATAGAAAGATGTGACTTAGATGGACACGTATTAGAAATAAGAGCTCTATACAAAAAACGTAGAGATTTAATGATAAAAACTATAGAAGAAGAATTCCCTGAAGGAGTTAAATGGACTCATCCAGAAGGTGGATTATTTATGTGGGTTACATTACCTGAATATATGAATGCTACTGAAATGATGAAAAAATGTATAGAAAATAACGTAGCATACGTACCAGGTGTTGCTTTCTATCCAGGAAGAACTAAGGCTAATAACTTTAGATTAAACTATTCAAATATGGATGAAGATAGAATAGTAGAAGGTATAAAGAGAATAGCTGAAGTTATAAAATCTGAATTAAGATAGTAGAAAATTATAAATAGAAAAATAAGGCGTACATGTTTTGTGTATGTCTTATTTTTTTGTAATAAATTTGAATTAAAAATAAAATTTATATACTTAAGGTTGTTTATATTAAAAAAATAAGGTCAATAATATAGAAAATATTTGTTTTAAAGATATTAGAGGAGGCATGTTTTGAGACGACCTTTATTATTGATTTTTATATTGCTTTTAATTTTGGGATTTTTTATCACAAAGGATAGAGAATTAGATAATATAAATGAAGATACTAAGACGACTATAACAGGAGTTGTGAAGGACAAAAAGGAAAAGAGCAAATACACTCAGTATATAATAGACGGCTATTTAGTAAATGACTACAAGAGAAAATACGAATTGAAAATAGGAAAGGTGGTATCAGTACAAGGTAAGCAAAAGGATTTAGATAAGATGGAGTTTGATGATTTTAACTACGGTAGATATATAAGAAGCTGTGGATATAAAGGCGTAATTTATTCAGATTATTTTAAAGTTATAGGTCAGAATAAATTTTACATAAATTTAGGACAGCTAAAGATGTATATGAGGGATACCTTTAGATATTTGTACAAGGATACGTCTAATTTTATAAATTCGTTTTTACTTGGCATGAAGGACGATTTGACTCAAGAAGAGAATGAGATGTTTTCTAGGACAGGTACAAGCCATGTAATAGCCATATCTGGGCTTCATACTAATATAATTTGTATATTGATAGCATATGTTATAAGAGGAATAAATAAATTATATAAATTATTTATTCTTATGATAATTATGGTTTTGTACAGTATAATGGTAGGTTTTTCGCCGTCTATTGTCAGGGCGGTTGCGTTTGTAGCTGTGATGTATTTGGCTGTATTTTTATTTAAAAAAAGAGATGGAATAACTACATTATCATTAATTGCTAGTGTATTAATTATAAATAATCCATACACTATATATAATGTCAGCTTTCAATTATCGTTTTTAGCTACGTTATCCATTTTATATTTCAATAAGATCATCAAAAAAAGGCTTAAATTCGATATAGTATCGATGACTATAGCTGCTAATATTTTGACTATGCCTATAGTATACTATGTATTTGGAGGTATTCCTGTTTTATCGATTTTAGGAAATATAGTTATAATACCTTTTATAGGAATTATTATGAATTTAAGTATTTTTAGTATTTTATTTTTTGAATTTAATTTAAATATTACAAAAGTCATAGTTTATATAAACAAAACACTGATTAATATGGTATATTATATATTGGATAAATTAAGTCAAATAGAGATTGGATATATAGAAGTTGAAAATCCTAAAATGACATATGTAATAATCTATTATGTTTTAATCTTCTCTTATATGATATATAAAGAGCTTAAAACTATGAAGGAGCAGGAAAATGAAATACAAGGATATTGTTTATAATATAAAGGCTAAAAATTTTGAAAGAATTTATCTACTATATGGTAGAGAGCATTATTTAATAGATAACGCTATAAAGCTGTTTAAAGAGTCTCTAAATGAAAGTATGATAGACTTTAATCTAGATATACTAGATGGCAAAGAAATCATGCTAGATCAGTTATTAAGCTCAATAGAGACACTTCCATTTATGGACGAGAGAAAGATAGTAATCGTAAAAGACTTTGAGCTACTTATGAAGGGCAAGAAAAAGAATTTTTCAGATAAAGAAGAAAAGATTTTTGCAGAGCATTTAGAAAATATTCCAGATACTACAGTTTTAGTCTTTGCTGTGTACGGTGATATAGATAAGAAAAAAAGCATGGTAAATAAAATAAATAAAAATGGAATAGTATATAACTGTGAAAAAATATCT
>NZ_JAXEWM010000225.1:0-6760 GCF_034113885.1 Intestinibacter sp.
ATTCGACGAGCAACTAGAAAAATGTGGTGTAGATTATTTCGATTACTATCTATTACATAATTTAGGTGTAGAGCATTATGAAATTGCCGAAAAATTCGATGCGTTTTCATTTATAAAAAAGAAAAAAGAAGAGGGAAAAGTCAAACATATAGGTTTTTCATTCCACGATACAGCAGATTTACTAGATGAAATACTTACAGCGCATCCAGAGGTTGAATTTGTTCAATTACAGTTAAACTACTTAGACTGGGAAAATGAAAGCATTCAATCACATAAATGCTATGAGGTAGCTAAAAAACACAACAAACCAGTCGTAGTTATGGAACCAGTAAAAGGCGGTACACTTGCAAATGTACCAGAGGAAGCAGAAAAATTATTTAAGGAAAGTAACCCTGATATGTCTATACCTTCATGGGCGATTCGTTTTGCAGCGAGCAATGAAAATGTAATGATGGTTTTAAGTGGTATGTCAGATATAAATCAGTTGCTAGACAACACTGGATATATGGAGGATTTTAAACCGCTTACTCAAGATGAGTTAGATGTAGTAAATAAGGCTGTAGATATAATAAATAAATCAATAGAAATACCTTGTACTGCATGTCAATATTGTGTAGATGGATGTCCAAAACACATTGCTATACCAAATTACTTTGCACTTTACAATGCGGAAAAGCAAGCCTTAAATAGAGGATTTTCTACACAAGGCGTATACTACAACAACTATATAAAAAATCATGGCAAAGCATCAGATTGTATAGAATGTAAACAATGCGAAAAGAGTTGTCCTCAACATATTGAAATAACTAAATATCTAAAGGATGTAGCTGCTACATTTGAATAGAAATATAGGAATTGTATTAAAAGACTTAATAATTAATAATAATTGATTTAAAAAATAAGGAGGAATTACAAAATGAAAAAGAAAGTTTTAATATTATCTTCAAGTCCAAGAAGAAATGGGAATTCAGATTTATTATGTGATAGATTTTTAGAAGGAGCAAAATCATCAGGTCATGATGTAGAAAAAATATTTTTAAAAGACAAAAATATAAATTACTGTACTGGATGTGGCAGTTGTTCAATGGGAAAATCATGTCCACAAAAAGACGACATGCCAGAAATTTTAGAAAAAATGATAGCTGCCGATGTTATAGTTATGGCTACACCAGTTTATTTTTACACAATGTGTGGTCAAATGAAGACTTTAATAGATAGAACTTGCGCACGTTATCAAGAAATAAAAGACAAAGATTTCTATTTTATAGTAGCTGCAGCTATAGACAGTAAGCCTGCTATGGAAAGAACAATAAATGAATTTAGAGGATTTACTGCATGCTTAGATGGACCAAAGGAAAAAGGTGTAGTATATGGAATTGGCGCATGGAAGGTAGGAGAAATAAAAGGAACTCCTGCTATGGATGAAGCATATAAAATGGGCCAAGAAATATAAAAATAGGAGAATACGTTATGAAAATAGCAGAGGTGAGTAAAAAACTAGATATTTCAGCAGACACTCTCAGATATTATGAACGTATAGGCTTGATACCTAAGGTAAACCGCGACAAAAGTGGAAATAGGGATTATACAGAATTAAACTGCAAATGGATAAAATTTATAAAATGTATGAGAAATTCAGGGATGCCTATAGAAATCCTTATAGAATATGTATCTCTACTACAAGAAGGAGAACATACTGCTGGAGTTCGCAAGCAATTACTTTTGGAACAGAGAGAAGAGTTAATTCAAAAAATTGACGAATTGCAACAGATGCTTGGATATTTAAATGGAAAAATTGAAAAATATGATAGTTTGCTTATGGAAAAGGAAAAAGAATTGAGAGAGGAAGTAAAGTAGCGAGAAAAAAGAGCTTTTGAGTAAAAAATACTCAAAGGCTTTTTAATTTTGCAAAAAAGTGGCGAATTTTTGTTAAAAATTAAGTCTTATATAATGAGACAAATTTGTAACAAAGTAGAGTTATAGCTGTAATCATAATGTAACTTGTTATTATCTAAGTACCATATCTATAATTAAAGTATAAAGTTGTTACATCTGAAATAGGATATTTAGATTTTGTGCGAGGTGGATGTTAATATGTACAAAGTAAATATGATAGCTAATTGCAATGCAGAAAAATTTGTCAATATAATTAAAAGCTCCAAAGATCTCGTTATCAAGAAAAAGAAGAAAAATTATATAATTACTGCATTTGTATCTGGTGATGATATGCAGCAAATGCTCGATATAATCGATGAAACTCGTGGGCTTGATAAATTTCAGAAAATAATGAGTAAAATGGGTACTAGCTTTAATGAGCACAAAAGAAGTCATTGTATGATAATACCATTTAAATTTAATATAGAGGACAAAAATGAAAAATGCATAATAAATGGACATTTCCGTTTAATAGAAATTTTTATGTTGCTTATGTTTTTTGTAAATCTTATGTTCTTATTTGGAGCGATAGTATTTTTATTTACTGTTTTAGTTCCTATATTCATAGTAGTTGCTGTTGGATTTTTCGATATTATGATGATAAAAGAAGTTGAGTTATATGCAGAGTTTGTTTTGAAAACTATGACAAATGAATTACATGATTATGATATTGATATTTATGAAGGAGGTAATAAATTATGAAAATTGTCCAACTTATATTAGCATCATCCATATCAATGCTTATAATTAATAACATAAATGCTAAGTATAAATTATTTAAAAGAATGCAAAGCAAAATAAATAATTTTAATGAAAAACGAAAACGTAGATTAAGCTTTATTTCTTATGTAGTGATAATTTTAATATACGCAATTATGCAATCGAGTAATATGAGCTTTATAATACAAGGGTTGATTTTTGGTGTATTATTTTCAATTAGGGATATATGTTTTGGAAAGGATTTAGATGAATATAGGAGATATGAATCATGAAAAAATTACATTTTTTAATACCCGTAATAATAATACTATTAATCGTAGGCGATGTTGTACTTATGGTACGTAACTTAAAATATATACCTAGAGAAGGTATATCTAAAAATCAGCTATCTTTGTACAATGTTGAAGAATTGGCTGTTGATGAAAATGGAAATTATTATATAGGAAATCTTTATAATCAGGATATACAAGTATTTGATTCAGAAGGAAATTACAAAAATACATTGACGTTTTCGGGGAAAAGCTGCAGCTTTAGTATAGAAAAAAATAAGATAATTATTACTTCGTATGGTGGACGTGATCAAAAGAATGTAGTCGATTTAGATACTATGGAAATAATAGATAAAGAGAAAATTTCTGGTTCGGAGTCTGATGATACATTTAGCGAGTACAGTCAAATGCAAGAGAGGTTTTACAAATTAAATGATACGACTTATGAAATAAAGCGAAATCCTATTTTATATAACAAGATAATTATTACAAAGAATGGAAAAACTGAAACTTTAATTTTGAAAGATGTTCCTATTTTTCCTCTGCCTGGATATGTACATTTGGCTGTATTGGTGTTGTTATTTTTGGCATTAATATTATATACAAATGTAATTTTATATCCAAATAAATTCAAAGAAAGGATAATGGAAGTTAGAAATACTTATGAAAAAATACGTTGTTTCAATAGCAAATAGTGCTACCGACTTAAGTAAATTAAAATTTATAGGAGAAGTGAAATGAAATATTTAAAAATTGACGGTTTAACCGATGTTTATCCAGAACCAGTTGAAGGTACAAGTGAATGGTACTATTGCAAATTAGCGAAAAGTACATTTTGTGATTTATATGAAGCTGAAGAGATTATCAATTCTGGAAATGTTTATGATGGAATGAGTTGTGTTTTGATTCATTATCCAGATGCAGAAGTTATTAGACCTTTTGAGGTTGAAGAAAATGTATATGTCGATGCGCCAGTATTTTATGAAGGTGTACTTTATTTTCTAGTTGTAGATTTTAATCAGAAAAAGATTCAAATAGTGGCTTATACTCCAAAGAGTCAGGATAAATCTACTATAGCTGAACTACCACTTAGTGATGTAGAGGATTGTTATAACTTATTGCTTAGAGTTGCACCAGTTTTACTAATCAGAGAAGCAAATGATGGATATCTAAATATATTGTGGCCGGAGAAGAAGAAAATCGAGATAGGAGATACGGAGGGCTTGATGTTTCGCGATGGTGATAATTTATATTGCTCAGAGTGGTATGAAGATTCTGAATATCACGAGAGGATAATTGTCAGGGATTGGAATACTGGAGAAGTAAAGGAAAAATTTGAAGGACAAATGAACAGGATGCCAAATGGAGATGTTTGGATATTGTAATTATGGAGGAGTTTATGACAGAAAAAGAAAAAATGTTATCAGGGAAATTATATATGGCAAGCGATGCAGAGCTTAGAGAAGAAGCTAAAAGATGTAGAAAATTAATTAGATTATTTAATAATTCTACAGAAGAAGAAATGGACTACAGAACGAGCCTATTAAACGATTTATTCGGAAAAGTCGGCAAAAATGCATTTATAGAGCCTACATTTAGATGTGATTACGGTAAAAACATATATATTGGAGATAATTTCTTCGCAAACTACGATTGCATAATACTAGACGTATGCAAGGTTGAGATAGGAAACAACGTTATGTTTGGACCTAGAGTATGCGTATATACAGCAGGTCACCCGATAGATACAGAGGTTAGAATCACAGGTCTTGAATTTGGACAAGAAATAAAAATCGGCGACAATGTATGGGTATGTGGAAATACTGTTATAAATCCAGGCGTCAAAATCGGCGATAATGTAGTTATAGGATCTGGTTCTGTAGTGACAAAGGATATAGAAGACAATGTAATAGCTGCTGGTAATCCTTGTAAGGTTTTGAGAAAGATAACACAAGAAGATAAGGAATATTGGAATAAAAAACGAGAAGAGTATTTTGAGGATTAAAAAAATGTATAAAGTAGAGATTTTAACTGATAGCATAGAATCAAATATTATTGATTTACTGCATACGAAGGATACTAAGGTAGAAAAAGTAAAGGATTCTTATATTATGAAGTCTTTTGTATATCAAGATGAGTTTAAAAAGATGTATAAAAAGCTTTTTAATAAAAAAACAAATAGTCCCACTGATAGAAATATGCAGACGTTTAATAATGGGATATTTTTTGAATTTAATATAGAGATGAGCTCAAAAGGATGTAGTATCTTTGGTGAATTTCGCTTTCCAAAACTTATTAAATTAATTTTTTTGATTTACCATCTGTTTTTTTTATTTATATTTTATGAATTCGCTCCATCGATAGGGTTTTTTATTATAATCGTCATGATGCCGATGATTTTAGCTGATGTATCGATGCCTAACAAGATTAAAACATATAGAGAATGTGTTTTGTGTAAAATTGAGGAGAATTTGAAAAATCAAAATGTAAATATACGAGATGTTAAAAGGTATAATTTTTTTAATAAATAAGACTAAAATTTGAAATTTATCGACTAGACATACTGTGTCTAGTGTAAAAATACGGCATTTCTCGCTTTGTGTCGTGTTATATTTTCTATATTAAGCATAAAATCAATTTGAAAGGAGGTAATCATCAAGTGGATCAAAAAAAGATAGGTAGTTTTCTAAAAGAACTGCGCAAGGAAAAGGGCATTACTCAGGAACAGTTTGCCGAAAAATTAGGTGTATCTAGTAGAACTATATCGAGATGGGAAACTGGTTCAAATATGCCAGACATTGACATTCTTATTCAGATTGCAGATTATTACGATGTAGAAATTAGAGAAATTTTAGATGGAGAAAGGAAAAGCGAGAAAATGAACAAGGACTTAGAAGAAACTGTACTTAAGGTAGCGGATTATAGCAATAAGGAAAGAGAAATAATTACAAAGCGAATGCATATTTTATTTTTGATAGGTGTTATATGTTTTGTCGTATATATGTCTTTAGAAGCTTTAGGAATGGCTGATAGTGGATTTACAGAAAAAATTGCTAGTTTTGCACTTGGATTTTCATTTGGGATGTTAATTGTCGGTGTGATTTATACAAGTAGATATATGGTCAAAATTAGAGAGTTTAAAATGAGAATGTTAAAGCGCGGATAGATTATAATAAAAGATGATACTTTTTATATATTATTAATATATTTAACAACTTTGTTATATAAGTTTGGTTATATTTCTTTATCACAAAGTTGTTAAATATAATTACAATGGATAGAGTCATTGTCTATAGTATTTAGGCTGTAAAAACTACATTTCCATAAATTCAATAGAATTACCATGTTGCTCAATAATAGACACTAAATCTGATGAATTTAACCATACTGTTGCCGTATTATCATTAGGATGGACACCTATCAAAGCTTCACGGAATGATTCATCAAATATTACCTTTACTTTGCACTCCTCGTCATTTAGAATACCAAATGGAGTTACAGCGCCTTTTGTAAGTCCTAAAATTTTGCTTAAATCATTTTCAGAAGCGAAGGTCAATGGTCTTGAGCCTAATTTTTCTCTTAGAGATTTTAGTTGTACTCTCTTATCCTCTCTTATAACAACAAGGTAATAGTTCTTTTTCTTGTCGTCTCGAATAAATAAATTTTTGGCTATTGCATCTAGGTTTGGTAAGTTTAATTCCAACATTTCGTCGATTGTATATACTGCATTGTGTTCAACGATATCGAACTCAATTTTTCTGTCTTTTAAAAATTTAATGACAGCTTGTGCTTGTTCAGTCATACTTTATTTCCTCCTCTGATATAAAATTTTTAAT